>JANMRY010000077.1:0-45043 GCA_031388695.1 Anaeromyxobacter sp. | reverse complement strand
GACCTGCATTTCCTTGTAGCTCTCGAACACTGGGGCCTCCATGTGTCGTATCTCGCGCATCGCAGTGGAGCAAACCCTTGGTCCGGAGTCCAGGCGACGGATCCTCAATGCACCGGTTCTCCTTTGACTCAGCCGGTAGACCGAAATAGGTTTCGCCCCTCATGCCCGTCTCCTGGCCCACCGAGCGTATCCTCGTCACCGGCGGCAACGGCTTCCTGGGCTCTTTCTTGGTGGACGCGCTCCGCCGCCGCGGCGCTCGCGAGATCTTCACCCCGCGCTCCAAGGACTACGACCTGGTGGAGATGTCCGCCGTCCGCGCCCTCTACCGCGACACCCAGCCTTCGCTCGTGCTCCACCTCGCCGCCAAGGTGGGCGGCATCGGCGCCAACCGCGACAACCCGGGCAAGTTCTTCTACGACAACCTCATGATGGGGGTGCAACTCATCGAGGTGGGGCGGCAGGTGGGCCTCAGGAAGCTGGTGGCGCTCGGCACCATCTGCGCCTACCCCAAGTTCTGCCCGGTGCCGTTCAAGGAGGCCGACCTCTGGAACGGTTACCCTGAGGAGACCAACGCCCCCTACGGCATCGCCAAGAAGGCGATGCTGGTGCAGAGCGAGGGCTACCGGGCCCAGTACGGCTTCAACTCGGTGGTGCTCTTCCCGGTCAACCTCTACGGCCCGCGCGACAACTTCGACCTCCACTCCTCGCACGTCATCCCGGCGCTGATCCGCAAGTGCATCGAGGCCCGCGAGCGGGGCGACAAGCAGGTGGTGGTCTGGGGCACCGGGGCCGCCTCGCGCGAGTTCCTGCACGCCCGCGACGCCGCCGCCGGGGTGATCGACGCGGCCGAGCGGTACGACAAGTCGGAGGCGGTCAACCTGGGGGCCGGCTTCGAGATCTACGTCCGCGACCTGGTCCCGCTGGTGGCGCGCCACTGCCGCTTCGAGGGCGAGATCGCCTGGGACCGGACCAAGCCGGACGGCCAGCCGCGCCGCATGCTCGACACCAGCAAGGCGCTGGCGGAGTTCGGCTGGAGGGCGAAGATCGGCTTCGAGGCGGGGCTGGCCGAGACGGTCGCCTGGTTCGAGCAGCACCGAGGGGAGCTCACGTGAAGAAGGCGCTCATCACCGGCATCACCGGGCAGGACGGCAGCTACCTCGCGGAGCTGCTGCTGGAGAAGGGGTACGAGGTCCACGGCATCATCCGCCGCTCCTCCTCCTTCAACACCCAGCGGATCGACCACATCTACCAGGACCCGCACTCGCAGAACTGCAGGCTCTTCCTCCACTTCGGCGATCTCAACGACGCCTCGTCGCTCAACTACCTGCTGAAGAAGCTCCACCCCGACGAGATCTACAACCTCGGCGCGCAGAGCCACGTGAAGGTCTCCTTCGACGTGCCGGAGTACACCGGCGAGGTGACGGGCCTCGGCGCGGTGCGGCTGCTGGAGGCGGTGCGCGAGCTGGGGATGAACCAGACCCGCATCTACCAGGCCTCGTCGTCGGAGATGTTCGGCGCCTCGCCGCCGCCGCAGAGCGAGGCGACGCCCTTCTACCCGCGCTCGCCCTACGGCTGCGCCAAGGTCTACGCCTACTGGATCGGCGTAAACTACCGCGAGGCTTACGGGCTGCACGTGTCGAACGGCATCCTCTTCAACCACGAGAGCCCGCGCCGCGGCGAGACTTTCGTGACCCGCAAGGTGACGCGCGCCGCCGCCCGCATCAAGCTCGGGCTGCAGCAGAAGCTCTACCTCGGCAACCTGGAGGCGCGGCGCGACTGGGGCTACGCCAAGGACTACGTCGAGGCGATGTGGCTCATGCTGCAGCAGCCGAAGGCCGACGACTACGTGATCGCCACCGGCGAGGCCCACACGGTGCGGGAGCTCTGCGAGGTGGCCTTTGGCCACGTCGGGCTCGACTACCGGCAGTACGTCGAGATCGACCCGAAGTACTTCCGCCCCACCGAGGTCGACTACCTGCTCGGGGATCCTTCGAAGGCGGTCAAGGCGCTCGCCTGGAGGCCGCGCACCAGCTTCAAGGCGCTGATCACGCTGATGATGGAGGCCGACGTGAAGCTGGCCGAGCGCGAGCGGGTGGCCGGGGCCGGGCCGGCGGTCAGCCTGCACGGCGGGTAGACTTCCTCCTGTTCCCGTACGGGCATGATCTAGCGCAGCCGGCGGCCCGGTGGTAATTTTTGTCCCTATCGGGACATTTCCAGCCGCTGGGGACTCATGAGCGCCTCCTTGATACCGTACGGGAACGTTGATTCTCCGGCCGCGCTGGGCCGGCTGGTCCGCCAGCGGCGCAAGGCCGGCCGGCTCACGCAGGCCGAGGCGGCGGCGCTCTGCGGCGTCGGCACTCGCTTCCTCAGCGAGCTGGAGCGCGGCAAAGCGACGGCCGAGCTGGGCAAGGTGCTCCGGCTGCTGCGCGGGCTCGGACTGGAGCTGACCGTCACGCCTCGCGGGGGGGGCGCCCGGTGAGCGCTCCCGAGACGCTGGTGGCCTGGCTCGGCGGCCATCGGGCCGGCCTGCTGGCCCAGGCCTCCGGGCGGCTCTCCTTCAGCTATGACCCGGCCTGGCTGGCTGCGCCCGACGCCGCCCCGCTCTCGCTCTCGCTGCCTCTCCGCGCCGACGCGTTCGACGACACACAGGCGCGCCCGTTCTTCGCCAACCTGCTCCCCGACGCCGGGCTCCGCGAGGCGGTGGCGCGCAAGCTCGGCCTGTCGCCGGGCAACGACTTTGCGCTGCTGACCGCGCTCGGCGGCGAGTGCGCCGGTGCGGTCAGCTTGCTCCCGGCCGGGGAGTCCCCCCGCGCCACTGGCCAGTACCTGCAGCTCTCACCGGAGGCGTTCGACCGGCTGGTGGAGGAGTTGCCGCGCCGCCCGCTGCTGGCCGGGGAGCGCGGTGTCCGGCTCTCGCTGGCCGGGGCCCAGGCCAAGCTGCCGGTCTGCATCGAGGGCGACCAGGTGCTGATCGCCCGGGGTGGCCTGCCGACCACCCACATCGTCAAGCCGGAGGTCCCCGGCGTGGCGGGGAGCGTTCGCAACGAGGCCTTCTGCATGGCGCTGGCCGGCCGGTCGGGCCTCCCGGTCCCCCGCAGCCGGGTGCGGCCCGGGCCGGTGCCGGTCTACGTGGTCGAGCGCTTCGACCGGCGCCTGGGCGAAGACCGCAAGGTGGTCCGGAGGCACGCCGAGGACTTCTGCCAGGCGCTCGGCCACCTGCCGACGGCCAAGTACGAGGGCGAGGGCGGCCCGGGGCTGGCCGACGCCTTCGCGTTGCTGGCGCGCGCCTCCACCGACCCAGCGGTCGACCGGCGGGCGCTGCTGCGCTGGACGGTCTTCAATGCGCTGGTGCAGAACGCCGACGCCCACGCCAAGAACCTCTCGCTGCTCCACGAACCGGGCGGGGTGCGGCTGGCCCCTTTCTACGACCTGCTCTGCACCGCGGCCTGGCCGGATCTGAGCGATCGGCTGGCGATGAAGATCGGCGGCGAGGCGAGGCCGGCCTGGCTGCGGCGCCGTCACTGGGAGCGGTTCGCCGAGCAGGTGGAGATCGGGCCGAGGCTGGTGCTCGACACGGTCGCCGAGCTGTCCGCGGCGCTCCCCGCCGCGGCCGCGGCGCTGGCCGCCGAGCAGGAGCGCGAGTTCGGACCGGCGCCGGTGGTGGAGCGGGTCCTGGAGGTGATCCGGGAACGCTGCGCCCAGGCCGGGCGGGCTCGGTGAGGGGGCCCCTACCCAACCACCCGCTGGAACGCCCGCTCCACCATGGTGCGCATCCGGCCGGCCGGGATGCGAGCCATCCACTGGCGAGCGGCGCGGACGTTGAAGCGGGCCGGGAGCTCCAGCTCCGGCAGGGCGGCGAAGAGGCGGGTCCGGGTGGGCGCCAGGTAGAGGAAGTCGACCAGCGCCTTCTCCGGCGTCGCCAGGCTGACCCCGGTGGCCGGATCCCGCCGGGCTCCGCCGAAGAACTCGGGCCGGACATGGTGGACGCTGTAGCTCCCCACGCCGGTGCGAATCCGCGCGCTGCGCCCCAGCGAGACCAGGTAGGTCACGGCCGGGAGCTGGTCGATCATCCCGTGCAGGTAGAGCGCGGTCTGCAGCGAGACGTAGCTCGGGTAGGGCGCGGTGACGTAGTCGGCCAGGGCGAGCGGCTCGGGCCGCTCACGCAGGGCCCAGAGCCCCTTGCGGACCGGCGTCAGGAGGCCTGCCGCCCCGAGCCGGCGCAGGGTGTGGCTGGCGGCGTCGATGGCCAGCCCCAGGGCCGCGGCGGCGTCGGCCGTGGTGACGGCCGGAACCCCGAGGGCCCGCAGGCGGCCCAGCGCGGCGGCGGCGTTCACGGGGCGTCTTCCCGGAGCGTGGAGACGGCCCTGTCGAGGTACTCGACCACCGCCAGCTGCATCGCCTCCCAGGCCTCGGGCGAACCTTCGGCGTCGGCCCGGTCCGGCTGCAGGTAGGAGACCACCTGGGCCTTGTAGTCGGCGTAGGTGAGCGCCATGGCCCGCTCGAGCGCCGGCCGGAGGGCGGTGCGGACAGGCCGCAGCGGTGCCGCGTCTCCGCCGGCCCGGGGGATGAGCACGCTCCCCAGGTCGAAGAGGTCGCGGGCCTGCACCTCCCTGCGTCCCGCCAGGGCCGTCACCTTCTGCCTCAGCGCCGCCGCCAGCGGGTAGTGGGGCGCGAGGAATTGCATGGCCTGGTGCTCGGCCAGGACCCCGGGCGCGATGGGCCCGAGCACGGCGGTGTCGCTGGTGCCACGGCGCGAGAACTCCACCTTGGTCGGCAGGGGTGCCGGGTGGCCTTCCACCGAGAGCGCCAGCTTCCACCGCTGGGTGGTCTCGGTCTGCTTCGGCGCCGAGATGCGGCCCACCTCCATGCCCCGGTTCCTGAGCACCAGGGTGAGGGCCGGGCCGGAGAGGATGCGGGGGACGCGATCCTTGAGAGCGTGGACCGGGATGCGCTCGGAGACGTCGAGGTCGATGTCCTCGGAGTAGCGGACGCTCTCGAAGAAGAAGCGCAGGTTGCAGCCGCCCTTGATGGCGAAGGCCTCCTTGTCCGGGCCGGCGCAGAGGAGCCGGACGAACTGGAGGTGGAAGAACTCGACCGCCTGGGCGGGGGTGGTCATGTGAGTTATGACTACGCGGTCTTGATGGATTCGTCAAGATGGCGGTGTCATGCCCGGGGCCGGCGGGCTCGGAGTCCGAGACCCCACTCGGATCTCTTCCTCAGATCCGCTCGGCACCCTCCAGCTTCGCGAGCCCACGATCGAAGGTCCCGAGCGGCAGGTGTCCCGCTTGGCGCGCCACCTCCAGGACCAGGCAGTCCGAGAAGCCGAGCGCCGGGCGAGCGCGGAAGGCCTCGAGCGCGCGGGTCACGACGTCGGCGTCCTGGATGGTGAGATCGCGGTGTTCGAGAAGCAGCGCCACCGCGCTGGCGAGTCCGGCCGGCCCGAGGCCGTAGACCGAGTCGAGCACCCAGACGGCCTCGACCAGCACCAGGTGCGATACCCAGGCGCCCGGTGCCACGAAGGCCTCGGCCGCGGCGACCTGCCTGGCGTCGTCGCGGGCGAGGAGCCGCACCAGCAGGTTGGTGTCAACGGCGCGCATGCCGGCGCTTCACGTGGGCGCGGATCCCGGCCTTCAGGGCCTTGAGGCTGCGCGGCTTGCCGGCGCCGGCCGGGAACAGCACGGCGCTCACCTCGGCGGAGGTGTGGCGCCCGGCCCGACGGACCAGGATCCGCTCGCCGACCTGGTCCCACTCGACGATCGACCCGGGACCAACCCCGAGCCGCCGGCGCACCTCGGCCGGGATCGAGACCTGCCCCTGCGAGGTGATCCTGGACTGGGCGATGGTCATGCCGGCACATTACCACGGTACTCGACCCGGAGCCAAATGGGGTCGCCCGCCCCGCCCGGGAATGGTAAGAACGGCGGGCGCATGACCTCGCTGACCGTCCTCGTCCCCGTCTTCAACGAGCAGCACCTGGTGACCGCCTCGCTGGAGCGGCTGCAGGTGCTGGAGCAGAGCCCTCTGCTCGAGCGGCTGCAGGTGGTGGTCGTCGACGACTCCTCGCGCGACCGCACCCCGGCGGTGCTGGAGGCCTTCGCCGCCGCCCGCGGCATCCGGCTGGAGCCGCCCCTGCCCCACGCCCCGCGCACCTCCGGGGCGGTCCCGGTGGTGGAGCGCGGCTCGGGCCGCCACGGCAAGACCGACTGGGTCTTCCTGCAGCTGGCCCGCAACGGCGGCAAGGGGGCGGCCGTCCGCGCCGGCCTGGCGCGGGCCGAGTGCGAGATCACGGTGATCCACGACGCCGACCTGGAGTACCACCCGCGCGACCTGGTCCGCTTCATCCCCATCTTCGTGGAGGAGCAGGCCGACGCGGTCTTCGGCTCTCGCTTCGCCGGCGGCGCCGCAAGGCGGGCCCTGCTCTTCCGCCACGAGCTGGGCAACCGGCTGCTCACGTTCCTCACCAATCTCGTGACCAACGTGAACCTGACCGACATGGAGACCTGCTACAAGGCGGTCCGCACCTCGCTGCTCCGCTCCATCCCGCTGGTCTCCGACGACTTCCGGCTCGAGCCGGAGCTGACCATCAAGCTGGCCAAGCGCGAGGCCCGCCTCTTCGAGGTGCCGATCAGCTACTCGGGGCGCACCTACCAGGAGGGGAAGAAGATCGGCTGGCGCGACGGCTTCCGCGCCCTCGGCGCCATCCTGCGCTTCTGGTGGTCGGACAACGTCTACCAGAAGGACGCCTGGGGCTCGCAGATCCTCGGGCGCATGGGGCGGGCGCCGCGCTTCAACGCCTGGATGGCCGACACCATCCGCCCCTTCTGCGGGCAGCGGGTGCTGGAGATCGGCTCGGGCACCGGCAACCTGACGCGCCGGCTGGTGCCGCGCGAGCAGTACGTGGCCTCGGACATCAACCCGCTCTACCTGCAGACGCTGCAGGGGCTGACCGCCGACCGGCCCTACCTCGACGTCACGCTCACCGACGTGACCCGCGGCGAGACCTTCCCGCGCCTCGCGGGCGGCTTCGACACGGTGGTCTGCCTCAACGTGGTGGAGCACGTGGCCGACGACGTGGGGGCGCTGCGCAACATCGGCGCGGTGCTGGCGCCGGGCGGGCGGGCCATCGTGCTGGTGCCGCAGGGGCCGGAGATCTTCGGCACGCTCGACGAGGTGCTGGGCCACCAGCGGCGCTACACGGTGGAGACGCTCGCCAAGCTGGCGGCCGACGCCGGCTTCGCCGTGAAGGAGCTGGTCCACTTCAACCGGGTGGGTCGGCCGGCCTGGTGGCTCAACGGCAAGGTGCTGGAGCGGCGCGACTTCGGGCTCATGCAGATCATGGCGCTCAACCTGCTGACGCCCCTCTTCCGGCTCATCGACAAGAGCCTGCCGTTCGACGCCCTCTCGCTGATCGCGGTGATGGAGAAGGTCGAGTGAGCGAGCTGCTCCCGGCGCTGCGGGCCCTCTGCAGCTTCTCCACGGTGAGCGAGCTGCCGGCCTGCGACCTCGACCGGCTCGGCGAGGTGCTGGTGGCCCACGGGCTGGCCCCGCTCGCCTCCTGGCACTGCGAGCAGACCCGGCTCGGCGCCGGGCTGCCCGACCGCTTCCGCGAGGGGCTGCTGGGCCACTACACCGGCACCGTCAACGACAACGTGCTGCGCCTCGTGACCCTGCGCAACGCCTTGAAGGACGTGGCCGAGGTGCCGGTGGTGCTGCTCGACGGGGCCGCCTACGTCGACTGGCTCTACCCGCACATGGCCTGGCGGCCGGTCAGCGACCTGCGGCTCGCGGTGCGCGGCGCCGACGGGCGGCGCTTCGCCGACGGCCTCGGGAAGGGGGGCATGAAGCTGGTCCGGACCGACCACGGCGGCCGGACCGCCGTCTTCGCCGACGGCCCCATGGAGCTGACGCTGCAGGAGGGGCCCTGGGCCGGGGCCGAGGAGGACGACGCGCTCTACACCCGGGCCACGCCCGCGAAGGCCTTCGGGCCGAGGGCCGGGCGGCCGGCGGTGGAGGAGGCGCTGCTCTGCGCGGTCGGTGATCTCGCCCAGGCGGCGCTCTGGGCCCCGCTGCTGCGCTACCTCGACCTGCGCGAGCTGCTGCGGCTGCCGCACGACCCGGCCATGGTCAAGGCGCGGGCGGCGGCGCTCGGGCTGTCGCGGGCGCTCCACGGGGCCTCGCTGCTGGCCGGCTTCTTCTTCCCGGAGGTGGAGGGGGCCGCGGCGGCGATCCGCCCGGGGCTCAACGCCGTGGAGCGGGCCGCGGTGGAGCAGGTGGCCGACGGGGCCCGGGACCCGGGCAAGCTGCGCCATCTTCGCGGTGCCGAGGCGGCGGCGAGGATGCTAGTTTCTCCGCCATGAAGATCGCCGTCATCGGTACCGGCTACGTCGGCCTGGTCACCGGCACCTGCTTCGCCGAGTCGGGCCACACCGTCACCTGCGTCGACCACGACGCGGCCAAGGTGGCGCTGCTGCGCGGCGGCGGCGTGCCGATCTACGAGCCGGGGCTGGAGGAGCTGGTGAAGCGGAACGCCGCCGAGGGGCGGCTCACCTTCACGACCCGCTACGAGGAGGCGGTGCCGGGGGCCGACGTCGCCTTCATCGCGGTCGGCACCCCGCCCGGCGAGAGCGGCGAGGCCGACCTCTCCTACGTGCTGGCCGCCGCCGAGTCGATCGGCAAGGCGCTGACCGGCTACTGCGTGGTGGTCAACAAGAGCACGGTGCCGGTCGGCAGCAGCGACCAGGTCAAGGCCCGGATCGCCACGGTCACCAGCCACCCCTACGACGTGGTCTCCAACCCCGAGTTCTTGAAGGAGGGGGCGGCCATCGACGACTTCATGCGCCCCGACCGCGTGGTGGTCGGCGTGGCCAGCGAGCGGGCCCGCGGGGTGATGGCCGAGCTCTACGCCCCCTTCACCCGCGCCGAGCAGCCGGTGCTCTTCATGGACCCGCGCTCGGCCGAGCTGACCAAGTACGCCGCCAACGCCATGCTGGCGACCCGCATCTCCTTCATGAACGAGATCGCCGCGGTCTGCGACCGGCTCGGCGCCGACGTCGACCAGGTGCGGCGGGGCATCGGCAGTGACAAGCGGATCGGCCATCCCTTCCTCCATTCCGGGGTTGGCTTCGGTGGGAGCTGCTTTGGGAAAGATGTGCGGGCGCTGATGACCACCGCCCGGCAGATCGGCCTCGACTTCGACCTGCTGCGGGCCGTGGAACGGGTCAACGAGCGGCAGAAGCGCTCGCTGGTGGAGAAGGCGCTCAAGCACTTCGGCGGCAAGGTGGCCGGCAAGGTCTTCGGGGTCTGGGGGCTGGCCTTCAAGCCGAAGACCGACGACATGCGCGAGGCCCCGGCGCTCACCATCATCGAGGCGCTGGTCGGCAACGGCGCCACCGTGAAGGCCTTCGACCCGGTGGCCCGCGAGGTGGCCGCCCGGCTGCTGCCGGAGTCGGTCGAGCTGGTGAAGGAGCCCTACGCCGCCGCCGCCGGCGCCGACGCGCTGCTGCTGGTGACCGAGTGGAACGAGTTCCGCCAGCCCGACTTCGCGCGCCTGAAGACGCTGATGAGGGGCGACGTGCTCTTCGACGGCCGCAACGTCTGGGACGCCACCAGGGCCCGCGCCGCCGGCTTCACCTACTTCGGCGTGGGGCGCAGGTAGGCCGGGGCCCGGGGGGCGGGGCGATTTCGCCTTGAGGCGCCCACCGGCTATCATCGGCCCGTGAGCCGGGTCGCCGACAGCCTGCGCCGGGATGGCGCCCTCGCCGAGGCAGCGCTCTCCGAGCGTGAGCGAATCCTTCGCGCCCTCGAGGTGGGAGACTCGGATGCCCGGCTCCACGCCGCCGGGAGTGGCCTCACGGTCGCCGAGGCACGCGACGCGCTCCGGCGGCAGCGTGCCATCGGCCGGCAACCTTCGCGGTGCGCCGCGGAGCGTTGATGCTCGGCCTGCTCGACGACGTCGCCCGGGAGCTCTCCTCGCGTGGCGTGCCCCACGCCCTGATCGGCGCGGCCGCGCTGGCGGTTCACGGCGTGAGCCGTTCCACGTTCGATGTCGACCTGCTGGTCACCGATCGCGTGGTGCTCGACGATGCCTGCTGGCGCCGGCTCGCAGGCCTGGGCGTCGGCGTGGATGTCCGTGTCGGGGATGACGATGACCCGCTGGCGGGCGTGGTCCGGCTCTCCCGCAACGGGTCCCGCTCGGTGGACGTGGTGGTGGGGCGAGCGGCCTGGCAGTCCGAGGCATTGAGGCGTGCCACGCCACGCCTGCTTGGGACGGCTCCGGTTCCGGTGGTGACCACCGCCGACCTGGTCCTGCTCAAGCTCTACGCCGGGGGGCCCCAGGACGCGTGGGACGTCGAGCAGCTCCTCGCCCTGCCAGAGCGGACCGCCCTGGTGTCTGCGGTGGAGCTGCTGCTCCCCCGGCTGCCCAGGCATGCCTCGGAGCTCTGGGGCAGGATCCTGGGCACGCCGCGCAGCGGGGGCTGACACCCCGCTTCAGTGGCGGGTGCCGCGCCCCTGGTTGAGCAGCAGCACCAGCGAGGCCAGCTCCTCGTCGACCAGCTTGAGCCGCCGCGCCACCGACGGCTCGGAGAGCACCCGGTAGCGGGCGTTCGGCTCGGTGATGGCGGCGGCGGCCACCAGGTCGGCCATGGCGGCCGGGTCCTTCATGCGCGCCAGCGCCTCGGTGAGCCGCTCCACCCCCGACTCGGGCGGCAGGAGCGGGATCAGCTTGTAGCAGAGCTGGCCGAGCGCCTCGACGTCGCCCTGCAGCGCCTTGCTGCCGTCGGGCGGGTAGAGGTCCTCCACCAGCTCGCCGCGGAACTGCCGGTAGGGGGTGCCGCGCTCCAGCTCCTCGAGCAGCGCCACCCGGGCGGCGCAGTGGAGCAGCACCTCGGAGGTGCCGTCGTCGTTCTGCTGCTCGCCGACGATGACGCAGAGGCCGGCCACCGGCAGCAGCCCGGGCCGCGCCTCCATGGTCTCCGCGGCGTCGGCGATGGTCGGCACCGCCACCACCCGGTCGCTGGCCAGCGCCGCCGCGAAGAGGGCGCGGTAGCGCGGCTCGAAGATGTGGAAGGGCGCCGGGGCGCCGGGCAGCAGCACGATGCCCGGCAGGGGGAAGACCTTGAGGGCGGCGCAGGCCGGGGCCAGCACCGTCCTCTCGATCATCGGGGCGGTCCGCTCCCGGCCCACGTCGCCCTCCCTGGCCGGAGGCCTACTCGTTCGAGGACTCGATCCGCATCCCGTAGAACGACCGGTAGACGAAGAAGAGCATGACGGCCAGGAAGGCGGCCGAGAGCACCAGCCGCAGCGTGCCCTGGTTCGCCGCGGTCATCTGCAGCCCCAGCTCGACGGCCAGCAGGCCGAAGAGGGTGGTGAACTTGATGACCGGGTTCATGGCCACCGACGAGGTGTCCTTGAAGGGGTCGCCGACGGTGTCGCCGACCACGCAGGCGTCGTGCAGCGGCGTGCCCTTGGCCTTGAGCTCGGTCTCGACGATCTTCTTGGCGTTGTCCCAGGCGCCGCCGGCGTTGGCCATGAAGAGCGCCTGGAAGAGGCCGAAGAAGGCGATCGAGATCAGGTAGCCGATGAAGAAGTACTCGTCGAGGAAGGCGAAGGCGAGGGTGCCGAAGAAGACCACCATGAAGATGTTCCACATCCCCTTCTGCGCGTAGAGGGTGCAGATCTCGACGACCTTCTTGGAGTCCTCCACCGAGGCGCGCTCGGCGCCGGCGTCGAGCTTGATGTTCTTCTTGATGAACTCCACGGCCCGGTAGGCGCCGGTGGAGACGGCCTGGGTCGAGGCGCCGGAGAACCAGTAGATCACCGAGCCGCCCAGCAGCAGGCCGAGCAGGAACATGGGCTCGAGGATGGAGAAGTGCCCGGCCACGCCGGCCAGCAGGGCGTTGAGCTGGGCGAGCGAGACCGCGTCCCCGGCGACGGCGCCGTGGCCGGTGCCGACGGCGTTCATCTGGGCGATGGTGACGATGATCGAGAAGATCATGGTGGTGGCGCCGACCACGGCGGTGCCGATCAGCACCGGCTTGGCGGTGGCCTTGAAGGTGTTGCCGGCCCCGTCGTTCTCCTCGAGGTACTCCTTGCCCTTCTCGAAGTTCGGCTCGAAGCCGAAGTCCTTCTTCACCTCTTCCTTGATCCCCTTGATGTTCTCGATCAGGGAGAGCTCGTAGACCGACTGGGCGTTGTCGGTGACCGGGCCGTAGGAGTCGACGGCGATGGTGACCGGCCCCATGCCGAGGAAGCCGAAGGCGACCAGGCCGAAGGCGAAGACGGCCGGGGCGGCCATGATCAGGTCGAAGCCGGTGGTGGTGGAGACGCCGTAGGCGATCCCCATCAGCACGGCCATGACCAGGCCGAGCCAGAAGGCGGAGAAGTTGCCGGCGGTGAGCCCGGCCAGCACGTTGAGGGAGGCGCCGCCCTCCTTGGAGGCCGTCACCACCTCGCGGACGTGGCGCGAGTTGGTGGAGGTGAAGACCTTGACCATCTCCGGGATCACGGCGCCGGCGGCGGTGCCGCAGGTGATGATGGTGGAGAGCTTCCACCAGAGGCTGGTGTCGCCGTTGAGGCTGGGGATGAGCAGCCAGCTGACCAGGTAGGTCAGGACGATGGAGACGGCCGAGGTGAGCCAGACCAGGAAGGTGAGCGGCTGCTCGAAGTCCATCTTGTCGGCGGCGCCGAACTTGGCCCTGGCGATGGCGTCGTTGATCCAGTAGGAGCCGACCGAGGCGATCACCATCATGATGCGCATGGCGAAGATCCAGACCAGCAGCTGGGTCTGGATGGCGGCCGGGGTGACGGCCAGCAGGATGAAGCTGATGAGCGCCACGCCGGTGACGCCGTAGGTCTCGAAGCCGTCGGCCGAGGGGCCGACCGAGTCGCCGGCGTTGTCGCCGGTGCAGTCGGCGATGACGCCGGGGTTGCGGGCGTCGTCTTCCTTGATCTTGAAGACGATCTTCATCAGGTCGGAGCCGATGTCGGCGATCTTGGTGAAGATGCCGCCGGCGATGCGCAGCGCCGAGGCGCCCAGCGACTCGCCGATGGCGAAGCCGATGAAGCAGGCGCCGGCCAGGTTGCCGGGGATGAAGAGCAGGATGAAGAGCATGATCAGCAGCTCGACGCTGATGAGCATGGTGCCGATCGACATGCCGGCCTGCAGCGGGATGGCGTAGGTGGGGAACGGCTTGCCGCGCAGCGAGGCGAAGGCGGTGCGGCTGTTGGCGTAGGTGTTGACGCGGATGCCGAACCAGGCCACGCCCGAGGAGCCGAGGATGCCGACCAGCGAGAAGGCCAGGATGATGGCCACCTTGCCGGGGCCGAAGCCCTCGGAGAGCACGCCGAAGTAGAGGATGATGATGACGGCGATGAAGCCCCAGAGCACGCCGATGAACTTGAACTGCGTCATCAGGTAGGTCTTGGCGGTCTCGTAGATCAGCTCGGAGATGTCGAGCATCGACTTGTGGACCGGCAGCGCCTTCAGGTGCGCCGAGGCGCGCAGGCCGAAGGCCAGGCCGAGCGCGGAGACCACGAGGCCGCTGGCGAGCAGCGCCCAGCCGGAGATGCCGCCGAGGAAGCTGACGCTGGCGAGGTCGGGCAGCTTCAGGTTGGCTTCGCCGCCGCTGGCGACGACGAGCGACGTGATGGCGGATGACAGGTTCATGGCGGTGTCGGTTCCTCTGGTGAGGCTGGTTTGCAGGCGGTTCTGGGGTGAATCCCCGCGGAAGGACGGCGGAATCTACTAGGCCGGAAAGCGCCTTGTCCAGTCCGCTCGCGAGGTGGGGGCTACGGGGTGGGGCCCTGGGCCGCCGCCGAGCCGCTGCCGATGTCGAGCGCGGCGAAGTTGAGGTTGAAGTAGCCGGCCACGCCGCAGGAGTACATCACCCGTTTCACGATGCGGAACGGCACCTTCTGGTCGGCCTGGATGTTGACGATGCCGTCCCACCTGGCGCTGGGATCCGACTGGTGGATGAAGTCCCAGCGCTTGCGGTCCTCGCGGAGCTTCTCCTCCAGCGCCGGGATGTTGAGGTAGCCGGCGTCGCGATCGAGGTCGGCCACGTCGGCCACCTTCTGGCCGGCCACCACCACCTGCTCGGCCGAGATGGCCACGGTGGGGGCCTGCTCGATCAGCTGGCCGTGGCGGGCATCCGGGAGCCGGATGTCCTTCTGCATGTAGAGCACCTCGCCGGTGGCGCTGAACTGCTGCAAGAGGAAGATCACCAGCATGGTCATCATGTCGACCATGGGCACGACGTTGAGCTCGGCGTTGGTCGCCCTGCGGCCGCCGCCGATCTTGCCGCCCAGCACCTTGCTGCGCGCGAGGCGCTTGCAGGGCCGCTTGCCGGGTTGGACGATGGCCATGGGCGGGTCCGCTCCTAGACGCCCGACACGGAGACCTGCATGAGGCCGGCGGCGAAGCAGGCGTCGATGACGTGGACCAGGTCGCCGTAGGGGACGGTGTCCTCGGCGGTGACGATGATCGAGCCCTGGTCGGGGAACTCGCCCTTGACCGACTTCAAGCGGGTGTTGAGGCTCTTCAAGTCCTGCATCACCACCCCCTCGGCGCTGCGGCCGAGGCTGGGGATGTCGTAGCTGGCGTCGCCCACCATCAGGGCCATGCCGCGCTCGCCGACCGCCAGTGTCACCGCCAGCGACCTCTGCTGCTGCTCGGCGGCCACCTGCTCGGGCGCGCCCATGCCGAGCTGCTGCACCTGGAGCCGCGAGATCTGGGTCCAGACGGCCGTGTAGAGCAGGAAGGTGATCAGGCAGGAGAGCAGGTCGATGGCCGGGACGACGTTGATGTTGGCGTCGAGCGCCTTCTTCTTCTTGCGTCCACCGCCGCCCTGCTCGGGCATCGCGCCGCCGCTCATCGTCGTCCTCCTTTCCGGTCCGTCGAGGGAGGCGCCGCGCTACGACTGGTCGGCCTGGGAGAGGGTGGCCGGGACCTTCATCTTGTCCCGGTTGGCCACGATCAGGTTGAGCACCGAGACGGCCGCCTCGTTGATGTCGTCGATCATGTGCTGGGTGCGCCCCTGCAGCACCGAGTAGGCGGCCAGCGCCGGGATGGCCACGATCAGGCCGAAGGCGGTGCAGTTCATCGCCTCGGAGATGGAGTTGGCGAGGATGGTCGCCTTGTCGGCCGGGTTGGCGTTGGCCACCGCGCCGAAGGCGCCGATCAGGCCGACGATGGTGCCGAGCAGGCCGAGCAGGGTGGCGACGTTGCCGAGCATGGCCAGGTAGCCGGTGCGGGCCTCGATCTTGGGCGACTCGCGCAGGGTGGCCTCGTCCATGGCCGCCTGCACGTCCTCCTCCCCCTTGGGGACGTTGATGAGGCCGGCCTTGATGACCGAGACCAGCGGCACCTTCTTCTGCGAGGCGCAGAAGGCGATCGCCTTGTCGAGGTCGCCGGCGAAGACGTGCTGCTTCAGCCCGCGCAGGAACGACTCCTTGTCGATGGCCGCCTTGAAGTAGAGGACGATGATCCTGTCGATCATCACGGCGAGGGTGAAGATCATGGCGACGAGGATGGGGTGCATCATCCACCCGCCCTCGGAGTAGTGCTTGGCCAGCGTGCCGAACATCGAGCCCATCGCGGAGCCTCCCCCAGCTGCGTGCAGTGCGATATGCGTAGCAGCGAATTTCCCTCGCGTCAACGCGAGGTTGGGCGCTTGTCGCGGTCACGCCGAGCGGCTAACGTCGCGCTTCCGCGATGCCCTCCGCCTCCACCTTCGCCCCGTACCGCCTGGCCCCGGGCTCGCTGCCCGAGGAGGGGTCGCGCAACGCGCGGCTGGTGGGGGCCGGGCCGCTGGTGGTCGGGCCGGACCAGCCGCTGGCGCAGCCGCTCAAGGCCGCGGCCTTCGCCTCGATCGAGGCCGGGCTGGCGGGCGCCGCCTCGGAGGCCTGCCGCGGGGCCGACGGCGCCCCGGCCGGCAACCCGGCGGCGCCGCGCGCCTGCCTGGTCGGGGAGCGCCACCGGCTCCAGGTGGCGACCGCGATCCGCGACGCCCTGGAGGCCGGCTACGCCGGGGCGGTCTTCGAGCGGCCCGACGCCCCGCTGGTGGAGGGGCTGCTGGGGGCCGGCTTCTGCGCCGACTGCCAGCGCGAGTTCCAGCAGCGGCTGGCGCGCAAGTACGGCGAGCAGTTCCAGCCGATCGACTACCTGGCCATGGCGAGGAGCGCGGTGGCCGGGGCCTCGAGCGCCCTCTCCTTCGCCACCCTCCCCTTCGGCCGCGACTTCTGGCGCTTCCGCCACGAGTCGCTGGAGCGGGCGGTGCGGGCCTGGGTGCGCGGGGCCCGCGACGCCGCCCGGGTGGCCGACCGCCCCTTCCCGCTCTGCGGCCACTTCGCCGCGCTCGGCCCCTCGCAGCTGGCGGCGGCCCGCCACCTCGACGCCGCCATCTTCCCGGTCACCTTGAGCGGCTACCCGGTGGTCGGCCGCTTCGAGCTGCTGCGCGGGGCGCTCCACAAGCGGGCGGTGGCGGTGGAGCTGCCCGACGACGCGCCGCCGGCCGCCTGGCTGCGGCTCGCCTCGCTGGGCGGCCCCTACGGCATCGGCGTGGCCGGGCTGCAGCCGGGGCGAGAGGCCGGCGCGGTGCTGGCCGGGATCCGGACGCTGGCGCGCGCGGTGGCCGCCCGCGGCGGCGCGCCGAGCGAGGCCGCGCCGATGGTCGAGGTCGGGGTGCTCTACTCGGCCGAGGCCGACGTCTGGAGCGGCGGCCGCCACCGCCGCGCCGTGGAGTCGGCGCTGGAGGCGCTCACCCTGCGGCAGCTGCAGGCGACGGTGGCGCTGCGCCCGTCCGACCTGGCGGCCGGCGTGCCGCTGGTGCTGGCCGAGGCCGAGGCGCTCTCCCGGGTCGAGGCCCACGAGGTGGGCAAGCGCAAGGCGGCCGGGGCCCCGCTGCTCACCTTCAGCGGCCCGGGCGACGAGGTGGCCTTCGGGAAGGCGGTCGACGCCCTCTTCCCGCCCGAGCGGCGCGCGGTTCGGGTGAGCGGGGCGGCCCACCTGGTGACCGCCATCCGCGCGCACCAGAAGGTGGTCGACATCCACCTGGCCTCGGCCTGGCCGGAGCGGGTCACCAGGGCCCGGCTGCGGCTGCCGGTGCTGGTGACGCGCGGGGCGCGCAAGGGGCTCTTCGCCATGAGCGACGGCACCGAGGCGAAGGTGCGCTTCGACCGGTCCGGAGAGGCGGCGGTGTCGGTGGAGCTGCCGACCTTCACCGGCTACGCGGTGCTGACGCCCGAGGGCTGAGGCGGCAGCGAGACGGTGACGCTGGTCCCCCGCCCCGGCGCGCTCGAGAGCGCCACGCCGCCGCCGTGCTGGTCGAGGATCTCCTTGACGGTGGCCAGGCCGAGCCCGACGCCACGCCCCGGGCGCGTCGTGAAGAAGGGGTGGAAGGCCTCGGCCTGCACCTCCTCGGTCATCCCGGCGCCGTCGTCGGTCACGGTGACCAGCACCTGCCCGGCCTCGGCGCGCAGGCCGAGCCGGATGGTGCCGCCCTTGCGGATGGCCTGGGCGGCGTTGGTGAGCAGGTTGACGAAGACCTGGGTGAGGGCGGAGCGGCTCCCCGAGACCCGCGGCACCTCCTGCAGCTCGAGCACCAGCACGGCGTCGACCCCCTTGAGGAGCGGCTTGCAGATGAGCGCCGCCTGCTCGAGCAGCGGCGCCAGCTCCAGCGCCGCCGCCCGGCCGGAGCTGGGGCGGGCGTAGGCGGTCAGGTCGCGGGTCAGCTTCTGGATGCGCTGGCCGGCGTCGCGGATGGCCTGCAGCTTCTCCAGGTCCTCGGGGTTGCCGCCGGCGGCGGTCCAGCGGTCGCACAGCGACTCCGAGTACATGGTGACGGCCACCAGCGGGTTGTTGATCTCGTGGACGATGCCGGCCGCCAGCCGCCCGAGGCCGGCCAGCTTCTCCGACTGGGCCGCCGCCGACTCGAGCAGCCGGACCCGGTCGACGGCGGCCTGCCAGGCCGGCCCGAGCCGCTCGCGCTGCTCCTCCGGCACCAGCGCCGCCAGGATGGCCGGGACCTGCTCGTGGTCGCCCATGTGCTGCCTCCTCCCGCTCCGGGCCGCCGCCGCCCCGGCTCCGTCCGCTTCAGCCCCTGCGTCCCACCCGCCAGGCGCTGGCCGCCTCGGCCAGCACCTCCTTGACCGGCACGCCGGCCTCCAGGGCCCGGGCCTCGCAGTCGTCCCACTCGGGCTGGGCGTTGACCACCTGCCCGCCGAGCCAGGCCACCTTGACCAGCACCGTGCCGTAGCGGGTCTCGACCGGCTCGAGCTCGCGCCGCAGCGCCTGGCGCTCCACCCGCGTGAAGCGGACGCCCAGCGTGCTGGTCTCGGTGAGCAGCACCCGGGCCACCGCGTCGCTGCGCGAGGGGTCGCAGAGGGCGCCGAGGCAGAGGCCGGGGCGCCCCTTCTTCATGGTGAGGGGGGCGGCCCAGGCGTCGAGGGCGCCGGCGTCGAGCGCCGCGGCGATGGCGTGGCCGACCAGCTGTCCGGAGGCGTCGTCGAGGTTGCACTCGAGCACCAGCAGCGCCTCGCCCGGGCCGGCCACCGGCGGGTAGGCTTCACCCACGGTGAGGCGGACCAGGTTGGGCCGGTCGGGCCAGCGGACGGTGCCGGCGCCGTAGCCGACCTGCACGGGCCGGTGGGGAGGCAGCGGGCCGAGCTCGAAGAGCCCGGCCAGCAGCACCGCGCCGGTGGGGGTGACCGCCTCTCCGGCCGGACCCCCGGGACGGACCGGCAGGCCGGTGAGCAGCTCCAGCACCGCCGGCGCCGGGACCGGGAGCATGCCGTGGGCGGTCTTGACGAAGCCGCGGCCGAGCTCGGGCGGCGCCGCCACCGCCCGCGGCCAGCCGAGCAGCTCGAGCGCCACCACCGCGCCGCAGAGGTCGACGATGGAATCCACCGCCCCGACCTCGTGGAAGTGGACCTCCTCGACGGCGCAGGCGTGCACCCTGGCCTCGGCGCGGGCCAGCCGGGTGAAGAGGTCGCGCGCCGTCGCCCTGGCCCGGTCGGAGAGGGCGCTGCGGTCGACCACCGCGACCAGGTCGGCGAGCCGCCGGTCGCCGTGCGGCGCGTCCTCGACCACCACCTCGACGTGGGTGGCGGCGATGCCGTTGACCAGCACCCGGCTCACCTCGAGCTTCCAACCGGGCAGGCCGAGGGTGCGCAGCTGGGCCTCGAGGTCGGCGCGGTCGACGCCGAGGTCGATGGCGGCGGCGAGGAACATGTCGCCGGCGAGGCCGCCGATCGGTTCGAGGAGCAGGAGCCGCTGGGGCATGGTCGGGGAGGAGCGGACCACGTTCAGCCCCGGGCGATCAACCCGGCCACGAAGCCGGCGCCGAAGCCGTTGTCGATGTTGACGACGGTGACGTTGGGGGCGCAGGCGTTGAGCATGGCCAGCAGCGCGGCGATGCCGCCCAGCGAGGCGCCGTAGCCGACCGAGGTCGGCACGGCGATGACCGGCCGCCCCACCAGGCCCCCCACCACGCTCGGCAGCGCCCCCTCCATGCCGGCCACCACCACCACCGCCCGGGCCCGGGTCAGCTCCTCGCGCCGCGCCAGCAGCCGGTGGATGCCGGCCACGCCGACGTCGTAGACCCGCAGCGCCTCGACGCCCATCACCTCGAGGGTGACCACCGCCTCCTCGCAGACCGGCACGTCGCTGGTGCCGGCGCAGCAGACCGCCACCGGCCCGAGCGCCGGGACCTCCATGCGGCCGCGGCGCAGGGTGCGCGAGACCGGGTCGTAGATGGCCCCCTTGACGGCCCGCTTGACGGCCGCCGCCTTGCCCGGCGAGAGGCGGGTCACCAGCAGCGGGCCGTGGGCCGCCAGCCTCCTGGCGATGGCCGCCACCTGCGCGGCGGTCTTGCGCTCGCCCAGCACCACCTCGGGCATGCCCTGGCGCAGCGCCCGGTGGGTGTCGAGCATGGCGGTGTCGCCGAGCCGCTCGAAGGGGGTCCGCTTCAGGGCCGCCACCGCCTCGTCGAGCGGGGTGGCGCCGCTGGCGACGCGCTTCAGCAGGCGGCGGAGGGCGGCCTCGTCCATGGTCAGCGCCCCGGCCGATCGAGGTGGCTGAGCAGCCGGGCGATGCTGGCCGGCTCGGGCATCACCAGGATCAGCCCCTCCAGCTTCGGCGCCGCCGGGCTGGTGAAGCGGGCCGCCAGCGCCACCGAGCCGGCGTGGTCGACGAGCCGCTCGACGCACTCCCGGCCGCTGCCGCGGGCGAAGGTCGGCACCGAGAGCAGCAGGGTCTCGTGGACCAGGGTGGCGACGGCGGTGACGAAGGCGCTGCCGACGATGTTGCCGCACTCCATCAGGCCGCTCTCGGCCATGGTGCCGAAGCTGCCGTCCACCGGCGGGAACCCGAGGGCCCCGGCCAGCGCGGCGGCGTCCCGCTCGGGCAGCGCCAGCAGCAGGTGGCCGGTGAGCGGCCCCTCCAGCCGCACCCCCACCGCGACCAGCTCGCTGCCGAGGGCGCCGAGGAAGCTGGCGATGGCCCCCGGGCCGGTACCGATCCAGGACTCGGGGACGTCCATGTCGAGCCGCAGCCCGGTGAGCCGGGCCAGCGCGGTCAGCGCCGAGCCGCAGCCGATGGTGGCCAGCTCCTGCAGGGCGTCGACGTGGTGCGCGGCGATGGTCATGCCGCCAGCAGCCGGGTCACGTCGAGGATGAAGACCGGCCGGCCGGTGCCGAGCACGGTGACCGCAGAGAGGCCGCCCAGCCCCTGCAGCGGCGGGCCGAGCGGCTTGAGGACCGCCTCGTGCTGGCCGAGCAGGCCGTCGACGGCCAGGCCGATGCGGCCGTCGGCGCCGTCGGCCACCACCACGGCCCGCTCGTCGCGGCCGCTCGACTCGAAGCCGAGCAGCGCCGCCAGGTCGTGGACCGGCACCAGCTCGCCGTCGTAGGGGAGCAGCGGCCCGCCCCGGCTCCGGTCGAGGCCGGCGTAGCCGACGATGACGGCGCCGTGGACCTTGGCGATGGGGAGCCCCAGCACCTCCTCGCCCACCTGCACCAGCAGCACCGGCTGCACCGCCACGGTGAGCGGCAGCCGCAGGGTGATGCGGGTGCCGAGCCCGCGGGCGCTCTCCAGCTCGAGGGTGCCGCCCACGGTCTCCAGGGTCTTGCGGACGGCGTCGAGCCCGACGCCGCGGCCGGAGACGTCGGTGACGACGTCGGCGGTGGAGACGCCCGGCAGGGTGGCGAGGGCGAGCGCCTCGCGCTCCGAGAGGGCGGCGGCCTGGTCCGGGGTGAGGGCGCCGCGCCGCACCGCCGCCTCGCGCAGCCGGCCGGCGTTCATCCCCTTGCCGTCGTCGGCCAGCTCGATCACCACGCGGTCGCGGTCGCGCCGCGCCGTGATGGTGATGTGGCCGGTGGCCGGCTTGCCGGCGAGGAGGCGCAGGTGGGGCGCCTCGATGCCGTGGTCGACGGCGTTGCGGAGCAGGTGGAGGAGCGGGTCGGAGAGCTCCTCGAGGATGGCGCGGTCGAGCTCGATCTCGGCACCGTGGATCTCCACCTCGACCTGGCGCCCCAGCTTGCGGGCCACGTCGCGGGCGGTGCGCGGCAGCCGCTCGGTCACCACCGAGAGCGGGGTCATGCGCACGCCCATGAGCTGGCCGTGCAGCTCCTTGACGATGGCGTGGAGCCGGTCCACCCCCTCGTCGAGCGGCGGCCGCAGCGGGGCCGGCAGGGTGCGCCCCACCTCGCGGATGCGGGCGGTGGCCAGCAGCAGCTCGCCCACGGCGTCGACGAAGCCGTCGAGCACCTCGGTGCGGACGCGCACGGTGCGGCTCGACTCGACGCTGGCGGCGTCGCGCGCCGGAACCGGGGCGACCGGGGGCGGCGTCGCCGGGGCCTCGCCCTGGGCGTGGATGGCGACGGCGCCGAGGTCGGAGATGAGCGCCAGGGCCCGCTCGATCCGCTCCAGCGGCTCGGCGCTCTCCAGCACCACGGTGAGCTTCTTGCCCGGCAGCCGCCCGGCCTTGAGCTCCTCCACGGTCGGGGTGGAGCGCTGCACGGCGCCGAGGCCGGCCAGCTTCTTGATCACCAGGAAGGCGCGCACCGCCGGCACCGGGCAGGCGGCCGACACCTCGACCTCGACCTCGAGCCGGCGCGGGGCGGCCTCCACCGCGGCCGGCTCGGCGCTCGCGGCCAGGGAGATCGCGGCCGGGGTGCGCGGGCCGACGGGGATGGAGGGCGGGGTGCGGCGCGGCGGCGGCGCGGCGGACCGGGGCGGGAGGCCGCCTGCTGGCGTGGGCCGCGGCGGGGGCTCGGGCGCGGCGGCGGTGGCGGCGGTGGCGGCGGCGACCGGCTCGGCCGCTGGAGGCTCGACCGGCCCGGGCGGCGGCCTGGGCTGGGGGAGCGGGCGCCCATCGCGGGTGAGGCGGGCCAGCTCGCCGAGCCGCGCCACCAGCACCTGGTCGGGGTCGGGCTTCTCCTTGCGCGCGGCGGCCTCGACCATGTCGCCGAGCGCGTCGCAGGTGTCGAGCAGGGCGTCGACGGCGAGCGGCTCGGCCCTGGCGACGCGGCGGCGGTAGAGATCGACGAGGTCCTCGGCCTGGTGGGCCAGCGCGGCGATGCCGTCGAGCTGCATCGAGGCGCTCATGCCCTTGATGCTGTGGACGTGGCGGAAGATGCCGTCGATGAGCGGGGCGGAGTCCTCGTCGGCGGCGACGGCCTTCTCCAGCTCGACCAGCTCGCGCGAGAGGCCGGCCAGGTGCTCGCCGGCCTCGGCGACGAAGAGCGAGAGGTAGCGGGCGAGGTCGAGCGGCACGGGGCGGACCGGGCCGGCCGGGCTAGGGCTCGCCCAGGACCTTCTTCACGACGAGGAGGACGTCCTCGGACTTGAAGGGCTTGACGATGAAGTCGCTGGCGCCGGCCTCGATGGCCTCCATCACCAGGGACTCCTGCCCGAGCGCCGAGCACATGACGATGACGGCCCGCGGATCGGCCTTGATGATCTCGCGGGTGGCCTCGATGCCGCTCTTGAACGGCATGACGATGTCCATGGTGGTGAGGTCGGGCTTGAGCTCGCGGTACTTCTCGACCGCCTCGAGGCCGTTGGCGGCCTCGCCGACCACCTCGAAGCCGGAGCCGGCGAAGATGTCCTTGATCATGTTCCGCATGAAGATCGCGTCGTCGACGATCAGGACTTTCTTCGGCATGGGCTTCGAGTCCTCCCCGGGCAGAGAAGGTAACACCGCTCCAGCGCGGGCGACAAGGCTGGCCCGGGTCATGCGCCCCCGAAGAGCGCCGCGGCCGCGGCCGCCAGCGGCTCGACCCGCAGCAGGGTGACGGCCCCGAGCCGGCCGGTGGCGACGCCGGCCACCAGCCCCTCGCCGGCCTCCTCGATCAGCTCCAGCTGCTCCACCCCGAGCACCAGGCTGATCAGCAGCCCGAGCGCCCGCTTCTCGCGGTCGAGGATGATCACCTGCCCCTGCCCCGCCAGCAGCGGCTGGGGCGGGAGCCCCACCAGGGCCGCCAGGTCGACCACCGCCACCACGCGGCCGCGCAGGTTCATGACCCCGCGCACCGCGCCGCCGGCGCGCGGCACGCGGGCGAAGGGCGGGTGGGGCGGCACCACCTCGCGCACCGCCGAGAGCGGCAGCGCGTAGCGCTCGGTCCCGACGCGGAAGACCACCTGCCGCTCGCGCTGCGTCGCCGGCGCCTCGCGGGGAGCGGTGCCGGGCACGGCGGCTACCCGAGCCGGAAGCGGGAGACCACGGTCTGCAGCTCGACCGAGAGGTTGGTGAGCTCCTGCGCCGCCGAGGCCATCTGCGACACCGCGGCGGTCTGCTCGGCGATCACCTTGCGCACCTGCTCGGTGGCGCCGGCGTTGGAGCTGGCCACGTCGGAGATGTGGTCCATGGCCTGCACCATGTCGGCCGAGCCCTTGAGCTGGTCGCGGGCGGCCCCGGAGATGACGCCCACCTTGTCGGCGCCGGTGCGGGCGATCAGGGCGATGTCGGCCAGCGCCCGGATGATGGCGTTGAGGTCCTCGCGCCCCTCGCCCAGCTCGGAGACCGACTCCTTCATGGTCTCGACCACGGTGGCGGCGCGGCCGGAGATGTCGGTGGCCAGGCCGGAGATCTGCTCGGCGGAGCGCCCCGAGATGTCGGCCAGCTTGCGCACCTCCTCGGCGACCACCGCGAAGCCGCGGCCGTACTCGCCGGCGCGGGCCGCCTCGATGGTGGCGTTGAGGGCCAGCAGGTTGGTCTGGTTGGCCACCTGGGTGATGGCCTCGACGATCTTGGAGATCTCCTTGGTGCGCTCGCCGAAGGCGAAGACCTGCTCGGAGGCCGCCTCGATGCGGGCGAAGACCTTCTTGACCTTCTCGCCGGCCAGCCGGGCCGCCTCGCCGCCGCTGCCGGCCGAGGTGGAGGTCTCCGCCGAGGCCCGGGCCGCCTCCTCGGCGCTCTTGGCGGTGCGCTCGATGGAGGCGGCGATCTCGCCGATGACCTTGGAGGTGCGCTCGACCAGGTCGGACTGCTGCCCGGCGCCGACGGCGATCTTCTCCATCGACGAGGCCACCTCGTCGGTGGAGGCGTTGACCTCCTCGGCCGAGGCCTGCAGGTCGTTGGCGCTCTCGGCCACCGACTGGGCGGTGCGCTGGATGCGGGAGACCAGGTCGCGCAGGTTCTCCTGCATGGTGCCGATGGCCACGGTGAGGTCGTCGATCTCGTCGTGGAAGGTCTGGTTGGGCTCGGCCACCACGCTGCGCGAGAGGTCGCCGCGGCTGATCTCGACGGCCGAGACCTTGAGCCGGCCGACGCGGGCGGTGCGGGCGATGGCCACGGTCAGCACCCAGCCGAGGGCCAGGGTGCCGAGCACCACCAGGGCGGCGGCCAGGAAGGGGTTGGGGACGGCCTGCCGCAGCGGCGGCATCACCACCACCAGCACGGCGCCGATGATGCCGTAGCTGACCAGCAGCTTGACCTGCAGGGTGGCGGTCAGGCTGCTGCTGGTCTCGATGGGGCGCAGCGGCAGGTCGGCGGCGCGGCCGCGCACCGCGACCAGGTGTGGGGCGTCCTGCCACCGCGAGGAGGGTCGGGTCGAGATGCGCTCGTCGCGGGGAGTCCGTGCCATCAGCGCGGATCCTACCCCGGGCGGCCCATCAGCGCGAGGATGCGAGATGATCGAACCCGGGCGCGGCTTCGATGGGTCGCCCATCCGGGCCGACCACCCGCACCCCGCGGCGGGCCGTCAGCTCGCCCACCGGCGTGAGCGCCACGCCGGCGCGCCCCGCCGCCCGCAGCGCCGCGCCGAGCCGCGCCGGCGGGACCGCGACGCAGAGCTCGTAGTCCTCGCCGCCGCGCAGGGCCGGGCCGAAGGGGTCGCCGGAGGCCTCGGCGGCCTGGCGTCCGGCGCGGGAGCGCGGCAGGTCGGCGGCGCGCAGCGTGGCCCCGGTCGCGGAGGCCCGGCAGAGGTGGCCGAGGTCCTGGCAGAGGCCGTCGGAGAGGTCGATGGCGGCGCTGGCCAGCGGGCGCAGCGCCAGGCCGAGGGCGAGGCGCGGCGTGGGGCGGCGCTGGCGGCGGGTGAGCGCGGCGGCGGCTCCCCGGCGCAGGCCGAGCGCGGCGTCGCCGAGGGTGCCGGAGACCAGCAGCAGGTCGCCCGGGCTCGCCCCGTCGCGCCGCAGCGCCTGGCCGGCCGGGACCGCCCCGACCACGGTGACGGTGAGGCCGAGCTGGGCGGCGCGGGTGACGTTGCCGCCCACCACCGCCAGCCGGTGTCGCCGGGCGCAGTCGCCGAGGCCGCGGGCGACGCCCCGCAGCCGGGCGGCCGGGGTGGCCGGCGGCACCGCCAGCGCCACCAGCGCCCAGAGCGGGCGGGCCCCCATGGCGGCCAGGTCGGAGAGGTTGACGGCCAGCGCCTTCCAGCCGATGTCACCGGGCGTGAAGCGGTGGTCGAAGTGGACCCCCTCGACGACGGCGTCGACGGTGGCCACCAGCGCCTCGCCGCGGGGCGGGCGCAGCAGCGCGGCGTCGTCGCCGGGGCCGAGCAGCACCCCCTCGCCGGTGAGCGGGAGGGCGCGGGTGAAGGCGGCGATGAGCTGGAACTCGCCGGGGGACGGGGGACGGCGGGGCACGCGGTCAGGCCGGGTCGACGGGGTGGGCCGGCACCGTCGGCGTCGCCACCGGCTCGGGGAGCCCGCGGATGGGCAGCACCAGGGAGAAGGTGGAGCCCATCCCCAGGCTGGAGGTGACCTGGACCTCGCCGCCGTGGGCCTCGACGAAGCTCTTGACGATGGCCAGGCCGAGGCCGGAGCCGCCGTACTCGCGGGTGGTCGAGCCGTCCACCTGGTAGAAGACGTCGAAGATGCGGCCGACGTGCTCGGCGGCGATGCCGATGCCGGTGTCGGTGACGCTGACGGCCAGCTTCTCGCCGGCCAGCACCTCGGCGGAGATCGAGACCGAGCCGCCGGCGCCGGTGAACTTGACGGCGTTGGAGGCGAGGTTGATGAGGCACTGGCGCAGCTTCTCGCGGTCGGCGTGGAGGCGCGGCAGCGTCCCCGGCTCGCAGTTGACCTGCACCTTCTTCTTGCGGGCCGCCGGCAGCACGGTGGCGGCGGCGTCGCGGAGCAGCTGCACCACGTCGACGTCGCCGAGCACCAGCCGGACCCGGCCGGCCTCGATCTTGGAGACGTCGAGGATCGAGGTGATGAGGTGGAGCAGGCTCTCGCCCTTCTCCATGATGATGCCGAGGTACTCGCGCTGCTCGTCGCTGAGCGTGCCGCCCAGCCCCTCCAGCATCATCTCCGAGTAGCCGATGACGCTGGTGAGCGGGGTGCGCAGCTCGTGGCTCATGGTGGCGATGAAGTTGGACTTGAGCCGGTCGAGCTCCTTGAGCTTCTGGAAGCTCTCCTCGAGGAGGCGGTTCTTCTCCTGCAGCTCGCGGTAGCTCTCCTGCACCGCCTCGATGTGGAGGCGGGCGGCGATGACGCTCTTGTGGCCGGTGAAGACCAGCACGTCCACGAGATCCATGAAGTGCTTGAGGATCTTCTCGGCGGTCTCCTGGGGGACCCGGCGGATCTTCTGCAGGTAGGCGCCGGCCTGGGTGGCGTCGAAGTCGGTGGAGATGCCGATGAGCGAGGCCGGCAGCTCCTTGAGGTCCTCGGGCACGAAGGGGCCGAAGACCACCCGGCCGATGGCGTCGCCCTCGTGGAGCACCGGCTGCACCACGTAACGGCAGCCGGAGAAGCAGTGGAAGGCGGTGGGGCGCGGCAGCTCGTCGACCGGCGCCGCCTTGACCTGCCCGACGGTGGCGACGCACTGCTCGCGGCCGGCCGCCTTGGTCCAGATGTAGCCGCAGAAGTCGGCGTTGCCGACCTTGACGTCGACCAGCTTGTTGCCGGCCTCGTCGAAGACCTTCAGCCCCACCCGGTAGAGCTCGGCGAAGCTCTGGCAGACCTCGCTGAACGCCTTGAGATCGAGCAGGTCGGCCAGCGGCAGCCGCTGCTGCAGGAAGGACTGCGCCGGGCTCATTTCGGCGGCCCCTCCCCCTGCAGGCGCGTCCCCTTGAGGTCGATGTGGTCGAAGACGCGGGCCAGGAACTCGCGCTCGCTGAGCTTCCAGCGCTCGGCGAGCCGCATGGTGCGGTCGAGGCTGCGGTAGGTGAGGGAGAGCAGCGCCCAGAGGGTCTCGGCCACGCCCTCGCCGCGCACCGCCACCGCCGGCACCATGGGCGGGCGGATCACCTTGCGCAGGTCGCCGAGCTCGTCCTCCTGCCGGGCGTCGGGGAGGTCGCGCTTGTTGAGCTGGATGACGATGGGCAGGGTGCGGTAGTCGAGCCCGTTGGCCTCCAGGTTCTTCAGCATGTTGGTCCAGTAGGCGAGCGTGGCGGCGGCCTCGCCGCGGCGGCTGTCGGCCACGAAGACCACCGCGTCGGTCCCCTGGAGGACGATGCGCCGGGTCGACTCGTGGATCACCTGGCCGGGCACCGTGAAGAGCCGGAGCTTCACCTTGACGCCGGCCTCGGTCTTGAAGAAGACCGGCATCATGTCGAAGAAGAGGGTCCGATCGTCCTTGGTGTCCAGCGTCATGAGCCGGCCACGGACCTCGGGCGAGATCTTCTGGTAGAGCGCCTGCAGGTTGGTGGTCTTGCCGGAGAGCGCCGGGCCGTAATAGACGACCTTGATCGACAGCTCGCGCGTCTCGTTGTTGATCTGGACCATGTCCCTCGCCTTGGGGGACGAGCATAGCCGCGCTCCGCGCCCGGACGCCATTCCTTGGTGCAGGGCACCCCTTCGACTAGGATGCCCCGGATGGACCGCCCGGCCGTCGTCAAACCCGACGAGATCCCCGAGAGCGAGATGGCGGAGCGGCTCCAGTGGCTGCTCCGGCTGCGCTGGCTGATCGTCCCGGTCTTCGTCGCCGTCGACCTCGCCAACGACCTGCTGACCCGGCGGCGGGCCGCCTGGGTGGCGCTGGTGGTGGGCGCGCTGCTGATGGTGGCCAACGCCTTCTACGCCTGGATCCTCAAGCGGCAGGCCGGCGTGGCCACGCTGCTGCGCTTCACCCGCTTCGAGTCGGCGCTGGTGGTCTTCATCCCGGTGGCGGTGGCGGCGCTCCACGGCGAGCCCGAGAGCCCGGTCCGCTACGGCGTGCTGGTGGGGGTGGTGGGCGCGGCGGTGGTGCTGCCGCGGGCCGGCGAGGTGGCGCTGGTGGCCATGTGGGCGGTGGCCGCGCTGATCGTCGGGGACGCCTGGTCGATGGGCTTCGACCCGGGGCGCATCGAGCAGCGCATGGTGGCGCGCTGGGCCTGGGACACCGGCATCATCGTCACCGTCGCCATCATCGCCGGCCACCTGCACCAGGCCCGCGAGTGGGCCGCCTACCGGCTGCGCGCCGCGCAGTCGGGGCTGGACCACGCCAAGGCCGAGTGGGAGGCCACCTTCGACTCGCTCGGCGAGATGGTCTTCATCACCGACCGCGAGGGGCGGGTGGTGCGGGTCAACCGCGCCTTCGGCAAGCTGCTGGGGGCGCGCCCGCACGAGCTGGCCGGGCGCCGCCTCCCCGACCTGCTGGCCGGCCACCCGGAGCGCTGGTGGTCGGTGCCGGGCGACGGCATCGTCGAGATCGAGGACCCGGTCTTCGACACCGTCTTCGAGGTCACCTCGGTGCGGCTCGACGACCGGGTGGTCCGCGTGGCCCGCGACGTGGGCGAGCAGCAGCGGCTCTACGCCCGGCTGGTGCAGGCCGACAAGCTGGCGGCGGTGGGGGTGCTGGCCTCGGGCGTGGCCCACGAGATCAACAACCCGACCGCCTTCGTCACCTCCAACCTGACCGAGCTGGCGCAGTACGTGGCCGGGCTCGACGCCGCGGTGGTGCAGCTCTCCGAGCTGGCGCTTGGGGCCGGGGCGGTCGAGCAGGCCTCGGCGGTGGTGACCGGCACCGAGCTGGCCTTCGCGCGGCGCCAGGCCCCCCGCGCCATCGAGGAGAGCCTGGCCGGGATGGACCGCATCCGGCAGATCGTCAACAACCTCCGCTCGCTGGCGCGCCGCGACCAGGCCGGCGAGCCGGCCGCGCCGGTGTAGCTCGGCGTGGTGTTGCAGGCGGTGGTGCGCACCGCCGCCTTCGAGCTGCGCAACGCCGCGGCCCGCGTCGACCTGCAGGGGCCGGTCTGGGTGACCGGCCACCGCGGCGAGCTGGTCGACGTGGTGCTCAACCTGGTGGTCAACGCGGTGCAGGCCCGCGAGGAGGGGCGGGCCAACCGGGTGGTGATCGAGCTCTTGCGCGACGGGCCGCACGCCGTGCTCACCATCGCCGACACCGGCAAGGGGATCTCGCCCAGCCACATGAAGCGGCTCTTCGAGCCCTTCTTCACCACCAAGGCGCCGGGCGAGGGGACCGGGCTGGGGCTCAACCTGGCCCGCAAGATCGTCCTCTCCCACGGCGGCTCGATCGACGTCTCGAGCGAGGTGGGGGTCGGCTCGACCTTCACGGTGCGGCTCCCCTGCGCCGACGCCGACGGGCGGCTGCGCGCCGCCGCCGCCGCGGCCAAGGCCGAGGCCGAGGCCGGCGGGTAGTCCAGCGCCGTTCAGCGCCGGGTCAGCGCTGCCCGTCGAGCCACCAGTCGCGGGCCGCCCCGACGCTGCGCAAGAGCGGGCTGGGCGGCAGGGTGGCGCGGAAGGCGCGGCCGTACCCCTTGGTCACCAGGCGGCGGTCGAGCACCGCCACCAGGCCGCGGTCGGTGGTGGTCCGGATCAGCCGGCCGAAGCCCTGGCGCAGCGCCAGCGCCGCCGCCGGCACCTGCAGCTCGGAGAAGCCGTCGCGCCCGTCGGCCTCCAGCGCCGCCAGCCGCGCCGCGGTGACCGGGTCGTTGGGCGGCGCGAAGGGGAGCCGGTCGATCACCACCAGCGAGAGGGCGTCGCCCGGCACGTCGACCCCCTCCCAGAAGCTGGCGGTGGCGAAGAGCACCGAGGGCTCGGCGCGGAAGGCCTCGAGCAGCCGGTGCTTGGGCCGCTCCCCCTGCAGCAGCCGCGGCCAGGGCAGGCCGGCGGCGGCGGCGTGGAAGGCCTGCATGTTCCGGTGCGAGGTGCAGAGCACGAAGGCCCGCCCCCCGGTCACCTCGCAGAGCTCGGCGATGACGGCCGAGGCGGCCTCGACGAAGCCGGGCTGGTTCGGCTCGGGCAGGCCGTCGGGCACCACCAGCGCCGCCTGGGTGGTGAAGTCGAAGGGGCCGGGGAAGCGGGCCTCGACCACCGGCAGCCCCTCGTCGAGCCCGACCTGGTGGCGGAAGAAGTCGAAGCGCCCCTGGGCGCAGAGGGTGGCGCTGGTGAAGATGGTGGTGTCGAGCCGGCCGTAGAGCCGCTCCTTCAGCTCGCCGCCGACGTCGAGCGGCGCGGCCCGCAGGAAGACGCCGCGGCCGCGGGTCTCGCCGAAGTAGACGCGGCTCGGCTCGTTGAGCGCGGTCACCGCCGCCAGCTCGACCCGCACCTCGCCGGCCCGCCGCGCCAGCTGGGCCAGCGGCGCCGCGTCGGAGTCGGCCAGGGTGTCGCGCAGCTGCTGCAGCGCCGCCTCGAGCCGCTGGCGGGCCTCGGCGGCCGGGGCCAGGGTCGCCTCGGTGAGCGCCGCCCGGGCCGGCTCCTCGTCGGCGCGCGCCGGCCGGACCGGCCTCGCCGCGGCCCGTCCTCCCCCGGGGCGGCCGCCGCCGGCGGCCCGCAGCGCCCCGCCGACCGCCTCGAAGAAGCGCTCGCCGGCCCGGCGCAGCTCGCCGGTCAGCTCCTTCATCATGGCGGCCAGGTCGGGCCGGTCGGCGACCGCCCGGGCGGCGTCGCGCCCCAGCTCCTCGATGCGCCAGGAGGAGACCTCCAGCCCGAAGTACTCGGTGGCCACCTCCTCGAGGGCGTGGGCCTCGTCGAAGATCACCACCTCGTGGTTGGGCAGCACCTCGGCGCCGTTGGCGCCGGTGCGCATGCCGAGGTCGGCCATGTAGAGGTGGTGGTTGACCAGCACCAGGTCGGCCTCGGCGGCGCGGGCCCGGGCCCGGGTGACGAAGCACTCCTCGTAGAGGTCGCACTCCCGCCCCAGGCAGGTCTCGCTGGTGACCGAGAGGTCGCGCCAGAGGGCGAACTGGTCGGGCAGGTCGAGCTCGGCCCGGTCGCCGGTCTCGGTCGACTCGGCCCAGGCCCGCACCGCCGGCCAGTCGGAGGCCTCGTCGCGCACCGCGAAGGTCGGGGCCCGGTCGAAGCGGACCAGCCGCTCGACGCAGAGGTAGTTGGAGCGCCCCTTCAGGTAGGCGGCCTGCAGCGGCAGCCCGCAGCGGTCGCGCAGCAGCGGCAGGTCCTTCCACCAGATCTGCTCCTGCAGCGCCTTGGTGGCGGTGGAGACGACCACCCGCCGGCCGGAGAGCGCCGCCGGGACCAGGTAGGCGAGGGTCTTGCCGGTGCCGGTGCCGGCCTCGACCACCAGGTGGTGGCGCTCGGCGAGGGCCCGCTCCACGGCGTGGGCCATCCGCAGCTGGTCGCCGCGCTGCTCGTAGCCCGGCAGGGCGCGGTCGAGCGCCCCCCCGGGGCCGAGCAGGCCGTCGACGGTCGGTCGGGTCACGGGCTCTTCGCTCAGGGGCTGTTTCCGAGGATGAGCCGGGCGAGCAGCCAGGAGACGGCCGCCGCCACCACCAGGGCGCCGCCGATCAGCAGCTTGCGGGGGAACCTCTTGCCGAGGATCACCGGCGGCCGGGTGCGGGGGAGCTGCGAAAGACCCAGGATGGTGGCGCGCTTGAGGATCTCGGCCTTCATCTGCAGGGCCATGGGGTCTCCGGGGCGCTGCTCGAGCACCGCCCGGTAGCGCCGCCCCAGGTCGGCCAGCCCGTCGAGGCTGGTGCAGGTGGAGAGCAGCGCCTGGTGGGCCGAGACATCGTTCCAGCGAGCCTGGAGGGCGGCCCAGTCGAGTCCGCGCGTGGCGTGTGAGGTCCCATCGTCCATGTGCCGCCGCCTCAGGGCCCGCCGGCCGCGGCCGGCCGGGCGTTGAGCTCGGCCCGGGTCAGCTCGCGGACGCCGTCGCGGTCGGCGGTGAGGAAGAAGAGCTCCTTCTCCGGGGTGCGGCGCGGCGAGAAGCTGATGTCGCCGGTCGCCCCCTTGAAGCCCTTGAGCGCCGCCAGCCCGTCGCGCAGGGCCGTGCGGGTCTGGGCCTTCTCCTCCACCAGCACCTGGCGCGCCATCTTGACGGCGTCGTGGGCGCTGGCCTCGAGGATGGTCGGGTCGACCTCGTGGCGCCTGCGGTAGGCCTCGGTGAAGCGGCGGGTCTCGGGCCGGGCCGAGCCGGCGAAGAAGCCGTCGACGTAGATGGCGCAGCGCACGTGGCGGCCGGCGCCGCCCGGGCCGCCGTCGAAGAGCGACGGATCCCCGCCCCAGCCGTTGCCGCCCAGCAGCTGCACCGGCTGGAGCTGCACCGGCTGCAGCTCACGCTTCTCGGCGTTCTTCCCGGCGTTCTTCTCCAGCCGCTTCAGCTCCTCGGGCAGGCAGGTGATGGTGACCACGTCCTCCACCGCCAGCGCCGGGGCGATCAGCTTCACGTTGCGGGCGAAGTCGGCCACCAGGATGGCGTCGAAGTCGACCACCGGCGGCAGGCCGTCGTGGAGCCTCTCCAGCGCCTTGCGGCGGCGGAACGGGTCGGGCTCCCTCTGGGCGATCTCCTTGGCGGCCTCGGCGAACTCGGGGCGCTCCTCGGCGTAGAGCCGGCCGACCATGGCCTTGATGAGCGGCGTGAAGGTGGTCCGGTCGATGGGGTAGGTCTCGGCGGCGCGCACCTCGCCGCCGCGGGCCTCGACCTCGTCCCAGAAGGCGTTGGCCAGCTCGTTGCCGTAGGGGACGGACGGGTAGAGCAGCCCGAAGCGCTTCATGCCGCGCTTGCCCATGAAGAGGTCGGCCAGGGCCCGGGCCTGGGCGCTGGCGGTGAGCATGTTCTGGAAGACGTGGGGGCCGGCGTCGGTGACGTTCTCCTGCCGGGAGAGCGAGATGAAGGGGACGGCCAGCTCCTCGGCGGTGGCGGCGGCCCGCTCGGCCTCGCCGCTGCTCACCCCGCCCACCACCAGGATGGCCTGCTCGTCGAGCGCCAGCTGCTCGATGGCGGAGGCGGCGCCGTCCGGCTCGCCGCGGGTGTCGCGCACCACCACGGTCAGCCCCGAGCCCTCGGGGAGCGCCAGCGCGATCCCCTGCAGGATCACCTCGCCCCAGCGCTTGAACTGGCCGGAGAGCGGCACCGCCACGCCGATGACGGTCGGCTTGACGGCGGTGAGCCGGCCGAGCCGCTCCAGCAGGGCGCGGGCGTCGGCGGCCCAGCTGGAGGCCGGCCAGGTCTCGAGCAGGGCGCGGGCCTCCAGCTCGGCGCCGGCGTAGTCGCGCTCGTGGAGCCGGATGCGGGTCAGCTTCATGGCGATGATCGGCAGCACCGGGGCGTCGGCCGGGAGGGCGCCGCGCAGCTTCTGCAGCTCGGTGGTGGTGAGGCGGGCGTCGACCACGTCGGCGGCCCGGGCCAGGGCCTCGGCCTGCTCGGCGCCGCTCAAGCGGGTCGAGAGCTCGCTCCACCAGCGCAGCGCCTCGGGCCAGAGCCGGCCGGCCTCGGCCCCCAGCGCCGCCGACCGGGCGGTGGCCGGCTGCTCGCCGGCCGGCAGCCGGGAGTAGATGGAGCCGAGCGTGGCCAGCCCGTCGCGGAACCGCCCCTGCTCGAGGTCGAGCAGCGCCAGCTCCTGCTTGGCCAGGATGGCGTTCGGGTAGAGCGGGTGCTCGACCAGCAGCCGGGAGAGGGCGGCGGCGGCGCGGGGCAGGTCGCCGGCGAGGCGCCAGGCCCGGGCCGCCTCGTGGAGCAGCTCGGCCGAGGCCGGCACGCCCGGGTAGCGGGCCGCCAGCCCCTCGAGCTTCTGGGCCCGCTCGGCCGACGGGAGCCTCATGGCGGCGGCCTGCTCGGCCGCCAGCTCGCCGCGCACCAGCTTGTCGGCCTCCGCGATCGGCAGCTCCTGGCCGCGCACCACCACCGTGCCGGGGGCGCAGGCCGACAGCGAGGCGGCCAGCGCCAGCGGGGCGAGCAGCAGCAGGAGCCGGAGGGTGGGGGCGCGCATCCTGGCCCGCAGTCTTACCGCTTCTTCTTCGAGTCCCGCCAGAGCTCCGCCGCCTTCTCCCAGAAGCTGTGCCCCCGCGGGTGGGTGGCCTCGCCGGAGAGCTCGGCGAACTTCTCGAGCAGCTCGCGCTGCTCCTTGCCGAGGTGGGTCGGGGTCTCGACGAAGATGACGACGTGCTGGTCGCCGCGCCCGCCGCCGTTGAGCCCCGGCACCCCCTTGCCGCGCACCTTGACGGTGCTGCCGGTCTGGGCGCCGGGGGAGAGCTTGAGCTTGTGCGGGCCGTCGAGGGTCGGCACCTCGATGGTGGCGCCGAGCGCCGCCTGGGTGAAGGAGACCGGCAGCTCGCAGACGATCTCGGTCCCCTCGCGCCGGAAGAGCTGGTGCTCCTTGACCTGGATGACCACGTAGAGGTCGCCGGCCTGGCCGCCCGGGGCCGGCGGCGGGCCGCCGTCGCCGGTGGAGCGGACCCGGGTGCCGGTGTCGACGCCGGGCGGGATGGCCACCTCGACGTCGACCTCGTCGCGGGTGGCGCCGGCGCCGCCGCAGGCCGGGCACTTCTCGGTGATGACCCGCCCGGCCCCCTGGCAGTGGTGGCAGGTGCGGGCGATGGCGAAGAAGCCCTGGGTGAGCCGCACCTCGCCGGTGCCGCCGCAGGTGGGGCAGGTCTTCGGGGCGGTGCCGGCCTTGGCGCCGCTCCCCTTGCAGGGCTCGCAGGGCCTGGGGCGCGGGATGCGCAGCCGCCGGGTGACGCCGAAGGCCGCCTCCTCGAGGGTCAGCTCGAGGTGGTAGCGGTAGTCCTCGCCGCGGGCCCGCTGCCGGGTGCGCCGCGCGCCGCCGCCGCCGCCGAAGACCTCGCCGAAGATGTCGCCGAAGATGTCGTTGATCGAGGCCCCGCCCATGCCGAAGCCGAAGGGGTCGCCGGCCGCCGAGCCGGCGCCGCCGGCGTGGCCGAAGCGGTCGTAGCGGGCCCGCTTCTCCTCGTCGGAGAGGACGGCGTAGGCCTCGGTGAGCTCCTTGAAGCGCTCCTCGGCCGCCTTGTCACCCTGGTTCTTGTCGGGGTGGTACTGGTGCGCCAGCTTGCGGTAGGCCGTCTTGAGCGCGGCCGCGTCGGCGTCACGGCCGACGCCGAGGACCTCGTAGTAGTCGCGCTTTTCCACGGGGATCAGGTGTTGGTGCCCTGCTGGGCGTAGATGGCGTCGGCGATCCGGTAGGCGCTGCCCTCGAGCCGGGCCAGCCCTTCCTTGATGGCGGCCGGGTCGCCGGCGGCCAGCACCGCCTGCAGGGCCTCGAGGTCGGCGCGGATCTCGTCGAGGTCCTGCTGCTTCAGGGCGCTGGCGTACTCCTCGAGGCTCTTCTCGGTGGTGTAGATGAGCCCCTCGGCGTTGTTGCGGAGGTCGGCGACCTCCTTCTTCTTCTTGTCGTCGCCCTTGTTCGACTCGGCCTCGCGGACCATGCGCTGGATCTCCTCCTCGCTGAGGCCGGAGGAGGCGGTGAGCCGGATCTGCTGGACCTTGCCGGTGCCGAGGTCCTTGGCGCCGACGTGGACGATGCCGTTGGCGTCGATGTCGAAGGTGACCTCGATCTGCGGCACGCCGCGAGGCGCCGGGGGGATGCCGACCAGCTCGAAGCGGCCCAGGGTCTTGTTGTCGGCGGCCATCTCGCGCTCGCCCTGCAGCACGTGGACCGAGACCAGCGGCTGGTTGTCGACCGCGGTGGAGAAGACCTGCGACTTCTTGCAGGGCACGGTGGTGTTCTTGTCGATGATGCGGGTGTAGACGCCGCCGGCGGTCTCGACGCCCAGCGAGAGCGGGGTGACGTCGAGCAGCAGGACGTCCTTGACCTCGCCCTTCAAGACGGCCCCCTGGATGGCGGCGCCCACCGCCACCACCTCGTCGGGGTTGACGCCGCGGTGCGGCTCCCTGCCGAAGAAGCGCTTCACCACCTCCTGGACCTTGGGCATGCGGGTCATGCCGCCGACCAGGATGATGGTGTCGAGCTGCTGCACGGTGACGCCGGCGTCCTTGAGCGCGATCTTGCAGGGCTCGATCGTCTTCTCGACCAGGTCGCCGACCAGCTCCTCGAGGGTGGCCCGGTCGATGGCCTCGGCGAGGTGCTTGGGGCCGCTGGCGTCGGCGGTGATGAAGGGGAGGTTGACCTCGGTCTCGCCGGCGCTGGACAGCTCGTGCTTGGCCCGCTCGGCCGCCTCCTTGAGCCGCTGCAGCGCCATGCGGTCCTTCTTCAGGTCGACGCCGGTCTGGTCCTTGAAGCGCTTGGCGAGCCAGTCGATGATCCGCTGGTCGAAGTCCTCGCCGCCGAGGAAGGTGTCGCCGTTGGTGGCCTTGACCTCGAAGACGCCCTGGTTGAGCTCGAGGATGGTGATGTCGAAGGTGCCGCCGCCGAGGTCGTAGACGGCGACCCGCTCGCTCTTGCCGGCCTTCTGCTTGTCGATGCCGTAGGCCAGCGCGGCCGCGGTCGGCTCGTTGATGATGCGCAGCACGTTGAGCCCGGCGATGCGGCCGGCGTCCTTGGTGGCCTGGCGCTGGGCGTCGTTGAAGTAGGCCGGGCAGGTGACGATCGCCTCGGTGACCTGCTCGCCGAGGTAGTCCTCGGCGGTCTGCTTCATCTTGCCGAGGATCATCGCCGAGACCTCGGCGGGGGAGAGCTTCTTGCCCTCGACCTCCACCCAGGCGTCGCCGTTGTCGGCGCCGACGATGCGGTAGGCCACCAGCCCCACCGAGCGCTTCACCTCGGGCTCCTCGAGCTTGCGGCCGATGAGCCGCTTGACGACGTAGACCGTCGACTCGGGGTTGGTGATGGCCTGGCGCTTGGCGATCTGCCCCACCAGCCGCTCGCCGCCGCCGGTGAAGGCGACCATCGACGGCGTGGTGCGGGAGCCCTCGCTGTTGGGGATGACCACCGCCTCGCCGCCCTCCATGACCGCGACGCAGCTGTTGGTGGTGCCGAGATCGATGCCGATGACCTTGCTCATGCCTCCCCCGCCTGCTCCTCGACCTTGGGCAGCGCCACCGCCACGCCGACCATGGCCGGGCGGATGAGCCGATCGTGCAGGGTGAAGCCGCGGGCGTGCTCGACCACCACGGTGCCGGGCTCGGCGTCGGCGCTCGGGACCTGCATGAGCGCCTCGTGGCGGGCCGGGTCGAAGGGCTGGCCGAGCGCGCTGAAGCCCTTGACGCCCTGGCGGCCCAGGGTCTGCTCGAAGGCGCTGCGCACCAGCTTGACGCCGGCCACCAGCGGATCGTCGGCGGCGGCGGCGGCCAGGGCGCGGTCGAGGTTGTCGAGCACCGGGAGCAGGTCCTTGACCAGCTTCTCGACGCCGAACTTCTGCACCTCCTCGCGCTCCTTCTGGGCCCGCTTGCGGTAGTTCTCGAGATCGGCCACGGCGCGGACCCAGCGGTCGTGGACGTCGGCCAGCTTCTTCTGGGTCTCGCGGGCCAGCGACTGCGAGAGGTCGAGCTGCGCTTGGAGCGAGTCGACCTCACCGGCGGCGCCGCCGCTGCCGCCGGCCTCGCCCTCGCCCTCGCCCTCCGCCGCCTCGACCTCGATGGTGCCCCCGTCGGCGGCGCCGCCACCGGTCACCTGCTCGACGGCGCGCAGGGCCTCCTCGACGGCGTCGGTGGGGATGTCGGCCTTGAAGCTGCCCTTCTGCTGGCTGTCGCTCATAGCGGGGGTGGGGATTATCCCATAGGGTCGGCGCGTTGCGCCAGCGCCCGGGAGAGCTCCCGGGCGGTCAGGTCGACGAGCGGGATGACCCGGGCGTAGTTCATGCGGGTCGGTCCGACCACCGCCAGCGTGCCGAGCACCCTCCCGGACACCCCGTAGGGGGCAGCCACCACCGAGACGTCGGGGACGGTGGCGAACTCGCTCTCGGCGCCGATGAAGATCTGCACCTCCTGCGAGCGGAGCACCCGGTCGAGCACCCGCAGGATGCGGTCCTTCTCGGCGAAGGCCTTGAGCAGGGCGCGCGCCTTCTGCACGTCGGCGAACTCGGGGGCGTCGAGGAAGCTGGCCTCGCCGTCGACCAGCACCCGCCCCCCCTGCTCGATGGCCGGCGAGGCGAAGGCCTGCTCGGCGAGCTTGAGCGCCTTCTGCATCAGCCCCTGCAGCGTCGACTGGTCGTCGCGCATGTCCTCGAGGATCCGCGCCCGCAGGGTGTCGAGGCTGGTGGCCGCCTCGCCGGCCTTGGCGATCCGCTCGTTGAGGTAGGCGGCGGCCCGATCGAGCTCGCCGGCGTCGACCGGGAAGTCGAGCTGCACCAGCTTGTTGGTGACGATGCCGGCCTCGGAGACGAAGACCGCCAGCAGCCGGTTCTCGCGCAGCCGCACGAACTCGAGCTGGCGGACCGGGTCGACGCGCGGCCGCGGGGTGGTGACCACGCCGGCGTGGTGCGAGAGCGAGTGGAGCAGGTCGGCGGTCCCCTCCAGCAGCCGGGAGACGTCGGGGGCGTCGGTGGTGAGGGTGGTGATGCGGTCGCGGTCGGCGCTGCTGGGGGCACGGAACTTGAGCAGGGTGTCGACGTAGAGCCGGTAGCCGCGCTCGGTCGGGATGCGCCCCGAGGAGGCGTGCGGCTTCTCCAGGAAGCCGAGCGCCTCGAGGTCGCTCATGACGCTGCGGATGGTGGCCGGGGAGGCGTCGAGCTCGTGGCGGGAGAGCAGCGGGCCGGAGGCGACCGGCTCGCCGGTCTGGATGTAGTCCTGCACCAGCGCCCGCAGGACCTCGCGCTCACGTCGGTCGAGCTCACCGCCGGGACCAGGCATGTCGTGGCCCCTGCCCTTACGGCGCGAGCAGGTGGCGCTGGGCGGCGGCGGCCAGGGCGGAGAAGCGCGCACCGGCCAGCTCGCGCCAGGCGGCGGCCGCCGCGGCGGCCTCGCCGGCCTGCTCGGCCAGCAGCCCGTCGAGGTGGCGGCGCCCCTCGCGGAAGGGGAAGGCGAAGGCGGCGCGGGCGCTACCGTCGTCGAGCCGCAGCGCCTCGCGGAGCGTGGCCCGGGCCAGGGCCGGCTCGCCGCGGGCGTCGGCCAGCAGCGCCAGCGCGTAGTGCGGCTCGGGGCGGGAGGGATCGAGGGCGCGGGCCGCCACGAGGTAGGCCTGCGCCGCGGTGGCGTGCCCCTCGACGGCGTAGAGGGCGCCGAGGTTGAGGAGCGCCCCCTGCTGCTGGCGGGGCGTGCCGCTGGCCACCACCTCGTCGAGCAGGCGGCGGGCGGCGTCGACGTGGCCGTCGAGGAAGTAGCCGACCGCGAGGTCGTTCAAGGGGCCGAGCTGGTCTGGGCGGCTGGTCAGCTCGGCCTCGAAGGCGGCGCGGGCGCCGGAGAGGTCGCCGGCGAAGAGCAGCGCGGCCCCGGCGGCGGCCGGCGAGGCGAGGGTGGCCACGGCCGGCGTCGAGTCCTCGCGGATGGCGAGGCGCGGCGCCTCGGCACCGCCGCAGGCGGCCAGCGCCAGCAGGGCGACGAGCGGGAACTTTCCCAGTTTTGACGACCAGTTGCGCAACGGGACCCCAGGGCGGCAGAGGCCGCCTGAGCAGGAGATAACCAGAAGATAGCCACGCAGACGGAAAGGATCAAGGAAGGGGCCATTTTGGTGCTAGACCGCCCCGGTGCGGCTCTCCCTGACCCAAGGCCAACCGGTCGACGTCACCGGCCTGCCGGGCGCCGCGCGGGGGCGGCTGGTGCAGGAGCTGCTCGCCCCCGGACCGGCCCGGGCCCGCTGCGTGCTGGCGGTCGCCACCGACGAGGAGGAGGCCGACCACCTGGCCCGCGACCTCGCCTTCTTCCTCGGCGAGGCGGCGGTGCTGCGGGTGCCGGCCGACGCGGTGCTCCCCTACGACGACCTCTCGCCCGACCGCGGCGTGGAGATGGAGCGGCTCTCGGCGCTGGCCCGGCTCCACCTCGACCCGGCCTCGGTGCAGGCGGTGGTGGTCTCGGTGCGCGGCCTCTGCCGCCGCCAGGTGCCGCGCTCGCTCTTCGAGGCCGGCTCCGACCTGCTGGCGGCCGGCCTGACCATCGACCGCGAGCAGCTGGCCGCCCGGCTCACCTCGCTCGGCTACGCCCGGGTGCCGCTGGTGGAGGACCCGGGCACCTTCGCGGTGCGCGGCGGCATCCTCGACCTCTGGAGCCCGGCCGAGGCCGGCCCGGCCCGGCTGGAGTTCTTCGGCGACGAGGTGGAGAGCGTCCGCGGCTTCGATCCGCAGACCCAGCGCAGCGCCGAGGGTGGCCCCGCCCTGACGGTGCTGACCTGCCCGGCGCGCGAGGCGCTCTTCACCGAGGCCGGCAAGGCGGCGGCGCGGGCGGCGGTGCGGGCCACCGCCGAGGAGGTCAACCGCCCCAGCTCGCGGGTGCGCGAGGTGCTCGACGCCATCGACGCCGGCGCCCCCTTCTTCGGGCAGGAGGCGCTCCTGCCCGGCTTCCACGCCGGCGGGCTGGTGCCGCTCACCGACTACCTGCCGGCCGGGACGGTCGGATACCTCGACGAGGCCGACCTGCTCGAGGAGACGCTGGAGGCCTTCGACGCCGCCATGGCCACCGAGCAGGCCGGGGCGCTGAGGCGCGAGGAGCTCTGCCTGCCGCCGGCCGCCCACGCCCTCGACAAGGCCGGGGCGCTGGCGCTGCTCTCGGCCCGCCCGCTGGTGCGCCGCCACCGCGTCTACCTCGGCAAGGGGGAGCCGGTCCGCTTCTCGCTCACCGAGACCAGCGACCTGCGCGGCGAGATCGAGGCGGCCCACGCCGACGAGGGGGCGCTCACCCCGCTGACCAGGCGGCTCGACGCCTGGCGGCAGCGCGGGCTCACGGTGGTGGTGGCCTGCTCGTCCCCCTCCTCGGCCGACCGGCTGCGCCGGCTGCTGGAGGACCGCCGCCAGGCCACCCGCCCCGGCACCGCGCCGCTGCTCGACCCGGCCGCGCTCTACGACGCCGGCATCCACGCCCACCTGCTCCCCGGCGAGCTCTCCGGCGGCTTCGTCGACGGCGAGGCGAGGCTGGTGCTGCTCTCCGACGAGGAGATCTTCGGGCGGCGGGTGCGCAAGAAGGCCCGGGCCACGCGCGAGGAGCACGCCTTCGCGGCCGCCTTCCGCGAGCTGAACGACGGCGACCTGGTGGTCCACGTCGAGCACGGCATCGCCCGCTACCTCGGCCTCGCCAAGATGCAGATCCGGGGGGTGGAGGGCGACTTCCTGGTGCTGGCCTACGACGGCGCCGACCGGCTCTACCTGCCGGTCGGCAAGCTGCGGCAGGTGCAGAAGTTCAGCGGGGCCTCGCCCGACTCGGTCCGGCTCGACCGGCTCGGCGGCGGCTCGTTCGCGCTGCGCAAGGCCCGGGTCAAGGAGCAGCTGCTCAAGATGGCGGCCGAGCTGCTCGACGTCTACGCCGCCCGGGTGGCCCACCCCGGCCACGCCTTCGCCGAGCCGGACGAGCTCTTCCGCCAGTTCGAGGCCGAGTTCCGCTGGGACGAGACCCCCGACCAGCAGAAGGCGATCGACGACGTGCTGCGCGACCTGCGCAAGGGGGGCGGCGGGCAGCGCGGCCCCATGGACCGGCTGGTCTGCGGCGACGTCGGCTACGGCAAGACCGAGGTGGCGATGCGGGCCGCCATGGTGGCGGTGCTCGGCAAGAAGCAGGTGGCGGTGCTGGTGCCGACCACCATCCTGGCGGCCCAGCACGAGCGCTCCTTCCGCGAGCGGTTCAAGGGCTACCCGGTGCGCGTCGAGGGGGTCTCGGGCATGAAGCGGCCCGAGGAGGTGCGGCGGGTGCTGCAGGAGGCGGCCGCCGGCCGCGTCGACATCCTCATCGGCACCCACCGGCTGCTGGCCAACGACGTCTCCTTCAAGGAGCTGGGGCTGGTGGTGGTCGACGAGGAGCAGCGCTTCGGCGTGGCCCACAAGGAGCGGCTGAAGAAGCTGCGCAAGCTGGTCGACGTGCTGACGCTGACCGCCACGCCCATCCCCCGCACGCTGCACATGAGCCTGGCCGGGGCCCGCGACCTCTCGATCATCGCCACCCCGCCCGAGGACCGCCGCGCCATCCGCACCTTCGTGATGAAGTTCGACCCGACCTCGGTGAAGGAGGCGATCGAGACCGAGCTGAAGCGCGGCGGGCAGGTCTTCTTCGTCCACAACCGGGTCCGCTCGATCGGCTCGATGGAGAAGTTCCTCACCGAGCTGGTGCCGAGCGCCCGCATCGGCGTGGCCCACGGGCAGATGGGCGAGGGGCAGCTGGAGAAGGTGATGGGGCGCTTCGTCGACCGCGAGCTCGACGTGCTGCTGGCCACCTCGATCATCGAGAGCGGCCTCGACATCCCGAGCGCCAACACCATCATCGTCAACCGCGCCGACCACTTCGGGCTGTCGCAGCTCTACCAGATCCGCGGCCGGGTCGGCCGCAGCCGGGAGCGGGCCTACGCCTACCTGCTGGTGCCGGCGCGGCGGCCGGTCACCAAGGACGCGAGGAAGCGGCTCGAGGTGCTGCAGCGCTTCTCCGAGCTCGGGGCCGGCTTCCAGATCGCCTCCCACGATCTCGAGATCCGCGGCGCCGGCAACCTGCTCGGCAAGGACCAGTCGGGGCAGATCGAGGCGATCGGCTTCGAGCTCTACACCCAGCTGCTCGACGAGGCGGTGCGCGAGCTCCGGGGCGAGGCGCCGCGCGAGGAGATCGACCCGGACGTGGCGCTGCCGCTGCCGGCCTACATCCCCGACCCCTACATGCCGGACGTCCACCAGCGGCTCTACTTCTACAAGCGCTACGCCCAGGCCTCCACCGACGAGGAGCTGGAGGAGATCCGCGACGAGATCGTCGACCGCTGCGGGGATCCCCCCGACGAGGTCGACGCGCTCGGCGAGGTGATGAAGCTCAAGGTGCGGCTGCGGGCGCTGCGGATCCGGGCCTTGGAGAGCGGCCCGGGGCGGATCATCCTGACGCTCGGCGAGGGGGCGGCGCTCGACCCCTTCCTGCTGGCCAAGGCGGTGCAGGGCTCGGCCGGCGCCTGGCGGCTCACCCCGGAGATGAAGCTGGTGGCCCGGGTCGGCCCGCCCCCGGCCGCCACCCCGGCGCCGGCCCGCCCGGCCCGTGCGGCGCGTCCGGCGCGTGGCCCGACCGGCAAGAAGCTGGCGGTGCCGAAGCCGGCCGCGGTGGTCGCCTCGCCGGCCCAGGAGGCGATGGACGGCCGGGCCCTGCTGGCGGCCGCTCGCGACCTGCTCACGGCGCTGGCCCGCTGCGCCCGAAGCGCTTGATCCAGCTGTCGTTCCGTGGTCTTTTCCGGCCCCTGAAGTCGCTCGCACGTCGAATTCCAACGGTCCCTGCACCGTCCAACACGAAGGAGCGTCATCCCCATGATCCGTCGAATCCTGCTCGTCACCGCCACCGTGGCCCTGGCCGCCTGCGGCGACTCCGGCCCCAAGAAGACCGGTCCGGCCGTCGCCAGCGGCAAGGGCGTCACCATCACCGCCGACGAGTTCAAGGCCCGCCTCGACGAGCAGTCGCCCTTCATCCGGGCCCGCTACACCACGCTCGACCGGAAGAAGGAGTTCCTCGACAACCTGATCCGCTTCGAGGTGCTGGCCGAGGAGGCCCGGCGCCAGAAGCTCGACCAGGACCCCGAGGTGCAGCTGACGCTCCGCAAGATCATGGTGCAGAAGCTGGTGCAGAAGTCCTTCCAGGACCCGGGCGCCGCCGCCAAGGAGCTGCCCGAGCCGGAGCTGCAGAAGTACTACGACGAGCACAAGGACGAGTTCGTCCGTCCCCGGAAGGCGCGCCTCTCGGCCATCATCCTGCCGGCCCCGGCCGGCTCGCCCGACCGCGTGAAGAAGGTGGCCACCGCCAAGAAGGCGCTGGCCAAGGTGAAGGCCGAGGAGAAGAAGAACCCGCTCGCCTTCCAGCAGGCGGTCGGCGAGTTCACCGAGGACGCCGCCACCAAGGGCGTCTCGGGCGACCTCGGCTTCAAGTCGGCCGAGGAGCTGGAGAAGAGCTTCGGCAAGGAGCTGGCCGCGGCCGCCTTCGCGCTCAAGGCCGGCGAGATCTCGGGGGTCATCGAGGGGGCGCAGGGCGTCTACGTGATCCGCCTGGCCGGCATGCAGGAGGAGCTCTCCCGCTCCTTCGACCAGGTCAAGGCGCAGATCGGCCAGAAGCTGACCCGCGAGCGGCGCACCAAGGAGTTCGACGAGCTGGTCAAGAAGCTGCGCGAGGAGGCCAAGGTCACCGTCGACGACAAGGCGCTCGAGGCGGTGGTGGTCTCGGCCCCGCCGCCCGGCGGCCCGCAGGGCGGTCCCCCCGGCATGCCCGGCATGCCGTTCGGCAACCAGCCGCCGCAGTCCGGCCCGCCCGGGCCGCCGCCCGCACCGCCCGCCGCCAAGTAGTGCGCCCTGCCGGCACGCTCGGCCTGCTGGCCGCCGTCACCCTCGCCGCCGCGGCCTGCGGCCGCTGCGGGGGTGGCGCGGCCACCGCGCCCGCGGCCCGCCCGCGCCCGGTGGCGGTGGTCAACGGCGAGCCGATCA
>JANMRY010000178.1:0-3207 GCA_031388695.1 Anaeromyxobacter sp. | reverse complement strand
CCCTCGCGGCGGCGGCGCGCCGGGCGCTGCGGCGGCAGCTCGGCCACCGCACCAGCGGCGGCGGGCCGCTCCAGGCACTGATCATCGATCCGCGGGCCGAGCAGCTGGTCCGGGAGTCGCTGCTCGGCGAGTGGCCGGCGCTCGATCCGGAGCGGGCCGCGCTCCTGCTCGACGGGCTGGAGCGGGCCCTGCTGGTCGCCGGGGGCGAGCCGGTCCTGCTGGCCAGCGGCGACGTGCGCCGCGCCCTGCTGCTGCTGGTGGCGCCGCGCTGGCCCCGGCTCCAGGTGCTCGGCTACGACGAGCTGCCGCCTGAGCAGCAGGTCCGGCCGCTCGGCCGGCTCGAGCTGGCGGCCTGAGCGCCCGCAGAAACGACGAAAGCGCCCGGTTCGCGGGCGCTTCGTTCACTGCGAAGGCTGGGGGCCGGTCAGGCGCCGGGCGTGACCGGGCCGCTGCCGCCGCTGCCCGGCTCGTCGTTCTGGTTGACCCGATCGCGCAGCTCCTTGCCGGTGCGGAAGAGGATGCCCCGCTTCGGCTTCACCGGGATCACCTCGCCGGTCTTGGGGTTGCGCCCCTGGTAGCCCTCGTAGTGCTTGACGTGGAACGCGCCAAGCCCGCGGATCTCGATGTTCTCCCCGCGGCAGAGGGCGTCCTTCATCGAGTCGAAGATCGTCTCGATGGTCGACTCCGCCTGCTTCTGGGTCACACCGCGCTTCACGACCAGGATGTTGATCAGATCCGACTTCAGCATCGGCGCTCCACGATGACGGCCCCTCTCTGGAGACCGCTTTAGGGTGAAGGGAGACTAGCCGATGAACCTGAAATCGGCAAGGGTTCCAACGGCCTATGACACCGGGGGCCGGCGGCACCCTTACGGAGCGTTCGCTGACCCCTGCGCCGGGCCGGTCGGGGGGGCCTCGGACGGGCCCTGCGGCGGTGCCTCGGCCTGGTCACAGAGCTCCCGCAGCGTGGTGCCCTGGAGCTTCCCGTGGACCTCCTGCTCGATGCCGGCCAGCGTCCGCTCGACCACGTCGAGCGTGGCGCCGGCCCGCGCCGGTGCGGCGCTGAGCACCGCCCGCCGGATGTCGAGCATGGTGATCCGGTCCTCGGGCCGCCCCGGCACCAGGCCGCCGCGCTCCAGCGCCTTCACCAGGCCGGCGGCGCGCAGCGCCTCGACCACCTCGGCCACCTCGTCGGGCCGGACCTCCAGCGAGATGGCCAGCGTCGCCTCGTCGGGCGCGACGCCACCCGGCTGGCGGTGAGCCAGCGCCGCCGAGAGCATCACCTCACCGGCCAGCGCCTCGCGAGTGGCCGGGTGGTCGGAGAGCGGACCGCCGCGCCAGAGCACCGGCGCGAACTGCACCACGTAGGCGATGCGCGCGCCCGAGAGCAGGATGGTCCAGGAGACGAAGAGCCAGAGCAGGAAGGTGGGGAGCACCGCCACCGAGCCGTAGATGGCGTTGTAGCGGAAGAAGCGGGTCACCGCCTCGGCGTAGCCCCACTTGGCCGCCTCCCAGGTCAGCCCGGCCACCAGCCCGGCGGCGATCGCCGCGCTCGGCCGGACCCGCGTGAAGGGGACCACCCAGTAGATGATGGCGAAGACGCTGCAGGTGAGCAGGAGGCTGCCGATCACCGCCAGCCACCCGAGCCCGGTCCCGGCCAGCCAGGCCCGGGCCCCCACGCCGAGCGCCACCGAGCCGGCCAGCATCAGCGGCCCGAAGGTGAGCCCGGCCCAGTAGGTGAGCACCATGCGGCGCAGTACGCGCCGGCGCCGGATGCCCCAGAGGTCGTTGATGGCCCGCTCGACGTTGGAGAAGAGCGAGATGGCCGACCAGGCCAGCGCCGCGGCGCCCACCAGCCCGGCCGAGGTGGCGTGGGCGTTGCTCGTGAAGCGGGCCAGGTAGGGCTCGAGCGTGGCACGCGCACCCACCGCCAGGTTGTCGAGGATGAAGACGTTGAGCTGGGCGGCGATCCGCTCCATCCCGGCGACCGCCTGCACCACCGAGAAGACCACCACCAGCGCCGGCACCAGGGCGAAGATCGACAGGTAGGTGAGGGACATGGCCCTCAGCTGCACCGCCTCGCCGTCGAAGGCCCGGGAGATCGCCTCGGCGGTGGCGCGCCAGAGCCGGCGGGCACGCGTGCCCAGCCCCTCCAGCGCCGCCTGGCCTTCTCCCCCCACGGTCCCTCCGGCTACGGCTTGTCGCCGCCCTCGGGTGGCGCGGCCGGGGCCGGCCTCGGCTCGCCGGTGCGCTCGCCGCTCCGGTCGCCGCGCCGGTCGCCGCGCTTCTCGCCGACCCTCTCGCTCTTCTCGCCGCTCTTCTCGCCGCCCTTCTCGCCGCGGTTCCCACCGCGATCGCCGCCGCCACCGCCGCCGCCACCTCCGCCACGGCCGCCGCGGTTGCGCCCGCGGCCGCCGCGGTCCCGACCGCCGCGGTCGCCGCCACGATCACCACCGCCGCCGCCGCGGTCATGCCGCTCCCCGCCGCGCTCGTGCCGCTCGCCGGCCGGGCCGGCCGGTGCCCCGGCGCCGTCGCGGGGCTGGTCGAGCCGCTCGTGGCGTCCGTAGATGTCGAACTGCTCCTGGTGGTAGCTGGCCTGGGCCTTGACCTGGATGGTCTTGTTGTAGCGATCCATCAGGTAGCGCAGCTCCTCGCGCTCCTCGCCGTGCAGGACGTTGGCCACCTCGGGGTGGCAGTTGACCACCAGCACCGGGTCGGGGAAGTGCGGCGCCTCGCGCCGGATCTCGCGGAAGGCCTCGTAGGCCACCGTGATCTTCGACTTGAGGTGCCCCTTGCCGTCGCAGTAGCTGCAGGGCTCGTTCATCATCCGGGTGGTCGACTCGCGGACCCGCTTGCGGGTCATCTCCACCAGCCCCAGCTCCGAGATCTTCAGGACGTTGGTCTTGGCCTTGTCGCGCCCCAGCGCCTCCTGGAGCGACTTGAAGACCTTCTCCCGGTTCTGCGCCTTGTCCATGTCGATGAAGTCGATGATGATGATGCCGCCGATGTTGCGGAGCCGGAGCTGGTAGACGATCTCCTTGGCCGCCTCGACGTTGATCTTGGTGATGGTCTCCTCGAGGCTCTTCTTGCCTACGTAGCGCCCCGAGTTGACGTCCACCGCGGTGAGCGCCTCGGCCTGGTCGATGATGATGTAGCCGCCGCTCTTGAGCCAGACCTTGCGCCCGGCGGCCCGCTTCAGCTCCTGCTC
>JANMRY010000175.1:0-37319 GCA_031388695.1 Anaeromyxobacter sp. | reverse complement strand
TCCACCTCCCACCGCAACCTGCTCACCACCCCCGCCGACCTGGCGGCCGAGACGCCGTTGCCCGCCCCGTCCAGCGCCTCGACCGTCACCTCGACCGCCCGCTCGAAGGCGGCGAAGGGCCACGAGCCGAGCGCCAGGCTGGCCCGCCAGGTCCCGCCCTGCAGCGTGAGCGGCACCACCCGGCCGGGCGCCAGGTCGAGCCGCGCCGTCACCGCGGCGACCCGCCCGTCATCGCTGGCCCGCGCCGTGACCTCGAGCGTCGAGTCGCGCAGGCAGGGGGCCGCGCAGGTCACGGTGACCTCGGCCAGCACCGGCGGCGTGGCGTCGGGCCAGCAGACCCCGCCCGCGGCGCAGTAGCTGCCGGCCCCGCAGGCTGCGTCGGCGGTGCAGCGGTCGCGCGGCGCCGGCGACCCGCAGGCCGCCAGCCCCAGCCCCAGCCCGAGCGCCACCCCGAGCCGCGCCAGCATCCTCCGCATCGTCCGCATCCTCCGCATCGCCACCCTCCCTCTTCAGAACCGCACCAGCACCACCGCGCCACCGGCCACCGCCACGCCACCGAGCGCCAGCGCCACGCCCGCCTGCCTTCGCCTGCTCGACCAGGCCCCGTGGGCCGCCAGCCAGCCCTCCGGCCTGGTGGCGGCGTCGGCCTTGCGCGCCTGGTCGCGCGCCTGCAGCCCGAGCACCAGCCCGGCCGCCAGCGCCGCCGCCCCGCCGCCGATGAGCCCCCAGCCGGTCGGCGCCACCCAGGCCGGCCGCGCCAGCCCGGCCTCGCGCCGCAGGGCCCGCAGCGCCTCGCTGAGCGGCCCGACCGGATCGGCGCCGGTCGCCACCCGCAGCTGCCTGCGCCCCAGTTCCTCCTCGTCGGCGCCGGTGAGGACCAGCGTGTAGTGGCTGCCGTCGGGCGCGCCGGCCGCGGTCGAGGCGACGGCCCGCTCCAGCCCGGCCCGCGACGCCGCCCGCGCCGCCTCGGCGGGGGTCTCGCAGGCGACGCCGTAGTCGAGCAGGTCGCGCCCGAGCGCCCGCCCCGCCTCGAGCAGCGCCTCCGGCCGCGCCAGCGCCGCGTCGCCCGCCAGCGTGGGCCGGCAGAGCAGGAGCCGATCACCGCCGGCGCCGAGCGCCAGCGCGAGGAGCAGGCCTGTGGTCAGGGGCATGGACGGCCTCGACCTCCACGACGAGCGGTGCTGGGACTCTTCGTCTTCATCATGCTTTCGTGGCCTGTGCAAGCCGCATGCAGCCGGTGATCTGCCCGGAACTTCGGGCCTGCTCCCTCCTTCGGGGCGTCCGCGAGACGGACGGATCGGTCGTGCGACGGACCGTCTGGCCAGGAGGCCGATCCGGGATCTGCCCGATCGGCGAGGAGTTGGCCGCTGGCATCGCGCTGGCATCCATTTGGCGGTGCAAGCACCTCACGCACTCATGTAACTTCACCTGCTCAGGAGAATCGACATGGACACCGTCCGTCGCGGCGCGCTGGCGCCCTGGCTGCTCGTGCTCACCCTGCTGGTCCCTGCCTGCGGCGGCGGCGGCGGAGAGGTCCGCGCCTGCAGGGTGGACGACGACTGCGGCAGCGGCGCCCTCTGTGTTCGGGGCGCCTGCGTCGCCAACCGCCCGCCGGTGGTCTCGCTCCAGCTCCCGACCGCGCCGGCCACGCACCGCCTCCTCTCCGTCGAGGCGACCGCCAGCGATCCCGACGCCAACGACGCCATCGCCGGCTACCTCTGGACCGTGACCGCCCTGGCGGCCGGCTGCGACGCCGAGCCGGAGCCGACCAGCGGGAGCCGGCTCGAGCTGGTCTTCTGGTGCGCCGGGAGCTACGAGGTGGCGGTGCAGGCCACCGACGGCCGCGGCGGCACCAGCGCGCCGGCGCGCCAGTCGGTCGAGGTGACGCTGACCAGCGACACGCCGCTGGTGACGCCGGCCGCGGCCAGCAGCGTCGAGCACCGCTGCGCCGGGCCGGGGCCCACCTGCCGGCCTGCCCTCCTGGGCGGCGCGGTCCCGCTGCCGCTCTCTGCCACCGTCGAGGATCCTGCCGGCGGCCCCCTGGCCTACCGCTGGCGGGCGGTGGCGCCACCGGGTGCGGCCGCGGCCACCATCAGCTGGTCGCACGGCGACACCTCGCTCTCCACCGACGCCTGGCTGGAGACGGAGGGCGGTCGCATCGCCGGCGCCTGGCGCTTCCGGCTGCGGGTCACCACCGCGGCCGGGCTGCTCGGGCAGGGCGACCAGCTGGTCGAGATCGGCAACCGGCCACCGGTGCTGGCGGCCGATCCGCTCCGGCTCGAGCACCGCTACCTGGCGGGCGCCTACCTCGCCAGCGGCTCGCTGCCGCTGCCGTCGAGCGACCCGGACGGTGATCCGGTCACCCTCTCGCTCGAGGCGGTCGAGTCGGGCACCGAGGGCTGCTCCACCACGCTGGCGGGCCCCTCGGACGGCGGCGCGTCGGTCGAGGTGCGCTGCGTCGATCCGGCCCGCCTGGCCGGCTCGGCGAGCCGGGGGCTGCGGGTCCGGGCCGCGGACGCCAACGGCGGGAGCGCCGAGGTGCTGGTCCCGGTGGAGGTCCTCAACCGCCCGCCCGAGCTGCGGCTCGCCGCCAACCCGGCCGGCGGCAGCCTGGCGCTCGACCACGCGGTGGGCCCCTGTCCCGGCGCGGCCGGCGACTGCTTCCTGCTGGCCGGGACCACCGCGCTGGAGGCGGTCGATCCGGACGGCGACCCGGTCACCGGCCTCGGCGTGGCCGCCGACCTCGGCGGCCTGACCGGCTCCTCCGGGGAGGCGCTCACCGCCGACGGGACCACCGTCTTCCGCTTCGCCACGCCGGTCGCCACCCCCTGGTCCTTCCGCCAGGCGAGCGGCGCCACCGGCTTCTCCCTGGTCGCCACCGCCGCCGATCCCTTCGGCGCCACCGGCCGGCTGGCGGTGCCGCTGGTGGCGCTCAACCGGCCCCCGGTGCTGAAGCAGGCGCTGCCCACGGTGTCGGTGGCGCATCGGTACGACGCCGCGCGCCGCGCCTACGTGGCCACGGCCCCGCTGGCCACCTTCGAGGACCCGGACGGTGACCCGCTGCTCGCCGACGGCAGCCTCGGCGACAGCGTCTGCCGCACCTTCTCCAGCGCGGCCGGCGCGCTGAGCGTCGACTGCGCCCTCGCCTACACCGTCGGCAGCGGGCGGCCGCCGCTCGCCTCCTTCGCCGGCAGCCACGCCGTGATGGCCCGCGCCAGCGACGGCTGGGCCCACGTCGACTCGGCCACCACCGTGAGCATCCAGGACGGCAGGCCGGCGGCCCAGCCCTTCGACGGCGAGGTCGAGTCCTGCATCTGCCTCTGCAGCAAGTGGAGCGTCGACGGCTCGACCTGCGTCGGCAACGGGGCCTGGGCCGTCGATCGTGCCAGCGTGCCGCTGCCGGTCCTGGCCAGCGAGGCCGACGGAGATCCGGTGCAGGTCACCTTCAGCGGTGCCACGCCGGTGGGCGGCGCGCAGAAGACGGTGCTCCCCGGCTCCTGCGGCGGCATGCTGGCCAGCCCAACCCTGCCGGTCACCGTCCAGGTCACCATCGACGACGGGCTGCTGCAGGTCGAGACCAGCTCCACGGTGAGGGGAGTGACCTGCCCGGAGGCCGGGACGACCTGCACCCCGTGAGCTACGCCGCCGGCCGTGCCGACCGCTTGCGCTCCAGCGCCGCGTCGGCCGCCTGCGCCACCAGCTCCGGCCCGAGCTCCTTGTCGAGCACGGCGTCGGCGCCGGCCGCCTCCAGCCTCTGCTCGGTGGCGAGATCGAGCTTGCCGGTCACCACCACGATGGCCAGCTCGGTCTCGCCGCCGGCGGTGCGGATGGTCCGGACGAACTGGTCGCCGTCCATGCCCGGCATGAAGACGTCGGTCACCAGCAGGTCGAGGCCGAGCATCTCCTCGGAGAGGATGCGCATGCCGTCGGCGGCGTCGGAGGCGGTCTGCACCTCGAAGCCGCGCTCGGTGAGCGCGTCGGCCATCATGCGCCGGGTCGGGCCGTCGTCGTCGACCACCAGGGCGCGCCGCGGGCGGGCCGAGAGGTGGGCGATGGCCGCCTGCAGGGCCTCCTCGCCCTCGGCGTCGAGCGTGAAGCGGACCCCCATGCCGCTGGCGTTGGCGAAGGCGACCACCGCCTGGCCGTTCAGCTCGGTGCCGTTGGGCAGCCGGAAGCGGAGCGAGAGCGGGGTGCCGACCGGCAGCGCGGCGCTGGAGCGGATGAAGGCGCCGCCCTGCGAGAGGTTCTCGATGAAGTCGGCCTCCAGCTCCTGGTCGGTGGCGTACTCGATGGTGGCGCCGGTCGGCGCCGGCTCCTCGGTCCCGACCGGCCAGGTCTTGACCGGCGCCCGCACCGCGTAGCGCGGCGCCAGGCGCGCGCTGGAGGAGGTGGTGGGGGCGTGCTCCTGGAGCAGGGCGCGGATCTGCGGCGCCGTCTCCGGGATGGTGAGCGAGAAGCCGGCCGGCCGGCCCGGCCCGGCGTCGGCAGCCATCCGCAGCGTGGCCACGCGGGCCCGCACCCCGACCGGCTTGTCGACGCCGGCGGCCCGCATCACCAGCATCAACTCGTCGCCGAGCGGCGGGCCGAGCGGCGACGGCAGGAAGAGCTGGCGCTCCCCGGGGTCGTAGGTCACGCCATCCCAGCCCGGGCCGTCGACGTCGACCACCAGCATGGGCCGGTCGGAGGCGCAGTGGCGGCGCCCGGCCGGCGCCCCGGCCTCGGTGAAGAGGTCGCCGGCCACGTCGAAGAGCCCCTCTGGCAGGATGTTCTGCCGCTTCAGCTCGCACGACTCGAGGTGGCGCATGAAGGCCTCGCGCTCCACCTCGGCCATGGCGTTGAGCGAGAGGGCGCGGCCGCCGGCGCGGGCGGTCCAGAAGGCGAGCCGGGCCCGCAGCACCTCGTTGAAGGCCTCGGGCGTGAAGCGGAGCACCACCACCAGGTAGCGGGAGGAGGTGCGCACCACCAGGTCGCACTCGCAGAGCCCAGGGCCGAGCAGCGTGGGCAGGGAGCAGACCAGCCGCTCCGCGGCCAGCAGCCGGGCGCCGGAGGCGCGAACGAAGACGCAGACGTACTCGATGAAGTTCATGGCGGAGGCCCCTGGGACGCAGCCACCGGTATTGCAAGGTGAAGGCCGCGGCGATCGAGGCGCGGCGGGGGGTTGGCCAGCCGATCACCCGACCCACGGGTGCGTGCGCACCCCCGGCCGCGACCCCCGCCGGCAGGCCCGACGGGGGCCTGGGCGGGATCAACCGGTCAGTGGTCCTTGCAGGTGGCGCCGCCGGCCAGCACCAGCGCGGTGCAGGTGCCGCCGCCGGTGATGACCACGCTGCTCCTGGCGTCGGAGGCGCTGCCGACCGGGTCCCCGGTGGCGTCCAGCTCGAGCTGCGCGCCGCTCGACACCAGCACGTTGGCCTCGGCCACCGGGTAGCCCTTGGCGTCGAGCCCGGCGCCGCCCGACAGGTTCACCTGGAGGAGCTGGCCGCCCGGGCCGGCCAGGTGGACGTTGCTGCGCCCGCTCGCCTCGACTTCGAAGCTGAAGCCGGGCGCGCCGCTCCCCGCCCCCGAGACCTCGAGGATCGAGGCCTCGCTGGCCTTGAGCCGGTGGAGCGCGGGGACCTGCACCGTGAGCCGCAGCGGGATGATCGGCTCGATGCGGTCGACGCCGCGGAGCCGCACCTTGAGCGCGGTCCCCTCGACCACGGTCTGGATGTACTGGAGCAGGTTCGAGTCGCCGCTCAGCGAGAGGGCCTGGGCCGCGGCGTTGGCGGTGACGGCCGCCTCGATGCCGACCCCGACCTCGACCTCGTCGAAGGCGCCGACCGTCCGCTGCTCGGTGGCGGGCTGGCCGTTCCCCTCCACCTGCGCGTGGCAGGCGGTCAGCGCGAGCGCCGAGGCCAGGGCGAGGAGGGGGAGGCGCTGCATGCGGCCTATGTTAGCACCAGCAGCGCCTTGGAGAGGTCGTACCTGAAGTCCCCCGGTTCGGCGACAGGGACCGGCTCGGCCGGCAGCCGCAGCTTGGCCAGCATGCGGTTGTAGCCGCGGTCGAGCAGCGTCCTCAGGTGGATGGCGTCGTAGAGGTTGTACTCGCAGAGCAGCCGCAGCGCGGCCGCGTCACCGTCGAGCCAGGCCTGCCAGAGCCGGATGGCGTCGAGCCCTGAGAGCCCGGCCAGGTGGGGCGGCCGGTGCAGCCCCTCGGCCACCTCGAGCGCCTTCAGGCCCCCGGCGTGGCCGAGCCGGCGCCAGAGGTGGCAGAGGTCGACGTGGGCCAGCGGCGGCGTCCAGCCCGGGAAGCGGCGGCGCAGCAGCGGCACGTCGAAGGCCTGCCCGTTGAAGGTCCCGAGCAGCTTCCAGCGCGCCGCGATGCCGGGGAACTCGTCGAGGTCGCGCCCGGCCAGCAGGAGGCGCGGCCCCTCCCGGTCGAGCAGGCCGATGGCGGTGATCCGGTCGGTGCCGTCGGTCTCGATGTCGAGGAAGCCGGCCTCGGCGGCGAAGGCGGCGTAGAGCCGCCAGCGCTCGGCGCGCGGCAGCATGCGGGCCAGGGCGTCGGCGTCGCCGGCCGCCAGCGCCTCCCCGGCGCGCGCCACCGCCTCGCGCAGCCGCGCCGCCACCTTCGGCCCCACCGCCGGGACCGCCCCGGCCGGCAGGTCCTCCCAGCGCCGCACCCCGGCGTCCCAGAGCTTCGACTCGAGCCAGGCGCCCACCCCGGGGGTGAGCCGGAAGGAGGAGCGGATCACGGCGGCCCCGCCTCACGGTCCCAGGCGCTGCGCCAGGCCCCGGTCGCCTCGGCGTGGCGCAGGAAGCGCTCGTAGAAGGGGTGGCGGGCCACGGTGGCGCCGTCGCCGACCACCACCAGCTTCTTGCGGGCGCGGGTCAGGGCCACGTTCATGCGCCGCACGTCGCCGAGGAAGCCGACCTCGCCGGCCTCGTTGGCGCGCGTCAGGCTCACCACCACCGCCTCCTTCTCGCGCCCCTGGAAGCCGTCGACGGTGTCGACCTCCAGCCCCTGCTCGACCCGGTCGTGGAGCAGGGCCCGCAGCCGCTGCACCTGCCCGTCGTACGGGGAGATGACCGCCACCTCGCCCGGCGCCACGCCGAGCGAGAGCACCCGCTCCACCTCGGCGGCCACCAGCAGCGCCTCGCCCTCGTTCTCCCGGCTCTCCGACCCCTCCGGCGTCGCCTCCTCGAAGCCGCGCCCGCTGGTGTCGATCACCTCGAGCGGAGCGTCGTCGAGGCAGTGGTGGGCCACCGCCGGGTGGGCGCGCAGGGCGCCGCCGTAGAGCGCCTCGGAGGGGAAGCGCATGATCGCCTCGTTCATGCGGTGCTGCTCGGTGAGCGTCACCTTGATGGCGTCGCCGTGGAGCGCCAGCAGCCGCTCGAAGAGCGAGACGCCCAGCCCCCCGGCCTGGGCCGCCGCCGAGAGCACGGTGGGGGGCAGCTGCAGGTGGTCGCCGGCCAGCACCGCCCGGTCGACGCGCAGCAGCGCCAGCCAGGTGGCCGGCTCGACCGCCTGGGTCGCCTCGTCGATCACCGCCAGATCGAAGCGCCGCCCGGCCATGGCCCGCCCCTCCAGGCCGGTCAGGGTGGCCAGCACCACCTGGGCCCGGTCGAGGACGTCGGCCTGGGCCCGGGCCTCGAGCGCGCGGGCCTCGCCGAGCAGGGCGCGGGCGTCGCGCTCGGCGGCGCGGGCCTCGGAGAACCGCCCCGGGCCGCGGCGCTGCTTGCGGCGCGAGGCGGAGCGGCGCAGGTCGAGCGCCTCGGCCACCAGCCCGGCGGCGATGCGCGAGCCCTCGTGGGCGGCGGTGCGGGCCTCCAGGGTCCGGTCGAGCAGCGACTCGAGCACCCGGGCCGGGTGGCCGACGCGCACCCCGTCGACGCCGCGCGCCACCAGCCGCTCCAGCAGGTTGTCGACCGCCAGGTTGGAGGGGGCGCAGGCCAGCACCCGCTCGCCGCGCGCCACCGCCCGGCGGATCACCTCGACCAGCACGGTGGTCTTGCCGGTGCCGGGCGGGCCGTGCACCAGGGCCAGGTCCTCGGCCCGCTCCGCCAGCGAGAGGGCCGCCTGCTGCTCTTCATTGAGCGCCGGCGCCGGCTCCGCTCCGCGCGGCCGGGCGGCGAACCGGGGCGCCGCGCCGGTGAGCAGCGGCCGCCAGCGCTTGCCCGCCTCGCCCGCCATGCGCCCCAGCCCGGCCACCAGCCGCTCCCAGGTGACCGGCGAGGGCTCCAGCTCCAGCACCACCCGGCCGTCGACGGCCCAGTCGGGCGGCGGCTCGTCGAAGGCCACGGCGACGCGGCTCCGGGTGCGCCGCGCCACCACCCCGCTCGGCTCGTCGTTGCGCGGCTCCTTGCGCAGCCGCACCGTCACCAGCGCGCCGACGCCGATGCGCGCCCCGGTGAGCTCGCCGCCCCGCCGCTCGAAGCTGACCAGGGCGCGGCCCGCCAGGCTCCCCTCCTCGACCGCCTCGACGTCGGCCAGCGCCAGGCCGCGGGCCTCGCGTTCACGCAGCGTGAGTCGGGCGCGGGCCTCGGCGAGGCGCGCCCGCTCCTCGTCCCGCTCGGCGTCGAGCAGCCGTCTCAGCTGCTCGCGATGCGCCTCGAACTCCACCGACCCGTTCTACGCCTCGGCGGTGCCCTGCGCCCCTGCCTTCAGGCTGCGCCCCCTTCCCTCCCACCCGGTGGGGGGGGTCACGGCAGCCATCCCCGGCTGACCCGTGGGTACCTCGGACACCCGTTCGGGTCTGTCCCTTCGTCGTGGGACGCCGTCCTAAAGCACCAGCAGCCCCGGTCGGTTGCGAGCAGGCCCCGAGCGGGCCTCGGCGCGAACGGATCGTGCACAGCTGACGACCGACCCATGGCCTGGTCTCCCCTCGCGTCCTCGAACCCCACGCTGCCGCCCCCGGGCCGGCCGCCGCTGGCGCTGGCGCCGAAGGAGGAGGCGGCGGTGGCGCGGCTGCTCGGCGAGCTGCGCGCCGACCGACCGCCCGAGCCCGGTCGCGGCCACGTCTCCCACCGCGCCAAGTTCTCCGAGGTGCTGGCGGCGCTCGGCCACCTCGCCATCGGCGGTGGTCCGATCGAGCCCTTGCTGGCCACCGCCTGCGGCCTGGTGGCCGAGACCCTCGCCGTCGACGCCGCGGCGCTCCTCGCGTGCACCGCCTCGGGCGACCGGCTGGTGGTGCGGTGCGCCTCGGGCGTGCTGGTCGGCACCGCCGGCGAGCCGGTGCCGTGCGGCCCCGGCACCCAGCCCGGCTTCGCGCTCGACCAGCTCGCCTCGACCGCCACCGAGAACGTCCACGCCGCCTGGCCCGGGGACCTCTTCCTGGCCAGGCACGGGCTGGCCGCCTCGGCGCTGGCGCCGGTCCCCGGCCCGGCCGGCCCGCTCGGCCTGCTCGGCGCCTTCGAGGCCGGCTCCCGCGCCTTCGCGCCGGACGAGCTCCGCTTCCTCGAGGCGGCCGGGAGCTGCCTCTCGGCCGCCATCGCGCTGCACCGCTCCGAGCTGGAGCGGCAGCGGCTCTACGCGCAGCTGGCGGTCGCCGACCGCATGGTCTCGATCGGCTCGCTGGCCGGCGGCGTGGCCCACGAGCTCAACAACCCGCTCTCCTACATCACCGCCAACCTGGCCTTCATCACCGAGGAGGTGGGCGGGCTGGCGCGGCGGCTGGCGGCGACCGGGGTCGTCGACGAGGAGCTGGAGGTGGTCGCCGACCAGCTCAAGTCGGCGGCCGACGACGCCCGCGACGGCGTGGAGAAGATGCACGGGCTGGTGCGCGACCTGCAGCGGCTCTCCCGCGACGACGACGGGGCGCTGGCCCCGCTCGACCTGACCCACGTGCTGGAGAGCGCCATCAGCGTGGCCCGCAGCGAGCTGAAGCACCGGGCCAGGGTGGAGCGCGAGCTGGCCCCGTCGCTGCCGCCGGTGCGCGCCAGCGAGGCCCGGCTCGGCCAGGTCTTCCTCAACCTGCTGGTCAACGCCGCCCACGCCACGCCGGAGGGGCGGGCCGCCGACCAGTGCATCCGGGTCCGCAGCTTCGTGACCGAGGCGGCGCAGGTGGCGGTCGAGGTGAGCGACACCGGCTGCGGCATCCCCCCCGAGCGGCTCTCGATCTGCCGCAGCATCGTCGGCGCGCTGGGCGGGACCATCGAGGTGGAGAGCCGGGTCGGGGTCGGCTCCACCTTCCGGGTGCTGCTCCCGGTGGCGCCAACCGACCAGGCCGAGGCGCAGGCGGCCGCGGTGAAGGCGCCGACGGCGGTGCCCCGGCGTGCCCGCCTGCTGGTGGTCGACGACGAGGCGCTGATCGGCGCGGTCCTGGAGCGGACGCTGGGGCGCGACTACGACGTGGTGGCCCTCACCAGCTCGCGGGAGGCGCTGGCGCTGCTCCAGGCCGGCGAGCGGTACGACCTGATCTTCTCCGACCTGCTCATGCCCGACCTGACCGGCATGGCGCTCCACGCGGAGCTGGGGCGGCTCGACCCGGCCCAGGCCGCCCGGATGATCTTCCTCACCGGCGGCGCCTGCACCCCGGCGACGCTCGAGTTCCTGGCCCGGCCCGGCATGGAGTGGCTGGAGAAGCCGTTCGAGCTCGAGGCGATCCGCGAGGCCATCGCGCGGAGGCTGAAGCCGGCCCTGATCGCGTAGGCTGGGGGCGTGTCCTCCCCCCCGGCCGACGATGACGGCGACGCCGTCCCCCTGCCCCTCGACGGCCGGCTCGACCTGCACACCTTCGCGCCGGGCGAGGTCGGCGAGCTGGTGCCGGACTGGCTGGAGGCGAGCCACGCCGCCGGGCTGCGGGAGCTGCGGATCATCCACGGCAAGGGGACCGGCGCGCTGCGGCGCGGGGTCGAGGCCCTGCTCTCCCGCCACCCGCTGGTGGAGCGGTTCGGCCCGGCCGACGAGGCGGCCGGGGGCTGGGGCGCCACGCTGGTGACGCTGCGCGACGCGCCGGCCGGGAGCGCGCATTCTTGATCCGCTGGGGCCGCTCTCGCGGTACCCTCCCGGCATGCTCCAGCGCTTGATGCCCAGGTCGGACGACTTCTTCTCGGATTTCGAGGCCCAGGCCGCCGCGGTGGTCGAGGGGGCCGTGCTGCTCAAGGACCTGCTCGACGACTTCACCAACGTGCCGGCCAAGTGCCAGGCCATCAAGGACGTCGAGCACCGCGGCGACGACATCACCCACCGCGCCTTCGAGCGGCTCCACACCCAGTTCATCACCCCCTTCGACCGGTCCGAGATCCACCGCATCCTCTCGCGCATCGACGACGTCCTCGACCTGGCCGACGCCGCGGCCGAGCGGCTCGGCCTCTACGACATCGACACCGTGCTCCCCGAGTCGCGCGAGCTCTGCGCGGTGCTGGTGGAGCAGACCCGGAAGATGGAGGAGGCGGTCCGGGGGCTGCGCAACATGAAGAAGGACCCCGAGACCATCCTGGCCGCCTGCCAGGAGATGAACAAGCTGGAGAACCAGGCCGACACCCTGACCCGCAAGACCATGGCCAAGCTCTTCAAGCGCGGCAACGACCCGCTCACGGTGATGAAGTGGAAGGAGATCATCGACCTGATCGAGGACGCCACCGACCGGGCCGAGGACGTCGCCAACGTGATCGAGGGCGTGGTCCTGGAGCACGCCTAGGGCGCGGCCCCGGCCGCCCCAGACCCCCGCCATGCTCCTCTATGCCGTCGTCACCGGGCTGATCCTCGTCGCCCTCGCCTTCGACTTCATCAACGGCTTCCACGACGCGGCCAACTCGATCGCCACGGTGGTCTCGACGCGGGTGCTGACGCCCATGAAGGCGGTGGCCTGGGCCGCCTTCTTCAACTTCATCGCGGCGGCGCCGGTGCTCTGGGGGGCCCAGCTCAAGGTGGCCAACACCATGGGCAAGGGGGTCATCCACTTCGACCTGCTCAAGTCGATGGGGACCACCGCGGTGCTGGTGGTGATCTTCTCCTCGCTGGTGGGCGCCATCGCCTGGAACCTGCTCACCTGGTACTGGGGGCTCCCCTCCTCCTCGTCGCACGCCCTGGCCGGCGGCATGATCGGCGCCACCCTGCCGGCGCTCGGCACCTCCGGCCTGGTCGCCTCGGGCATCCTCAAGATCTCGATGTTCATCGTGCTCTCGCCGATGATCGGCATGGTGCTCGGCGTCACCATGATGGTGGCCACCGCCTGGGTCGTGCGGGGCTTCACGCCCACCAAGGTCGACAGCTGGTTCCGCAAGCTGCAGCTGGTCTCGGCGGCGGTCTTCTCCTACAGCCACGGCACCAACGACGCCCAGAAGGTGATGGGCATCATCGCCATCGTGCTCTTCGGGACGGTGATGAAGGGCGAGGAGTTCCACATCCCGCTCTGGGTGGTGCTGGCCTGCCACGCCGCCATCGGGCTCGGGACCTTCTTCGGCGGCTGGCGCATCGTCAAGACCATGGGGTCCGGCCTGACCAAGCTGCAGCCGATCGGCGGCTTCTGCGCCGAGACCGGCGGCGGCGTCACCATCCTGGCGCTGGCCCACTGGGGCATCCCGGTCTCGACCACCCACACCATCACCGGGGCGATCGTCGGCGTCGGCGCCACCCGGGGCACCCGGGCGGTCCGCTGGGGGGTGGCCGGGCGCATCATCTGGGCGTGGATCTTCACGATTCCGGCCTCGGCGGCGGTGGCGGCGCTGGTCTACGGGTTCACCACCCTGCTGCTCGGCTCACTGGGCGGCTAGGCGACCGCAACTTCTCGCGGCGGCCGGTGTTCTGGGGGGGAGGATGAGCCAGGACGACGACGCCGCGCTGCTGTTGGCCTTCCAGCGCGGTGACGAGGCGGCGTTCCGGCTCCTCTACGAGAGGAACGCCCGGGCCATGATCGCCTTCTGCCATCGCTTCGTGAGGGACGCGGCCCGCGCCGAGGAGCTGGCGCAGGACGTCTTCGTGAAGCTCTACCGGGTGGCGGGGCGTTACCAGCCGAGCGCGCGCTTCAAGACCTTCCTCTACCGGGTGGCGACCAACCACTGCCTCAACGAGGTGCGGCGCGCCGAGTTCACGGCGCGGGCCGCCGGGCCGGTGGGCGAGGACCAGGCCCCCGACCTCGACGCCCTGCCCTCGGGCGCGGCCGGGCCGCACGAGCAGGCGGTGGCGCGGTCGCTGGAGCAGGCGGTGGTCTCGCTGCTCGGCGCGCTCCCCGACAAGCAGCGGGCCGCCTTCGTGCTCTGCCGCTTCGAGGGGATGAGCTACGAGGAGATCGCCGAGACGCTGGAGACCAGCGTGTCGGCCGTGAAGTCCCTGATCCACCGGGCCACCGTCAGCGCCGCCTCGGCGCTGGCGGCCTTCGCGCCCGGTGGCGACGAGGAGGTGCTCTCATGAACCACGTGGTCGACCAACTCTCGGCGCTGCTCGACGGCGCCCTGGCCCCGCCGGCGCGGGCCGCGGTCGAGGCCCACCTGGCCGGCTGCGCCACCTGCCGCGCCGAGCGCGACCGGCTCTCCGGCGCGCTCTCGGCCCTGGCCCGGCTGCCGGCGGCGCCCGAGCCCTCCCCGTACTTCTCGGCCCGGCTGGCGGCGCGGCTGGCGGCCGAGCCGCCGCGTGGCCTCCTCGGCCGGCTGGCGGCGCTGCGCTGGCGGCTGGCGCTCCCGGCCGGCGTGCTGGCCGCCGCGGCGCTGGCCGGCCTGCTGGTGGTCCGGCAGCAGCGCGGGCTGGAGCTGGCGGCGGCCGCGCAGCTCGACCTGCTGGCGGAGTACGAGACCGTCGCCTCGGTCGACGACGTCGAGACGGCCGAGGACGCGGCGCTGATCGCCGCGCTCGACACGCTCGACCGCGGGGGGACGCGATGATCCGGCTGCTCTCGATGCTGGCGCTCGGGGCGCTGCTGCTCGCCGTTCCGGCAGGCGCCGAGGAGGCGCCGCCGCCGTCTCCGGCCGGCGACACGGCCGGCGACCCGGCCGCGGCCCGCGACGCGACGGCCCGCGAGCGCTGGGAGAAGCTGACGCCGGAGCAGCGCGAGGCGCTGCGTGAGAAGTGGAAGGCCTACAAGGCCCTGCCGCCCGAGCAGCAGGCCGAGACCCGGGACCGGCTGGCGCGGCTGCGGGCGCTCCCGCCCGAGCAGCGGGCCGAGCTGCTGAAGCGCTACGAGGCCTACCGGCGGCTGCCGGCGCGCGAGCAGCGCGAGCTGCAGGAGCGGTTCAACCGGTTCCAGGAGCTGTCGCCGGAGCGGCGCGCCCAGCTGCGCAAGGCCATGGGCGAGATCCTGCGGGCCCCGCCCCGCGAGCGGGAGCGCTACATGGAGAACCTGCGGCGCTGGCGCGAGCTCTCGCCCGAGCAACGCGACCGGGCCCGCGAGCGCTGGCGGGAGAAGCGCGGCCGGTAGCCACCCGTGCGCCGCCCCGCCCTCCTCCTCGCGGCGCTGACCGCGGCGCTCCTCCCGGGCGCCGCCGCCGGGGAGGTGCGCGTCGAGGGGAGCCTGCACCTGCGCTTCAGCGGGGTACGCGACGCCCCGGCCACCGGCCTCCTCTTCGATGCGGCCAGCCGGGCCTTTCTCATCGAGGACTACCTGGCCACCACCGCCGACAGCCGCCAAGGCTCGACGGTGGCCGCGCTCTCCTTCGACGGCCGCCACGTCGACGGCGCGCTCCGCTGGCGCGTGGCCCTCGACACCGGCGAGCTGCGGGTGCAGCGCTTTCCGAAGGTGGCGCAGGTCTGCTTCTCCGACACCTCTCCCACCGGGCTCGACGTCCGCGGCAGCGGGAACTGCCGGCTCGCGACGGCGCTGCGCCCCAGCCCGACGCTGCTGCTCGAGGAGACCAGGCTCGGCCCGGCCGAGCTGACCTCCAACGGCCGGCCGCTGGGCGAGGAGGTGCGGCAGACGCTGCTGGTGCGCGAGGCGTACGTCGCCTTCAGCTTCGGGCGGGCCGGCTTCGCCACCGTCCGCGCCGGCCGGGCCAGGCAAGCGGTGGCCGAGGGGCTGGTCCACGACGACTACAGCACCGGGGTCGACGTGGCCCTCGACCTCGGCGCCCTCGGCCCACCCTTCGAGCTGCGCGCCGCGCTCTTCCAGCCGACGCGCGACCTGCCCGGCAAGGTCTCCGGCATCTCCCCGCTGCTGCTGCTGCGGGCCGACTGGCTCCCCTCGCTCTTCGAGAGCGCCGGGCTCTTCTTCGCGGCGCGCCGGGATCGCACCGGGGGGGTGGCCGAGCTGGTCCGCTCGGCCTGGGTCGAGGATAGGGTGGTGACCCTCTCCGGGCTCGCCCCCGGCACGACCAGGTACGCGCCCGCCTCACAGGCGCTGGCCGGCCTGCTCTCCAGCGAGTTCGACTCGACCGCCTCGATGGCCTGGCTGGGGAGCAGCGGCGGCCTCGGCACCTTCGCAGGGCAGCGGCTGCTCTGGACCGTGGCGCTGCTGCGCGGGCGCGTCGACCGGCTCGGCAGCGCGGCCGCCCCGGAGGAGGTCGACATCCCGCTGCGCGGCTCGGCCGCCTGGCTGCGCTACCAGGTCTCGCCCTGGCCGTGGCTGCAGGTGACGCCCTGGTTCCTCTACCTCTCTGGCGACCGGCCGACGACGGAGAAGCGGCGGCTCGGGCTGCCGCAGGGCTACGGCGCCTTCCTCGGCGTCACCCCGTACGTCACCGCCACCAACCTCTTCTTCCGCGGCGGCCTCTCCGAGACCTTCGCGGCGCGGCAGGCCACCGCCCCGGGCGTGAACGGGCGCGGGGTGATCGCCCCGGGGCTCGACCTGCAGGTCGACGCCGGGCCCGACGTCGACCTCGAGGCGCGGGTCGCCTGGCTGCAGGCCGAGGACGACGGCCCGTGGGGCGGGCGGCGCTACGGGGCCGAGGTCGACCTCTCGGCCCGGTGGGAGGCGACCCGCTGGCTCTCGCTCGGCGCCGAGCTCGACGTGCTCTGGCCCGGCGACTTCTTCGGCGGCGGGGCGACCGTCTACAAGACGGTGCTCGCCGTCGACCTGCTCACGCCATGATCGGACCGCTCGCCAGCGCCCTCTGCGGGCTCCTGCTGCTGGCCGAGCCTCCGGCGCCGGCCCCGGCCGCGGGCCCGGCGGTCGAGGCCGCGGCGGATGACGACGAGCTCTTGCGGAACCTGGAGCTGCTGGAGCAGCTCGAGCTGCTGGAGCGGTTCGAGCTGCTGGTGCCAGATGAGGCCGCGCCGAAGAAGGCGGAGCCGCCGGCGCCGAAGCCACCCGCCCAGCCGCCGGCTCAGCCGCCCGCTTCGCCGCCCTCGCCCTGACGCGACGCCAGCATGCCGCAGGCGGCGTGCTGGTCCTGCCCGCCCGAGTAGCGGCGCACGATCGGCTGGCCCGGGAGGTGGTGCGCCAGCTGGTCGCGGAAGGCCTGCCACTCCGGCTCGCTGGGCGGGCGGAAGCGGCCGCTGGCGTCGTTGACGGCGATGGGGTTGAGCCTGACCGGCAGCCCGGCCAGCAGCCGGCCCAGCGCCGCGGCGTCCTCCTCGCCGACGTTGACCCCGGCCATCATCACGTACTCGAGCGTCACCCGGCCGGTGGCAGCGGCGTGCTCGCGCACCGCCGCCATCAGCTCGTCGAGCGGCCAGGCCCGGTCGATGGGCATCAGCGCCCGCCGCTTCTCCGGGATGGCGGCGTTGAGCGAGATGCAGAGCCGGAACTTGTGCCCCTCGGCGGTGTAGCGCCGGAGCTGCGGCACCAGCCCGGCGGTGGAGATGGAGATGGCGCGGGCGTCGATGCGGCCGCCCGACGAGTCGCAGAGCGCGTAGGCGGCGTCGAGGACGGCGTCGTAGTTGGCGAGCGGCTCCCCCTGCCCCATGAAGACCACGCCGGAGACCGGCCGGGTCGAGTCGGCGCGCAGGTGGAGCAGCTGGGCGACCATCTCCCAGGCGGCGAGCGAGCGGGTGAGGCCGAGCCGGCCGGTGGCGCAGAAGGCGCAGTCGAGGGCGCAGCCGGCCTGCGAGGAGAGGCAGGCGACGTGGTGGGTGTCGAAGAGCGGGATGCGGACCGCCTCGAAGCGGACGCCGTCGGGGGCGGCCAGCAGGTAGCGGCGGAAGCCGTCGGCGGCGTCGACACGCTCCAGCTCGCGCAGGGTGCCGGGCGTGGCCATGGCCTCGAGCCGGTCGAGCACCTCGCGCCGGACGTTGCGGGCGGTGCGCGGCGACTCCCCCCGGCCGACCACGGCGGCGAGGACGCGGCGGGCGTCGCTGAGCGAGATCCCGGTGCGGGCGGCGAGGGCCCGGCTGTCCTGGCCGGCGAGGTGGAGCGTCAACGAGCCAGCCAGGGCCTGGCCTCGGTGAAGACGTCGAAGAGCGAGCCGTCGACCTGCCCGCGCTTGACCTCGTCGGCGATGATGTCGAGGGCCCGCTCCACCGGCAGCGCCTTCTTGTAGGGGCGGTCGCTGGCGGTGAGGGCGTCGAAGATGTCGGCGATGGTCATCATCCGCGTCTCCACGGCGATGGCCGGCGCGGCCATGGCGCGCGGGTAGCCGCGGCCGTCGAGCTTCTCGTGGTGGCCGTAGGCGATCTCGGGGACGCGCTTGAGGGCGCGGGTCCAGGGGATCTGCGAGAGGAAGCGGAAGGTGTGGGTGACGTGGCTCTCGATCTCCTTGCGCTCCTGCTCGGAGAGCGAGCCGCGGGGGATGGAGAGGAGCGAGAGCTCGTCGGCGGTGACGAGGGCGCGGGCGGCGCCGCGCGAGTCGGCGAAGGTGCGGCCGGCCAGCCCGGCGAGGCGCGCCGAGGCGGCCTCGGCCAGCACGGCGGGGCGGTTGGCCACCAGCACCACCTCGAGGCAGGCGTCGAGCTCGGCGAGCCGCTCGTCGATCCCGGCCTCGCTGGTGCCGGCCAGCCGGGCGCGCAGCCGGTCGTTCTCGAGGCCGGCGCGGGCCAGCTCGAAGCGCCCCTGGAGCAGCTCGAGCTGGTGGGGGTGGAGCTTGTCGGCCTTGGTGAGGACGTTCTCGCGGACGCCGACCTTGCCGAAGTCGTGGAGCAGGGCGGCGTAGCGGAGCTGCTGCAGGGCGGCGGCCTCGAAGCGGACGCCGCGCCAGGCGGGCGGCGGGGCCTGCTCGACGGCGCGGGCCAGGCCGACGGTGAGGGTGGCGACGCGGCCGGAGTGGCCGGCGGTGGTCGGATCGCGGGACTCGATGGCGGTGACCGAGGCCTGCACGAAGCCCTCGAAGAGCCGCTCGATCTCCTCGTGGAGGACGGCGTTCTCGATGGCGCTGGCGGCCGGGCCGGCCAGGGCCTGGAGCAGCTCCTCGTCCTCGTCGCCGAAGGCGCCGTCGCGGCGGTTGAGGGCCTGGATGACGCCGGCCGGTTCACCGGCGGTGTTGATCATGGGGACGCAGAGGATGTTGCGGGTCCGGTAGCCGGTGGCGGCGTCGACCTCGGGGTTGAAGCGCGGGTCGGCGTAGGCGTCGGGGATGCGGACCGAGGCGCCCGAGGCGGCGACGGCCCCGGCGATGCCGGCGCCGAGCGGGATGCGGATCTCCCCGGTGCCGTGGGCCACGGTGGTCCAGAGCTCCCCGCGCTCGCGGTCGACCACGAAGATGCTGCAGCGGTCGGCCTCGGCGACGCTGGCGGCGGCGTCGTTGATGGTCTGCAGCAGGGCGGGCAGGTGACGCTCGGCCGTCATGGCGCGGGCCACCTCGAGAAGGCGCTGCAGCTTCTCGAGACGGCGGAGGAGCGCGGTCTGGTCCATTGGGGGGGAGCTAGTGTACAAGGCGCCATGCGCCGCGCCAAGATCGTTGCCACCATCGGACCTGCCACCGCGACCCTGGAGGCCCTGGAGGCGTTGCTCCGGCATGGGGTCGACGTGGCCCGCCTCAACTTCTCGCACGGCAGCCACGACGACCACGCCAAGACCATGGGGCGCATCCGCGCCGCGTCGCGCCACCTCGGCAAGCCGGTGGCCGTGCTGCAGGATCTCCAGGGTCCCAAGATCCGGACCGGTCCGCTCAAGGCCGGGCGCGCCGGCGTGACCCTGGTGGCCGGCCGGAAGCTGGAGATCACCACGGCGGGCGAGGTGATCGGTGACGAGCAGCTGGTCTCGACCACCTACGTCCACCTCGCAGAGGACGTGAAGCCGGGCGACCGGCTGCTGATCGACGACGGCCTGCTCGAGCTCAAGGTCCTCTCCACCGACGGCGTCAAGGTCACCGCCGAGGTGATCGAGGGCGGGACCCTGGGTGAGAACAAGGGGATCAACCTGCCCGGCGTGGCGCTGCGCACCGAGGCGATGAGCGAGAAGGACAAGGCCGACCTGGCCTTCGGCCTGGCCAACGGCGTCGACGTGGTGGCGCTCTCCTTCGTGCGCACCGCCGAGGACGTGCTGCTCTGCAAGCGGCTCATGGAGCAGGCCGGCCGGGTGGTGCCGGTGATCGCCAAGATCGAGAAGCCCGAGGCGCTCGACCAGATCGACGCCATCCTCGCCGCCGCCGACGGGCTGATGGTGGCGCGCGGCGACCTCGGCGTGGAGATCCTGCCGGAGCGGGTGCCGGGCATCCAGAAGATGCTCTGCCAGAAGGCCAACGCCGCCGGGAAGCCGGTGATCATCGCCACCCAGATGCTCAACTCGATGATCGAGCATCCGCGGCCGACCCGCGCCGAGGCCAGCGACGTCGCCAACGGGATCTGGGACGGGGCCGACGCGGTGATGCTGTCGGGGGAGACCGCGAGCGGCAGGCACCCGCTGGCCGCCGTGCAGATGATGGACCGCATCGTCCGCGAGGCCGAGGCCACGGTGCGGGCCACCACCAGGCCGGGGCTGACCGAGGCGGTGCCGGCGCCGATGGACGAGGTGGTCTCGTCGGCGGCCTGCCGGGCGGCCGAGAGCTCCGGGGCGGTGGCCATCTGCTGCTTCACGCTCTCCGGGACCACGGCGCGCCTGCTCGCCCACTTCCGGCCGCCGGTGCCGGTGGTCGCCTTCTCCACCGACCAGGGCGTGCGGCGGCGCTGCGCCCTCTACTGGGGCGTGATCCCGGCGCTGATGGAGCCGGTGAGGAACGCCGACGCCATGGCCGAGGCGGTCGCCGAGCGGCTGGTCGAGGATGGCATCGCCAAGCCGGGGGACCGCCTGGTGCTGGTCCACGGCTCTCCCATGGGCGTGGCGGGCAAGACCAACTCGATCCGGCTGCACCAGATCCCCAGGGCCGGCGAGGCCGGGACCGGGCCTCGGTACCGGGTCCCGATCTAGGCGCCACCCGGCAAGGAGCCCCGGGCCGCGTTGCCGCGAACCCGGCGCGGGGATAGAACGCCGGGATGGACATCCCCGCGCTCCAGCAGGCCCTCGTGGACCAGCAGCTGGACGGCTGGCTCCTCTACGACTTCCACGGCCAGAACCCGACCGCCCTCACCGCGCTCGGCCTGGGCGGGCACATGCTGACGCGGCGCTGGTACTACCTCGTCCCGGCGCGCGGCGAGCCGCAGCTCCTGGTCCACGCCATCGAGCTCGGGTCCTTCCCGCGCCACGTCCCGGGCCGGCGGCGCAGCTACGCCTCCTGGCAGTCGCTCCACGCCGCCTTGAAGGAGCTGCTCGGGCAGCTGCCGCCTTCGCCGAAGGTGGCCATGGAGTACTGCCCCCTGGCGGCCATCCCCTACCTCTCCCGCGTCGACGCCGGCACGCTCGAGCTGATCCGCGGCCTCGGCGCCTCGGTGGTCTCGTCGGCCGAGCTGGTCCAGCACTTCCTCTGCCGCTGGACCGAGGCCCAGGTGGAGAGCCACCGCCGCGCCTTGAAGGTGATCGACGAGGCCAAGGACGCCGCCTTCAGCCGCATCGGCGAGCTGCTCCGGGGCGGGAAGGAGCCGAGCGAGACCGGGATCCAGCGCTTCCTCACCGACCGCTTCACCGAGGCCGGCCTCGAGTACGACCACGCCCCCATCGTCGCCGTGAACGGCCACGCCGGGGATCCGCACTACGAACCCTCGGAGAGGACCCCGACCCCGATCCGCAAGGGCGACCTGGTGCTGATCGATCTCTGGGCCCGGCCGACCGGCCCCGACGACGTCTACGCCGACATCACCTGGGTCGGCTTCTGCGGAGACAGGCCGGCACCGAAGATGGAGCGGATCTTCCGCGCCGCCGCCGACGGCCGCGACGCCGGGCTCGCCCAGCTGAAGCGCGCCCACGCCGCCGGCGAGACGCTGCAGGGCTGGCAGGTCGACCGGACCGTCCGCGACTCGATCGCCGCCGCCGGCTTCGGCGACCAGTTCATCCACCGCACCGGCCACTCGATCGGCGTCCACGTCCACGGCGACGGGGCCAACCTCGACGACCTCGAGACCCACGACACCCGCTCGCTGGTCACCGGCCTGGCCTTCTCCATCGAGCCGGGCATCTACCTCCCGCAGGAGGGGATGGGGGTCCGGACCGAGATCGACGTGGTCCTTCGCCCCGAGGGGCCGCAGGTCTACTCGAAGATCCAGCAGGAGCTGGTCCGGATCCCCTGCTGAGCATGAGCGAATCCGGCCACTTCTCGCTTCCGCCGCCCCCGCCCCCGCCCGTCCCGCGCGCGGCGGCGTCGGTCGTCCTCTGGCGCCCCGGCCCCCGCGGCCTCGAGCTCTTCCTGGTCCGCCGCGGCGCCACGCAGCGCTTCGCCCCTGGCTTCAGCGCCTTCCCCGGCGGCCGCCGCGACCCCGAGGACGCCGCCGTCCCGGTCCACCGCCCCGGCCCGAGCGCCCCGGCCGACCTGGCCTGCGCCGCCCGCGAGCTCTTCGAGGAGGCCGGCGTGCTCCTCGTCACCGGCCGCCCCCGCCCCGCCGAGGAGCTCTCGGCCCACCGCACCCGGCTGCTCGCCGGCCAGGTCGGCTTCGCCGAGCTGCTGCGTGAGCTCGACGCCGAGGTCGACGGCCCCCGCTTCGTCGAGGGCGGCCGCTGGGTCACCCCGGAGTTCTACGCCATCCGCTTCGACGCCCTCACCTACCTCGTCGAGTGGCGCGACGGCGAGGCCCCCGAGGTCTGGCCGGGCGAGCTCGACGACGGCGCCTGGACCTCGGCCGCCGGCGCCCTCGACGACTGGTCGCGCGGGGCGCGGCTCTTCCTGCCGCCCAACCTCTGGCCGATCCGGGTGCTGGCGCGCGGGCCGTCACCGGACCTCGAGGCGCTGCGCCACCCAGCCCCGGCCGCCTTCCGCATCGAGTACCAGCAGGGGATCTGGCAGCTCCCGCTCAGGACCCCGACCCTGCCGCCGGCCGCCCACACCAACTGCTGGATCCTCGATCTCGGCAACCGGCTCGCGGTCGTCGACCCCGGCTCGCCCGACCCGGCCGAGCAGGCCCGCCTCGACCGCTTCCTCGACACCCTCGCCGCCGAGGGGCGCCCGGCCCGCGAGCTCTGGCTCACCCACGGCCACCTCGACCACGTCGGGGGCGTGGCGGCGCTCTCGGCCCGCGGCCTGACCATCCGCGCCCACCGCGACATCGCCCCGCGGCTCCCCGGCCTGCTCTTCAAGCCGGTGCGCGACGGCGAGCTGCTGGGCGGCCGCTACGGCGTCCACTTCACCCCGGGTCACGCGCGCGACCACGTGGTCTTCCACGACGAGGAGACCGGGGCGCTGCTGGTGGGCGACATGCTCTCCACCCTCTCGACGGTGGTCATCGACCCGCCCGAGGGCGACATGGCCGAGTACGAGCGGCAGCTGGAGCGGCTGGTCCGGCTGGCGCCGGGCACGCTCTACCCGGCCCACGGCCAGCCGGCCGCCCACGGCGTGGCCGCCCTGCGCGCCTACCTGGCGCACCGGGCCGAGCGCGAGCGGCTGATCGTCGCCGCCCTCGACCTGCCCGGCACGCTCTCCGAGGTGACGGCCCGCGCCTACGCCGACGTCCCGCCGGAGGTCTGGCCGGTGGCGGAGCGGAGCGGCCTGGCGGTGCTGCAGAAGCTCGAGGCGCAGGGGCGGGCCGAGGAGCGGGACGGGCGCTGGCGCCTCAGCGCGGCGCCGTCCGCAGCGCCGACCGCGCCTTGAGCCAGTCGCGCACCGCCGGGAAGAGCTCGGTGGGCGCCCGCTTCCCCAGCAGCAGGTCGGTGTGGCCCACCTCCGGGTCGGCCACCAGCAGCGCCTTCTCGCCGCCCCAGCGCGCGAACCCGACCTCGACCCCGGCCTGCGGCGCCAGCCCGTCGCGCGGCGCCGCCACGAAGAGGGCCGGCTGCCGGCAGGTGGCCAGCCCCTCCCGCCAGTCCTCGCTCCCGTCGAAGCTGCCGCAGCGCTGCTCGCGCGCCAGCGCCTGGAAGTGGCTGACCACGCCGGGCGGCATCTCCTCGATGACGTTCATCATGAAGCGCCGGTAGGCGACCCGCTCCATGTTGCCGAGCTGGAGCGCCAGCCCGGCGCGGCGCGGCTGCCACCAGCCGCAGAGCGGCGCCACCAGCTGGGCCAGCGGCCGCAAGAGCCGCCAGCGCGCCAGCCAGCCGATCAACGGCTGCTCCACCGCCGCCAGCGGCAGGCAGACGGGCGGCACCAGCGCCACCACCCCGGCGATCCGGTCGGGGTAGCGCTGCGCCGCCGCCAGCCCGAGCAGCGCCCCCTGGCTGTGGCCGACCCAGAAGACCCGCCGCTCGCCGGTGAGCCGCTCGATGGCGTCGAGCGCCGCCGGCACGTCGAGCGAGATGTAGTGATCGAGCGTCCAGGTGGCCGCGGCCGCGGCCGGGCGCCGGCGCGAGCCGCCGTGGCCGCGCAGGTCGAGGGCGAAGCAGTCGAGCCCGCCGGCCGACAGCGCCGCCGCCAGCGACCAGCGCTCCAGGCCGAAGTCGAGCGACTGGCGGTTCATGGCGATGCCGTGGACCAGCAGCACCGGCGTGATCCGCGCCTGGCCGCGCGGGTGCCGCCGCCCCATGGCCAGGCGCCAGCCGTCGGCGGCCACCGCCTCGAGAATCTCGTCCTCGCCGCCGGGCTCGCGGAGTTTCCAGCGCCAGAAGGCCAGGTGGGCCGCGGCGGCGATCGCCAGCGCCAGCGGCAGGGTCCAGGCGGCCATGGCGCATTGTACGGCCGGTGGCCCACCGGTTGCACTTCGCCAGGAGATGGCGATCAAGACTCGCCGATCCGGTCGCCGGGGCTGCCCGGGGGCGAGGCGGGCTGTCTGGTTTCCGGGCACCACGGTGCCCGGATCGCAGGCAGCGCCAAGTTGACCGGTCGCCGGATCGAAGCGTAGCTTCAGAGTCACTTCCACATTCACCGAGGTGAGCCGTGAAGAAGGTCGAAGCCATCATCAAGCCGTTCAAGCTGGACGAGGTGAAGCAGGCGCTCTCCGAGATCGGCGTGGCCGGCCTCACCGCCACCGAGGTCAAGGGCTTCGGCCGGCAGAAGGGCCACACCGAGCTCTACCGCGGCGCCGAGTACGTCGTCGACTTCCTCCCCAAGGTGAAGGTGGAGGTGGTGGTCTCCGACGCGCTGGTGGCCAAGGTGGTCGAGGCGATCGAGCGGGCCGCCAAGACCGGCCGCATCGGCGACGGCAAGATCTTCGTGGTCCCCGTCGACGAGGTGATCCGCATCCGCACCGGCGAGCGGGGCGAGGAAGCCCTGTAGTCGTTGGCGGAGCTCGACAAGCCCCAGGCGCTCTCGGCGGCGCTGGCGCGCGCGGCCGTCGACTCGATCGGCGACGCCGTCGTGCTGGTCGGCGTCGACGGGAGCGTGCTCCACCTCAACCCGCCGGCCGAGGAGCTCTTCGGCCGCAGCAGGGACTGGGCGATCGGCCAGCCGGTGCGGGCCCTGCCCGGCGCCGACCGGCTCGGCGGCGTGGCCGAGCGGGCGCGCCGCTCCCAGGAGCTGCAGGCCTCCTTCCTGCCGAGCCCTGCCGACCGGAGCGTGACCGTCTCGGTGGAGGCCTCGCCGCTCTTCGACGGCCACTCCTGCGTCGGTTCCGTGGTGGTGCTGCGGACCCCGCGCGGCGGCGAGCGCACCCTCGACTTCGAGGCGCTGGCCGCCGGCCTGGCCCACGAGATCAAGAACCCGCTGGCCGGGCTGCAGGGCTCGGCCGAGCTGCTGGCGCGCGAGGCCGAGGGGAGCGCCCGCGACTACGCCCAGGTGATCGCCCGCGAGGCCAAGCGGGTCGACGGCCTGGTGCGCGAGCTGCTCGACCTGGCCCGCCCGGCGGCGCTGCAGAGCGCCCCGGTCGACATCCACCAGGTGCTCGGCGACGTGCGGGTGCTGGCCCGCGGCGTCCCGGGCGCCGACGGCGTCACCATCATCGAGCGCTTCGATCCCTCGCTCCCCTTCGTGACCGGCGACGACGAGAAGCTGACGCAGGTGATCCTCAACCTGGTCCGCAACGCCCTCGACGCACTCACGGGTCGGCCCAACCCGCAGTTGACGCTGGAGACCGCGGTCGCCTCCCAGCGGCTCCGCTCCGCCAGCGGCCGGACCCGCCCGCTGGCCCGGGTCTCGGTCAAGGACAACGGCCCGGGCATCCCGGAGGCGATGATCCCCCGGCTCTTCACGCCGTTCGCCACCACCAAGCCGCACGGCACCGGGCTGGGGCTGGCCATCTCGCGCCGGATCATCGACGCCCACGGGGGGCGGATCGAGGTCCGGAACCGCTCCTCCGGGGGGTGCGAGGCGAGCCTCTACCTCCCCCTCGAAGTGGGGGGCGACGCTGGCCCCGGCCTTGCTTAAGGAGTCCGCGTGCGCAAGGTCCTGATCGTCGACGACGAGAGCTCCATCCGCTTCGTGCTGGCTCGCACCTGCGAGCGGGCCGGGGTCCCCTTCGAGGAGGCCGGCAGCGCCGAGGAGGCCCGCCTCAAGCTGCGGACCCACGGCACCGGCCCCACCGGCATCGGCCTGCTGCTGCTCGACGTGCGGCTCCCCGGCGACGACGGCCTCACGCTGCTCGGCGAGATCGCCGGCCGGCCCAGCTCGCCCTTCGTGGTGGTGATGACGGCCGAGGACACCATGCGGACCGCCGTCGAGGCGATGAAGCGCGGCGCCGCCGACTACCTCTCGAAGCCCTTCGACCTGGCCCGCGTCGAGCGGATCATCCTCGACCTCACGGCCTCCCCGGGCGAGGGCAGCGAGCCGGACCCCGTCTCCGAGGAGCCGCGCCGCTTCCGCGACGTGGCGCTCCCCGAGACGCTGGTGGGGCGCTCGCCGGCCATGATCGAGGTCTTCAAGGAGGTCGGCCGCGTCGCCCGCACCGAGATGACGGTGCTGCTGATGGGCGAGTCGGGCACCGGCAAGGAGCTGGTGGCCCGCGCCGTCCACTCCAACTCGGCCCGCGCCACCGGCCCCTTCATCACCGTCAACATGGCGGCGCTGCCGCGCGATCTCATCGAGAGCGAGCTCTACGGCCACGAGAAGGGCTCCTTCACCGGCGCCGTGGAGCGGCGCCCCGGCAAGTTCGAGCTGGCCAGCGGCGGCACGCTCTTCCTCGACGAGATCGGCGAGCTGCCGATCGAGCTGCAGGCCAAGCTGCTGCGGGTGCTGCAGGAGCGGGAGATCGACCGGGTGGGCGGCTCGCGCGCGCTCCCCGTCGACGTGCGGGTGGTGGCCGCCACCAACGCCGACCTGGCGCGCTCGGTCGAGGAGGGGCGCTTCCGCCGCGACCTCTACTACCGGCTGGCGGTGGTGCCGGTCCGGCTGCCGCCGCTGCGCGAGCGCGAGGCCGACGTGGTGCTGCTGGCCCGCCACTTCCTGGCCCGCTACGGCCAGCAGCTCAAGGGGCGCGCCGTGGCGCTCGGCAAGGACGCCGAGGCCATGCTGCTGTCGCACCCCTGGCCCGGCAACGTCCGCGAGCTGCAGAACGTCATCCAGCGCGCCCTGCTCAAGCTCAACGGCCCGCGCATCGGCGCCGCCGAGCTGACCGGCCTCCTGCCGGCCGCCGCCGCCGCCGAGCGCGGCCTCACCGGGCTGGTCGGCGCCATGCTCGACGGCGTCGAGCCGGAGGGTGGCCGCTACCAGGCGGCCCTCGAGGCGGTGGAGCGGCCGCTGATCGCCTCCGCCATCGCCCGCACCAAGGGGAACCAGCTGCGGGCGGCCGAGCTGCTCGGGATGAACCGGAATACGCTGCGCGAGCGGATGCGGGCGCTCGGGATGAAGCCCCGCTGAGTGCTCGCTTCACCGGCAGGTAGCTGCTCGTTTTTCGGGCAGGTGGTGCTGCGGGAAATTCGTGCAGGCCCGGTTTTCCCGGGACTGATCTGCAGTCCAACACGGCACGGCGCGTGCTAACGATCCGGGTCGCAACCCCCTCTCTCAAGTCGGAGAAATGACCGCGATGGCGAACCTCACCCCGAAGCAGGTATTCGAGCTGGCCAAGGAGAAGAAGGCCACCTACGTCGATCTGAAGTTCATGGACTTCATCGGCACCTGGCAGCACTTCTCCATCCCCCTCTACGAGCTCTCCGAGGACGTCTTCGAGAACGGGCTGGGCTTCGACGGCTCCTCGATCCGCGGCTGGCAGGCGATCCACGCCTCCGACATGCTGGTCATCCCCGACCCGAGCACCGCGGTCATCGACCCCTTCATGGCCGAGCCGACCCTCTCGCTGATCTGCAACGTGGTCGAGCCGATCACCAAGGAGCCGTACAGCCGCGACCCGCGCAACATCGCCGGCAAGGCCGAGAAGTACCTGAAGTCGACCGGCATCGGCGACACCGCCTACTTCGGACCGGAGCCGGAGTTCTTCATCTTCGACGACGTCCGCTACGAGTCGGGCGTCAACCACGCCTTCTACAAGGTCGACTCGGTCGAGGGGCAGTGGAACACCGGCCGCGAGGAGGCCGGCGGCAACCTCGGCTACAAGCCCCGCTACAAGGAGGGCTACTTCCCGGTCGCCCCCACCGACTCCCAGCAGGACCTCCGCACCGAGATGTGCCGGGTGATGGAGTCGGTCGGCATCCACGTGGAGCGCCAGCACCACGAGGTGGCCACCGCCGGCCAGGCCGAGATCGACATCCGCTTCAACTCGCTGACCGCCATGGGGGACAACCTCCAGTGGTTCAAGTACATCATCAAGAACGTCGCCCGCCGGCACGGCAAGACCGTGACCTTCATGCCGAAGCCGCTCTACGGCGACAACGGCTCCGGCATGCACGTCCACCAGTCGATCTGGAAGAACGGCAAGCCGCTCTTCGCGGGTGACGGCTACGCCGGCCTCTCCGAGATGGCGATGTTCTACATCGGCGGCATCTTGAAGCACGGGCCGGCCCTGGCCGCCCTCTGCTGCCCGTCGACCAACTCGTACAAGCGGCTGGTGCCCGGCTTCGAGGCCCCCATCAACCTGGCCTACTCGGCCCGCAACCGCTCGGCGTCGATCCGCATCCCCATGTACTCGCCGTCGCCCAAGGCCAAGCGCATCGAGTTCCGCTCGCCCGACCCGTCGGCCAACGGCTACATCGCCTTCGCGGCCATGCTGATGGCCGGCCTCGACGGCATCGAGAACAAGATCAACCCCGGCCAGCCGCTCGACAAGGACATCTACGGGATGTCGCCGGAGGAGCTGAAGGACATCCCCAAGATGCCCGGCTCGCTCGACGAGGCGCTCGAGTGCCTCCGCAAGGACCACAAGTTCCTGATGAAGGGCGACGTCTTCACCGAGGACGTCATCGAGACCTGGATCCAGTACAAGTACGACAAGGAAGTGAACCCCATGCGGATGCGCCCGTCGCCGCTGGAGTACACGCTCTACTTCGACTGCTAGAAAAGAAGATGGGAGGATGGAGCCCCCGTGAGCTCCATCCTCCCCCGCTTCCGCGCCGCCACCGGCGGCCTGCCGCCGCTCTTCTGGTCGCTCTGGGCCGGCATGCTGGTCAACCGGCTCGCCTCCTTCGTCATCACCTTCCTGGCGCTCTACCTGGTCTCCGAGCGCGGCTTCTCGGCGCGGCAAGCCGGTCACGTGGTGGCCATCTACGGGCTCGGGCTCTTGCTCTCGGGGCCGCTGGGGGGGGCGCTGGCCGACCGGATCGGCCGCCGCCGCACCATGCTGCTCGGCCTCACCCTGGGCGGCTGCTGCGTGGGCGTGCTCGGGTTCCTGCGCGACCCGGCCTGGCTCACCTTCGTGGCCTTCCTGGCCGCGCTCACCGGCGACACCTACCGGCCGGCGGCCAGCGCCGCGGTGGCCGACATCGTCCCCCCGGCCGACCGGGCCCGCGCCTACGGCCTCATCTACTGGGCCGTCAACCTCGGCTGGGCCATCAGCCTCTCGGTGGCCGGCTTCGTGGCCGAGCGCTCCATGCTGGCGCTCTTCCTGGCCGACGCCTGCACCTCGCTCGCCTTCGCCGCCATCCTCTTCGTCCGGATCCCGGAGACGCGCCCGGCCCGCCACGACGCGGCGCCGGCGACGGGCGGGCTGCTGCGCATCCTCGGCGACGGGCCGTTCCTGGTCTTCCTCGGGCTCCACCTGGTGGTGCTGCTGGTCTTCACGCAGTTCCAGCTGGCGGCGCCGCTCGACTACGCCGCCCACGGGGTCGGCCCGCGCGCCTTCTCCATGATCATGGCGCTCAACGGGATCGGGGTGGTGCTGCTGCAGCCGCTGCTCTCGCACCGGCTGGCCCGCCACGACGGGGCCCGGGTGCTGGCCCTCTCGTCCTTGCTGATCGGGCTCGGCTTCGGCCTCAACGCCTTCGGCGGCTCGCTGACGGCCTACCTGGCCGGGGCGGTGCTCTACACGGTCGGCGAGGTGCTCGGCTTCCCGGTGGCCTCGGCGCTGGTGGCCGACCTGGCGCCGGTCGAGCTGCGCGGCCGCTACCAGGGGGCCTTCTCGATGTCCTGGGGGCTGGCCTTCACGCTCTCGCCGCTGCTGGGCGGCGAGGTGCTGCAGCGCTTCGGCGGCGTCACCCTCTGGGTCGGCTGCCTCGCGGTGGGGGTGGTGGCGGCAGGGCTGCACCTGCTGGCCGGACCGGCCCGCCGCCGTCGGCTGGCGCGTGGACCGCATGGTATGGTTTCGCCACGATGAGCCGTCCTCGCATCCTCCTCGTCGACGACAACGCCGAGCTGGTGACCCTGCTGGCCCGGCTGGTGGTGGGCGAGGGCTGGGAGCCGGTCACGGCGCAGCGCGGCAAGGTGGGGATGGAGATCATCGCCCACCAGGCGCTCTCGGCGGCGATCATCGACGTGCTGCTGCCCGACATGATGGGCTACGAGCTCGGGTCGGCGCTCAAGAAGAAGAAGGTCCCCTACGTCTTCATGTCGGGCGTCCTGAAGGGCGGCCGGGCCGCCAGCGACGCCAAGGCCCAGCACGGCGCCGCCGGCTACTTCGAGAAGCCCTTCGCCGGCAAGTTGCTGATGGACGAGCTGCGCAAGCTGCTGCCGGCCGCCCCGGTGGAGCGGACCTCCAGCGTCCCCTCCCCCGAGACCCTGCTCGACTTCGACGTCGAGGTGGCCGTCGACACCGACGAGCCGATCGAGGCGCTCGAGCTGACCGGGCGCGTCGCCATCATGGAGGACGGCAAGGTCTCCGCGGTGCTGCACGGCGAGACCATCAACGCGGCGCCGCTGCGCACCCCGCCGCAGGGCACCCCGGTCTTGCCGCCGCCGCTGGCCGCCACCCCGGAGCTGCGCGAGGCGGCCCGGGCGGCGAGGCGCGCCGCCGAGGTCCCGCCGGCGGAGGGGAAGCTCAGCGAGAACCTGCCCGACCTGATCACCGCCTTCCACCTGGCCCAGCAGACCGGCGAGCTGACCGTGCAGCGCGGCAAGGTGAAGAAGACCATCTACTTCGAGGCCGGGGTCCCCTGCTTCGCCATCTCCAACCTGGTGACCGACCGCTTCGGCCCCTTCCTGGTGCGGGTCGGCAAGCTCACCCAGGCGCAGCTCGACGGGGTCCGCATCGTGGCCGACGCCACCCGGCGGCGCACCGGCGACATCCTGGTGGAGCAGAAGCTGCTCAAGGAGACGGAGAAGCTCTACTACGTGGCCCAGCAGGTGAAGGCGATCGTCTACTCGCTCTTCGGCTGGGACGAGGGCGAGTACCGGCTCCACTTCGCCGACCGGGCCTCCGAGCTCGGCATCAAGATCGACCTGCAGCCGGCCCACCTGATCACCCGCGGCGTGAAGAAGCTCTACAAGCCGGAGCGGCTCTTCCGGCTGGTGTCGCAGGAGGACCGGCTCATCCCCACGCCGCAGCCGGCCTACGGCCTCCACGAGGTGGAGCTGGAGCGCTGGGAGGCCGAGCTCTTGCCGCGCGTCGACGGCACCCGCAGCGTGGCCGAGCTGACCGCCATCGCCAGGCGGCCCGAGCACGTGGTCTACGGCTTCCTCTACGGGCTGATGGCGCTCAAGATCCTGGAGCGCCGGGGCTAGGCCGCGCGCCGGCGCCTCACCCGCCGGTCGGATCCCGCAGCGCCGCGCCAGCGGCCAGGCTCCCGTCGCCTTCAAGCCGCTCGGCCAGCGCCAGGTGGGCGTCGGTGCGCAGCGCCGCCCGGGCGGTCCGCGGATCGGGGGGCGGGCCGGCCCAGCGCAGCAGCCCGGCCACCCGCGCCGTCGCCTCGGAGAGGCGCGCCGCCGGCACCCGCCCGTCCTCGAGCGCGCCGCGGAGCGCGTCGATGGCCCGGTGCTGCAGGGCGGCGGTGCGGCAGACCAGCAGCTGGTCGACGCCGGCCGCCACCGCCCCGACCGACGACGCCTCGATGGCGAGGTGGCCGGCGATCGCCCCCATCTCGAGGTCGTCGGAGATGCAGGCCCGGTCAAAGCCGCAGCGCTCGCGCAGCAGGCGCAGCACCTCGGGTGCCAGCGTGGCCGGGCGCGCGGCGTCGAGCGGCTCGAAGACCACGTGGGCCGTCATCACCGAGGCCACCCCGGCCCGGGCCAGCGCCGTGAAGGGGGGCAGCTCGACCGCCTCGAGCCGGGCCAGCGGGTGCGGCAGCCTGGGCAGCGTCAGGTGCGAGTCCTGGCTGGTGTCGCCGTGGCCGGGGAAGTGCTTGGCGCAGGCGGCCACCCCGGCCGACTGGAGCCCTCGCGCCAGCGCCGCGCCGAGCCGGCCCACCTGCACCGGGTCGGCCGAGAAGGCCCGGTCGCCGATGACCGGGTTCTGCGGGTTGGTGTCGACGTCGACCACCGGCGCGTAGTCCTGGTCGATGCCGACGGCGCGCAGCTCGCGCCCGAGCAGCGCCCCGGCCTCGAAGGAAAGCCGCTCGTCGCCGAGCTCGCCGAGCCGGCGCATGGGGGGCAGCTCGGTGAAGCCGTGGCGGGCCCGCAGCCGGGCCACCCGCCCGCCCTCCTGGTCGATCGAGACCAGCAGCGGCCGGCCGGCGGCCCGCTTCAGGGTGGCCACCAGCTCCGCCACCTGCTCGGCGTCGACCAGGTTGCGGGCGAAGAGGATGACGCCCCCCACCCCGCGCCGGAGCAGCTCCAGCAGCTCGGGCGAGGGGCTGGTGCCTTCGAAGCCGACGCAGAGCAGCCCGGCGGCGGCGCGGTCGAGGTCGGTCACAGCAGCACCGACTCGACCACGAAGAGGGCCAGCGCCAGCGCCAGCAGGATCGACCAGAGCGGCAGCCCCGGCCCCTCGGCGGCCGGCAGGCCCTGCTCGCCGACCCGGGCCACGGCCTGGCCGCCCAGCCAGGCGGTCAGCGTGGCCGGCTCGAGCCGGCGGGTGTCCGACTCGCGGGCGTCGATCTCGGCCACCACCGCCTGCCCGCCGTCGAGCTCGCCGGAGAGCCAGCCGGCGAAGCGCTGCATGGCCGGCAGGAAGCTGGTGCGCAGCGGCCAGTCGGTCCACTCGCGGTCGACGGTGGAGGTGTAGAGCAGCACCCGCCCCTTGCCGCGCCGGGCCTCGACCAGCGCCGGGGCGCCGTCCTCGAAGGCGGCCAGCACCGCCGGCGGCTCGCCGCGCCCGGCCGGGCGGGTCAGCATGTAGCGGCTGAAGCGGGCCCCGCTCAGCCCCTCGCGGGCCTCGCCGGTGAAGACCGCCAGCGCCGGGTGGGTCTCCTCGATGCGGCTGAGCCGGGTGGCGGCGGTCTTGACGAGGTGGAGCTGCAGCGGCAGCACCCCCCCCAGCTCGCGGTTGACGGCGTCGGGGTCGACCTGGTCGCCCATGGAGAGGAAGAGCCCGCCGCCGGCCTGCACGAAGGCCTCGAGGTCGGCGCCGCGCTTCCCCACGCTGCGGACGTTGAGCAGCAGCACCACGTCGTAGCCGCGCAGGTCGACGGTGGCGAGCGCCTCGGCGTCGACCAGGGTGGTGCGGACCGGCGAGGCGGCCGAGGCGAGCGCCGCCTCGACGAACCAGGCCTCGTCGCGCAGCTTCATGGGCGACGGCGCCCCGTCGACCACCAGCGCCCGCACCTCGCGCGGGACGGTGAGCGCCAGCTCCCGCTCGTCGTCGAGGGCGAGCGCGTCGCCGGGGAGCGCCGCCACCAGCCGGGCCGGTCCACCGGCGGTGAAGGCGTGGGAGAAGGTCTTGCGGGCGCTCCCCCCCGGCGGCAGGTCGAGGAAGGCGCGCAGCGCCGGGCGGGTGTCGCCGGCGGCCCGCAGCGTCAGCGCCACCTCGCCGGCCTGCTCGGCCCCGGCGTTCTGCACGGTGACGGTGACCCGGTAGCCGCGCGGCCCGACCGCGGCGTCGGGCTCGGCGCCGAGGCCGGTGATGGCCAGGTTGGGGAGCGCGGCGCCGCGGGCCACGTCGATCACCTCGACCTCGGGGCGGACCGGCCGCCCGCCCGGCCCCGGCACCTCCGGCGGCGGCCCCTCGAGCCGCCAGGCCGTGGCAGTCAGATCCGTCACCACGACAATCCGCCTCCCAAGGCGATCCTGCCCCGCCCCCTGCCCGAGCCCGGCGGCGGCGGCCGCGAGGCAGGCCGAGAGGTCGGCGTGGACGGTGGTCGGCTTCGCCTCGTCGAGCAGCTGGCGGGCCGCGGCCCGGTCGAAGGAGGGGACGGCCGGCGCCGGGGGGGCGCCGTCGCAGCGCATGGCCGCCACCGGCTCCTCCGGCCCGAGCCGGGTCAAGGCCGAGAGCGCATCGCGCCGGCCGCGCTCGAAGAGCGGCTCGCCGCCGAGCCGGTAGCCCATCGAGCCGGAGGCGTCGAGCAGGATCACGGTGGCGGCCGGGCCGGCGGTGACGGCGGCGGCGGCGCCGGGGGCCTGGGCGCGCGGCCGGGCCAGCGCCATGGCGACCGCCGCCAGCGCCAGGGTGCGGGCCAGGAAGAGGAGCAGCCGGCGCAGCTTGAGCCGCCGCTCGGTCTGGCGCCGCGCCTTGAGGACGAAGTCGAAGGCCGGGAAGGCGAGCGGCCGGGGGCGGCGCCGGAAGAGGAGGTGGATGAGCAGCGGCAGCGCCGCGGCGCCGAGCCCCCAGAGCAGCGCCGGGTCGAGGAAGGAGAGGCTCACGCCGCGCTCCGCTCCCGCCGGGCCAGGAAGGGGAGCAGCACCTCGTCGAGCGGCCGGTCGGTGGGACAGAGCGTGTAGTCGAGGTCGGCCTCGGCCGCCTCGCGCTTGATCGAGGCGAGCCAGCTCCCCATCAGCTCGAGGTAGCCCCGCTTGACCTCGCGGCCGACCGCCTCGACCTCGCGGCCGTCCTCCATCGACTGGAAGAGGGTCGGCTCCTCGAAGGGGAACTCGAGCTCGGCCGGGTCGAGCAGGTGGAAGATGGTCACCTCGTGGCCGCGGCGCGAGAGCTGGGCCAGCCGCTTCAGCAGCCGCTGGTCCTCGTCGAAGAGGTCGGAGAGCAGCACCACCGCCGAGCGGCGCGGGGCGTGCTCCACCAGCCAGTCGAGGGCGGCGTCGAGCCGGGTCGGCCCGGCCGGGGTGACGGCAGAGAGCGCCTCGACGATGGGGAGCAGGTGCCCGGCCGAGGCCTGCGGGGGGATCGCCTTGACGACGCTGCCGGCGCAGAGCACCAGCCCGGCGGCGTCGGCCTGGCGCACCAGCAGCCAGGCGAGCGAGGCGGCCAGCGCCGCGCCGTACTCGAGCTTGGTGAGCCGGCCCGGCGCCCCCTTCCAGCCCATCGAGCCGGAGCAGTCGAGGGTGAGGTGGCAGCGCAGGTTGGTCTCCTGCTCGAACTGCTTGACGTAGTACTTGTCGAACTTGCCGTAGGCCTTCCAGTCGATGCGCCGGACGTCGTCGCCGGGGGCGTACTCCTTGTGCTCGGCGAACTCGACCGACTGGCCGTGGTGCGGGGAGCGGTGCAGCCCGGAGAGCAGCCCCTCGGTGATGGCGCGCACCCGCAGCTTGAGGGTCCCGAGCCGGGCCAGCACCTCCGGGTCGAGCAGCGGGCGCGGCGGGCTCACTGGGCTACCCCCTCACCTGCTCCAGCAGCCGGGTGACGATCGAGGCGCTGGTGATCCCCTCGCTCTCGGCGCGGAAGTTGGTGAGGACGCGGTGGACCAGCACGTGCCGGGCCAGCGCCCGGACGTCCTCGACGCTGGCGGCGCTGCGCCCCTCGAGGATGGCGCGGCTCTTGGCCCCGAGCACCAGGTACTGCCCGGCGCGCGGCCCGGCCCCCCAGCTGACGTTCTCCTTCACGAAGTCGGGGGCGCCCGGCTCGTTGGGGCGGGTCATGCGGGCCAGCTCGACGGCGTACTTGACGACGTGGTCGGCCACCGGCACGCGCAGCACCAGCTCCTGCAGGGCGCGGATCCGCTCCGGCGAGAGGACCCGCTGCAGCGTGGCCCGGGTGGCGTTGGTGGTGGAGCGGACGATCTCCTCCTCCTCGGCGGCGCTCGGGTAGCCGACCTCGACGTAGAACATGAAGCGGTCGAGCTGGGCCTCGGGGAGCGGGTAGGTCCCCTCCTGCTCGATGGGGTTCTGGGTGGCGAAGACCAGGAAGGGGCGGTCGAGCGGCCAGGTGGTGCCGCCGGCGGTGACCCGGTACTCCTGCATCGCCTGCAGCAGCGCCGCCTGGGTCTTGGGCGGGGTGCGGTTGATCTCGTCGGCCAGCAGCAGGTTGGCGAAGATCGGCCCCTTGACGAAGCGGAAGGCGCGCCGGCCGGTGGTGTGGTCCTCCTCGAGCACGTCGGTGCCGGTGATGTCGGAGGGCATCAGGTCCGGCGTGAACTGGATGCGGCTGAAGGAGAGGTCGAGCACCTCGGCCACCGTGGAGATGAGCAGGGTCTTGGCCAGCCCCGGCACGCCGACGAAGAGGCAGTGGCCGCGGGCGAAGAGGGCCACCAGCAGGGCGTCGACCACGGCGCGCTGGCCGACGATCCGCTTGCCCAGCTCGGCCAGCAGCAGCCGGCGGGCCTCGCCCAGCTCTGCGATCGCTTCGATGTCGGTGGTCATGGCGTCTGGTGTCCCCTTTGCTGCGTCAGTATCTCCGCGAAGCGCCGCTCGCGCGAGGCGCCGCCGGGGTCGCCGAGCGGCTCGAGCGCCAGCGCCAGGCCGGCGTGGATCTCCGGGTCGAACGGGTCCTGGCGGTTGGCGAGCGTGAGCTGCTCCCGGGCCCCGGCCCAGTCCTGAGCGGCGAGCTTGAGCTTGCCGAGCCGGACCCGCAGCGCGGCGTGGTCCGGGTTCCAGCCGATCGCCTCGGCCAGCACCTTCGCCGCCTCGTCCTGCCTGCCGGTCTGGATGGCGACCACCGCGAACTGGTTGGCCAGCACGGCGACGCGGGCGCCGCCGCGGTCGAGCGCCTTCCGGTACTCGATGCGGGCCGCCACCGCGCGGCCCCGCTCGCGCATCAGCTCGCCGAGCCGGGCGTGCTCGCGCGCCTTCGGGTCCTCGAGCTCGGCCCACTCGGCCCACGGCCCGCCCAGCTTCGGATCGTCGATGAACTTGAGCCGCTGCAGCGCCTGGGCGCCGCCGCGCGGCAGCGGGCGGGTGGCGAGGTGGCGCCGCCAGGCGGCGAGGAAGTCGGGCCAGGGCAGGCCGAGGGTGACGGCCACCGCCGTGTCGACCGGCGTGCCGCCGGCGATCAGCTCGAGCACCCGGGCCAGCGCCGGGGTCCCGGCCTTCTCGACCATCAGCTCGACCGCCAGCACCACCTCGGCGAAGGCGAGCGCCGCCTGCTCCTGCGACGGCAGCTTGGCCATGGAGGGGTGCATCTGCTCGAAGGTGACCAGCTTCCCCTGCTCGGCGGCGCGCCGGACCATCGCCGCGGAGAAGGGGCTAAAGGCCTGCCCGCCGGCGCCGCGCCAGCGGGTCTCGAGCCACTTGGCCAGCCCCTCGTGGAGCCAGATGGGCGTGGCCGGCCCGCCCTTGCGCATCACCGCGTAGTGGACGTACTCGTGCGCCGCGGTGTCGAGCCAGTCGTAGCCGGTGAAGAGCGCCTTGGGCGAGACCAGCATGAGCTTGCCGTACTTGCAGAGGGCGATGGTGCCGGAGGCGCGGATCTCGGCGTCGGTGAGCGTGGAGAGCCGGGCCAGATCCGAGACCGAGCCGAGCACCTCGACGCGCACCTTCTCGGGCGGGGCCACGCCGAGGTCCTGCTCCAGCGCCGCCCGCTGGGCCTCGAGCGCCTCGAGCAGGTAGGGGACCAGCACGGCGTCCTTCCCCTTCGGGTAGGCGATGGTGAAGTGGACGCCCTCGACGACCTCCTGCCCGGCGGCCAG
>JANMRY010000165.1:0-33881 GCA_031388695.1 Anaeromyxobacter sp. | reverse complement strand
GGGCTCGATGACCTGCGGGAAGCGCTGGAGAAGCCGGGCGGCGCTGAAGCGCCAGAAGGTGGCGCTGCGGGAGAGCTGGAACTCGACGAGCAGGAACGCGAAGAGGTGGGCGTGGCCGAGCGGCTCCCAGCCGCGCCGCCGGTCGAAGTCGGCGAGCGCCACCAGGAACTCGGCCATGGCGGTCCGCTCCTTGCGGAGCAGAAGCCTGAGGGCGTCGCGGAGCTGCCGTGCTTCCAGAAGTTCGAGGGACGAAGTGGCCGCTCCGTACGTCGGAGCCGCGGCCGAGGATGGGGTCGGTTGCGCGTTGTTCATTCACGCAGCGTCTCACGCGGGTCCGACATTTCCGGGCGTGCCGGAACGCATGGAACCCAATAGGGACGCGGATTTCGCGAGATCGGCAGCGCGCCGCCCGCCTCTACGTCTCTCTATCGACGGGCTGAGCGCGACCGCTCCAGGCCCCGACCATTGCCTGGGCCTCTAGCCAGGCGGTCACTCGCGATTGTCGAGGAAGCGGCCGATCGCGTCGAGGCAGGCGCGCTGGCGTCGCTGCAGGATCAGGTGGGGACCGCCCACCCTCGACCTGGAGCCCCGCCGAGAGGTAGGAACTCTCCCCGTGCCCACACCGAACGACCTCGCCGCCGCCTGCGCCGACGCCGCCCGCAGCGGCGGCGCCGTGCTGCGCCAGCGCTGGGGCCAGCCCCGCACCGTCGACAAGAAGGGGATCATCGACCTGGTCACCGATGCCGACCGGGCCAGCGAGGCGGCGGTGCTGTCACGGCTCGCCGCCGGCTTCCCTGGCGCCGCGGTGCTGGCCGAGGAGTCGGGCCGCTCCGGCGGCGACGACGACGCCAGCGCCCTGCGCTTCATCGTCGACCCGCTCGACGGCACCACCAACTACGCCCACGGGCTCCCCCACTTCGCGGTGACGGTGGCGGCCGAGGACGAGCGGGGCCTGGCGGCCGGCGCCACCTACGACCCGCTCCGCGACGAGCTCTTCCTCGCCAGCCGCGGCGGCGGCGCCACGCTCAACGGCGCCGCCATCGCGCACTCCGGCTGCGCCGCGCTCATCGACGCCCTGCTGGTGACCGGCTTCCCCTACGACATCCACCTCGACCACCGTCGCGCCCTCGCCCTCTTCGAGGCCTTCCTCACCCGGGCCCGCGGCGTGCGCCGCTACGGCTCGGCGGCGCTCGACCTGGCCTGGGTGGCCTGTGGCCGCTTCGACGGCTTCTGGGAGCCGAAGCTCAAGCCCTGGGACCTGGCGGCCGGCGTGCTGATCGCCCGCGAGGCCGGGGCGCTGGCGACCGACCTCGAGGGCGGGGACCGGATCCTCGAGACCGGCGGCGTCATCGCGGCGGCGCCGCGGCTCCATCCGCTGCTGGCGGAGGTGGCTCGGTCGGTGGCGGCGGGGGGCTAGAGGGTGCGCCATCGGTCGCGGTCGCGGTCGCGGTCGCGGTCGGGGTCGCGGTCGGGGTCGGCGTAGCGGTCGGAGCCGGGGTCGCGACCGGGGTCGGGATCGCGATCGGGGTCGGGGTCTCGGTCGGGGTCACCGGCTCGGCCGGGCTCGCCGTCTCGATCGGGGTCGTGGTGCTGGTCGGGGTCTCGACCGGCGTCGCGACCGCCCGCTCCGCCTCACCGCCGCCGAGCGCGAACCGGAGCGCCGAGAGCGGGTCGACCCAGAGCCCGTCGACCTTGATGCCCCAGTGCAGGTGCGGCCCGGTGGAGCGGCCGGTCGAGCCGACCCGGCCGATCACCTGCCCCTGGTCGACCTGCTGCCCCACCGCCACGTCGATGCGCGAGAGGTGGAAGGAGGCGCTGAAGATGCCGGCGCCGTGGTCGAGCAGCACCGTCTTGCCCGACATGTAGCAGTCGCGCGCCAGCACCACCTGGCCGCCGGCGCCTGCAGGCACCGGGGTGCCGGTCGGGCTGGGCAGGTCGAGCCCGTAGTGCACCCCCTCGGTCTTGCCGTTGTAGACCCGCTGGTCGCCGTAGCGCCCCGAGGGCTCCACCTCCAGCGGCACGGCGAAGGAGGCGCGGACGCGGGGCGGGCCGAAGGGCTGGGCGTAGGCCTGCCGGATGGCCGCCTGGTCGGCCGCGATCCGCTTGCGGGCCGAGGCCGGCGGCTCGATGAAGCGGGGCGGGACCGAGAGCGTGGTGGAGGCGAAGCGCGGCGGCGCGATCTCGAGCGGAGGCAGGAGCGTGAGCCCGTCGACCAGCAGCGCCACGACCGCGGCGCCGGGGCGGGTCTCGATGGGGAGCGGCGCCACGGCCAGCCAGCGCCCCTCGCCCCCGGGCCAGAAGCGCAGCGGCCGCCCGGCCAGCGCGCCGGTCGGCGGGGCGACGGCGTCGACCACCTCCACCAGCACGGCGTCACCGGGGAGGGCCCGCGGCGGCGTCACCCGCGCCGACGGCCAGGCCGCCGCCGGAGGCGTGGCCAGCAGCAGCGCCAGCAGCAGGTGGCTCAACGCCGCCCCTTGGCGAGGCCGAGCAGGCCGCGCAGCTTCTCCATGATGCGGAAGTACTCGGCGCGGGTGTAGGAGCGGTTGAGGATCTGGAAGTCCTTCTTGGCCAGCCCGACGCAGCCGAAGCAGTAGGTGCAGTCGGAGCAGTCGTGGCAGAGCACCAGGTAGGAGGAGCCGGCGCAGTTCTCCGAGCGCTCGCAGTAGGCGCTGTCGTGGCAGCCGACGCAGTCGTGGCAGTGGGTCAGGTGCGAGGAGGTGCGGCAGCCGGTGCAGTGGGTGCAGCGGTGGCAGGCCTCGCAGTCGGTGCAGAACATGCAGGAGACGCAGGCGCGGCAGCGCTCGCAGCGGACCGAGCCGGGGTTCTCCTTCGACGCCTCGTGGGCCTCGAGCAGCGCCCGGAGCTCCGCGTCGAAGCCGCGGCGATCGAGCCTGTCGGGGGCGGGCTGTTCGGCCATGGGCCGATCCTGCCCCGGTTCCCGCGAGAAGTGAATTCGTCGACAGCGGCGCCGCGAACCTTGGGATCAGCCCGCTCCGCCGGGCCGGCGCAGCGGGCAGGCCGTGCAGACCGGGTTGGTGGCGTGGCCGGCCACGAAGCGGGCCAGCGCCTCCCCCTCCCAGGCGGCCAGGAGCGGCGCCGCCGCGACGCTGCCGAAGTCGCCCAGCTCGCCGCGCCAGGCGGCCGGGTGCGGGCAGGGTGCGAAGGTGCCGTCATGGAGCACCCAGGCCTCGCGCCCGAGGAAGGGGCAGGGGCCGGGCGGCCCGGGGGGCGCCCCGAGCGGCGCCAGCGGCCCGCCGTGCTGCAGCTCCACCGCCCGGCCCTCGGCGGCCGCCAGCGCGGCGGCGCCCTGCATCGCCGCCAGCGCCCCGTTCCAGCGGTCGCGGCCGGCCTGGCTGGAGAGGAGGGCGCGCGACGCCAGCACCGGGACGCGCGGCTGGAGCTGGTTGACCTTGACCCGGTCGACGCCGAGCGAGGCGGCCAGGGTCACCAGGGCCGGGAGCTCGTCGACGTTGCCGGCCTGCGCGGTCACCTGGAGGGAGAGGCGGCAGCGGTGGCCGGTCCGGGCCGCCACCTCGTCGCGGGCCGCCCCGAAGGCGCGCAGGTCGTCGACGGCGGCGGCGAAGTCGAGCCCGGCCATGATCGCCTCGGCGCTGGCGGCGCTGGCGCCGTTCCAGGAGACCTTGACGTCGCTGGCGACCGGGGCGAGCCGCAGCCCCCAGGCCCGAGCCCCACGCCCTGGCCAGGTGCCGTTGGTGGTCAGGTTGAGCCGGACCCCGGCGGCGGCGCAGCCGTCGAGCAGCCCATCGATCCCGCCCCAGAGCAGCGGCTCTCCCATGGTGGAGGGGATCACCTCCCGGAGGGTCCCTCCGCGCGCCTCCTCCAGCAGGGCGGTCGCCAGCGCGGGATCCATGCGGCGCGGCGCCTGCCCGGAGGCCGGCGCCTGGCGTGCCCGCCCGCACTCGCACATGTCGCAGGCGAGGTTGCAGTCGTCCGGGTCGGTGACCAGGGTCAGCCGCCAGGGACCGCCGGGGTTGGGGAGACGCGTTGACAACCTGTCTGTTGTAACGGAAAAGTCGACACCCATGAAGACGACGCGCGAGAGCGGGACGAAGAAGGGTCGCGGGCGCACCGCGCCCGAGTCGGAGTCGGTCGCTCCGGAGCACCGCGAAGCCGGGTCCGGGTCCACCGACCTGACGCCGGTGGTCGGCTCCAACCTGCGGCGGCTTCGCGGGCAACGCGGCCTCTCGCTGGAGAAGCTCTCCAAGCTCTCCGGGGTCTCCCGCGCCATGCTCGGCCAGATCGAGCTGGGCCAGAGCGCCCCCACCATCAACGTGCTCTGGAAGATCGCCTCGGCGCTCGGGGTTCCCTTCTCCGGGCTCATCAGCGCGCGCAGCGAGGGCGGGCTCCACGTGCTGCGCGCCGCGCAGGCCAAGCTGCTCACCAGCCACGACGGCAGCTTCAGCTCGCGGGCCCTCTTCCCCTTCGACTCGCCGCGGCGGGTCGAGTTCTACCAACTCACCATCCGGCCCGGCGGGCTGGAGCGGGCCGAGGCCCACAACCCGGGCACCACCGAGAACCTGGTGGTGGCGCAGGGGCAGGTCGAGATCGAGGTCTCGGGGCGGCGCGAGCCGCTCGAGGCCGGCGACGCCATCGTCTTCGAGGCCGACGTGCCGCACGTCTACCGGAACCGGGGCGAGCGCGACGCGGTGATGTTCCTGGTGATGACCTACGCAGACACCGTGGGCTGAGATGACCAGCCTCCCCATCGGCGTCCTGCTGGTTCAGCGCGGGGTCGCCTCGCAGGAGCAGGTCGACCGGGCCTGGCGCGAGGGCAAGTCGACCGACGAGAAGCTCTGCTCGCGCCTGCTCAAGCTCGGGGTCGACGAGGCCGGCCTGGCCGCGGTGCTGGCCGAGCAGCAGCAGGGGCCCGGCGTCGACCTCTCCCGCTGCATCATCGACCTCGCGCTGCTCGACCTGGTCCCGCGGACGGTGGCCGAGCAGGACCGGCTCCTGCCCATCTCCGACGAGGGCGGGCGGCTCCACCTCGCCATGGTCACGCCCCACGACCACCGGCTGCTCTCCGAGGTGCGCTTCGTCACCGGGCGAGAGGTCTCCGGCTACGTGGCGGTCGAGGGGGCGCTGCTCCAGGCGGTCGCCGAGGCCTACGACCTGCGGGAGCGGGGCGAGGAGGCCTGGCGCGGCCACGCCGCCGGGGCCGGCCTGCCGCCGGTGCTGGCGGCGGTGCTGCCGGGGACGGACGAGGAGATCGAGATCGGCGAGGAGATCATCCTCGAGATCGAGTCGGCCCCCCTCGGCGAGGAGGACGCCCAGTCGGGCGCCGACGAGCCCTGGCGCACGCCGCCGCCGCCGCCCGAGGCGGCCATCAGGGTCAGGCCGGCCGGGCGCCGCACCGTGCTGGTGGTCGACGACGAGCCGGAGATCAGGTTGCTGGTGCAGCGAGCGCTGGAGAAGCACGGCTACGCCGTGGAGACGGCCGAGGACGGGGCCGAGGCGATCGAGAAGGCCGAGGCGCTCGTCCCCGACCTGGTGCTGCTCGACGCCATGCTCCCCAAGGTGCACGGCTTCGAGGCCTGCCAGCGCATGAAGGCCTCGCCGCGCTGCCGCCACGTGCCGGTCATCATGATGACCGCCATCTACCGGGGCTGGCGCTTCGCCCAGGACGCCCGCGAAGCCTACGGCGCCGAGGACTACATCGAGAAGCCCTTCCGCTTCGAGGACATGCTGCGGCGCATCGACGCCGTGCTCGAGGCGACCGCCAGCCGCGCTCAGGGCGACGGCGCCGCGGCCGCCGCCGAGGTTGCCCGCGGCAAGGAGCTGATGCTGGCCAACCGGCTCCCCGAGGCCAGGCAGGCCTTCGAGGCGGCCATCGGCGCCGATCCCTACTCGGCCGAGGCCCACGTGCTGCTGGCCCGGACGCTGCGGGCGGCCGGCGAGGCCTTCAGCGCCATGACCGCCTACGAGCGGGCCGCCGAGCTGCGCCCCGGGCACCTCCCCTCGCTGCGCGCCCTGGCGGCGCTCTACGAGGAGAAGGGGTTCCGGCGCAAGGCGACCGGGGCGCTGGAGCGGGCGCTGGAGGCGGCGGTCGACGAGCCGACCCGCGCCGCCATCAGGCACGACCTGATGGCGCTGCTCGGTTAGCGCCGACCCATCAGCAGGCCGCGACCGCGCTCTCGCGGGCCGCGATGCTCCTGCCCGGATCACGGGCAGCGTGGTGCCCGCGTGCCGACCATCCGGCCGCGCAGATGCGCGAAACCACGCCCTGAACGGATCTCCGGCGTCGGCACGACCGCTGCAATTGGTCCGCCCCGAACGACTCGCGCGCGGCCCGGCCCCGCTCGACGCCACCCTCAACGACGCACCCTCAGAGGAGAAGAGATGGCAGACCCCACGATCACCGAAGTCGCGAAGAGCGTCGCGGATACCCAGGTCGCGCTCAACATCGTTTGGACAGTCCTGGCCGGAGCGCTGGTGATGTTCATGCAGGCCGGCTTCGCGCTGGTCGAGACCGGCCTGACCCGGGCCAAGAACGTCGCCCACACCATGGGCATGAACTTCTTCGTCTACGCCATCGGCATCCTCGGCTTCTACTTCGTCGGCTTCGGCCTGCAGATGGGCGGCATGGGCCCCATGGCGACCTTCGGCGGCGAGGAGATGCTCAAGGCCAGCTCCGAGTTCACCGTCAACCTCTTCGGCAAGAACTTCGGCCTCTTCGGCACCAGCGGCTTCATGCTGCCGCCCTCGATGTTCACGCCGGCCGTGGCGACCATGTTCTTCTTCCAGATGATCTTCATGGACACCACCTGCACCATCCCGACCGGTGCCCTGGCAGAGCGCTGGAAGTTCACCTCCTTCGTGCTCTTCTCCTTCGTGATCGCCACCATCATCTACCCGGTCTACGGCAACTGGGTCTGGGGCGGCGGCTGGCTCTCCCAGCTCGGCGCCAACTTCGGCCTCGGCCACGGCCACGTCGACTTCGCCGGCAGCTCGGTGGTCCACATGACCGGCGGCGTGATCGCCTTCTTCACCGCCAAGCAGCTCGGGCCGCGCATCGGCAAGTACTCCTCCGATGGCAAGATCAACCCCATCCCGCCGCACAACATCGCCCAGGTGATGACCGGCACCTTCATCCTGGCCTTCGGCTGGTTCGGCTTCAACGCCGGCTCGACCCTCTCCGGCATGGACACCCAGCTCGCCATCGCGGCCCTCAACACCATGCTCGCCTCGGCCTCCGGCGCCTTCGCCGCCTATCTCTTCACCACCTGGAAGTTCGGCAAGCCGGACCCGTCCTGGCTCGCCAACGGCATGCTGGCCGGCCTGGTGGCCATCACCGCCCCCTGCGCCTTCGTCGACGCCTGGGCGGCGCTGCTCATCGGCGCAATCTCCGGCGTCCTGGTGGTGGTGGCGGCGGTCTTCATCGACTCCAAGCTCAAGATCGACGACCCGGTCGGCGCCATCGCCGTCCACGGAGTCAACGGCACCTTCGGCATCATCGCCCTCGGCCTCTTCGCCAACGGCAAGTACGGCGAGGGCTGGAACGGCGTGGCCGGCAAGGTGACCGGCGCCTTCTACGGTGACGTCAGCCAGCTCTGGGCCGAGCTGATCGGCATCTCCGCCAACATCGTCTACGTCGGCATCGTGGCCAGCGTCGCCTTCTTCGTCATCGGCAAGCTGGTGGGCAACCGGGTCTCGGCCGAGGACGAGGTCGGTGGCCTCGACATCCCCGAGATGGGCGTGCTCGGCTACAATAACGATCCGGGCCCGGTGGCGCGCTAGCCAGGCAGGCATCACCCAGTCGCACGGCGCGGCGAGGCACCCCGGGGCATCCTCCCGGCGGTCGCCTCGCCGCTCCCTTTCCGGGCCCCGGTGGGCCCAGGAGGATCGCCGATGATCTCCAACGTGCTGGTGGCGATGGTGGCCCTGCTGGTGGCCGCCAAGCTGGGCGGAGCGCTGGCCGAGCGGCTCGGCCAGCCGGCGGTGCTGGGTGAGCTGCTGGCCGGCGTGATCCTCGGCGCCCTGCCGCTGCTCGGTGCCGGCGGCCTGGCCTTCGTGGCCACCGATCGGACCATCGAGGCGCTGGCCGGGCTCGGCGTCATCCTCCTGCTCTTCGAGGTCGGGCTGGCGACCCGGCTGGCCGACCTGATGAAGGTCGGCCTCTCGGCGCTGCTGGTGGCCACCATCGGCGTGGTGGTGCCGATGATCCTCGGCTTCCTGGTGGGGCGCTGGCTGCTCCCCGATCACCACTGGATGACGGCGCTTTTCCTCGGTGCCGCCCTCTGCGCCACCTCGGTCGGGATCACCGCGCGGGTGCTCACCGACCTCGGCCGGGTCTCGACGCCCGCCGGGCAGATCATCCTCGGCGCCGCCGTCATCGACGACATCATGGGGCTGATCGTGCTGGCGGTGATGGCCGGCATGGCCGGGGGCGGGGCGACCGCCGCCGCCGGCGGGGCATGGGGCGCGGCCGGCCTGGTGACGCTCAAGGCGGTGCTCTTCATCGTCGGGGCCCTGGTGCTGGGGCGGGCCCTGGCCCCGCGGCTCTTCAAGCTCGCCTCGAGGCTCCACGGCAAGGGGGTGATCTTCACCTCGGCGCTCGTCACCTGCTTCGCGCTGGCCTGGGCCGCCGAGGCGGTCGGGCTCGCCCCAATCGTCGGCGCCTTCGCCGCCGGGCTGGTGCTGGAGGGGGTCCCCTTCGGCGAGCTGCTCCCCGAAGGCGACAAGCTGGAGGAGCTGCTGCTGCCGCTCTCGGCGGTGCTGGTGCCGCTCTTCTTCGTCCACATGGGGGCCCAGGTGAAGCTGCAGGAGCTGGCGGGCGGCTCGGTGCTGCTGGCGCTGGCGCTCACCGTGGTGGCCATCCTCGGCAAGCAGGCCTGCGGGCTGGCGGTGGTGACGCCGGGAGTCGACCGGCTCACGGTCGGGCTGGGGATGATCCCGCGCGGCGAGGTCGGGCTGATCTTCGCCGGGATGGGGCTGACCTTGAAGGTGAACGGCCAGCCGCTGCTCGGGGCGGGCGAGTTCGCCGCCGTGGTGGCCATGGTGCTGCTGACCACGGTGCTGACGCCGCCGCTGCTGCGCTGGCGGCTCGCGGCGCGCTGAAGGCGCGCTCGGGTGGGGTGAGGCGGGCTGCGGGGTGAGGCGGCCCCGGGGGGCTATGCGCTGCCGCCCGGGGCGCAGGGGAGGGCTACAGGGCTTCTTCGCCGCGCTCGCCGGTGCGGACGCGGACCACCTCGTCGAGGTCGAGGACGAAGATCTTGCCGTCGCCGATCTTGCCGGTCTTGGCGGTCCTGGCGATGGCGTCGACCACCTTGGCGGCCATGGCGTCGGAGACCGCCACCTCGATCTTCACCTTGGGGAGGAAGTCGACGACGTACTCGGCGCCCCGGTACATCTCGGCGTGCCCCTTCTGCCGGCCGAAGCCCTTGACCTCGGTGGCGGTGAGGCCGGCGACGCCGAGCTCGGTGAGCGCCTTCTTCACCTCGTCCAGCTTGAACGGCTTGATGACGGCTTCGACCTTCTTCACGGTGCACCTCGTTCGATGGTTGCCGGCCGGGCGGGCCGCCGGGTTGGATCGAGGGAGATTGCAACTGCCGCGCCGCGCCCGGGCCCCCCGGCTCCCCAGCCTTTACGCGGGGTTGCGGGGCCGGTCGCCCGGCGAGGAGGCGGCGCCTGCCCGCCGGACGAGCAGCCGGCCGCCATGACCGTGGGCGCCCGGTCGGCCCCGGTGCTACCATCGCGGCTCCACGTGGAGGGGGGCGGCACATGACCTGGTGGGCCTGGGTGCTGTTGGGGATCGCGCTGCTGGTGGTCGAGGTGGCGACGCCGGGGGGGCTCTTCGCCCTCTTCTTCGGCGCCGGCGCCATCGTGGTGGCGCCGCTGGCGGCGCTCGGTGTGCCCGAGGCGGGGCAGTGGCTCGCCTTCACCGGCTTCTCGATCGCCTCGCTGCTGCTCTTGCGCCGGCGCCTCACGCTGGCGCTGGGGCGGGGGCCGGCGGCCTCGGTCGAGCTGGTCGGGGAGCAGGCGGTGGTGCTGGCCGAGGTCCCGCCGGGCGGGGAGGGGCGGGCCGAGCTGCGCGGGACCCCGTGGACGGCCCGGACCGGCGGCGGCGTGGCGCTGTCGGTGGGCCGCCGCTGCCGCGTGGAGCGAGTCGAAGGGTTGACCTTGTGGCTTCGCGCCGAGTGACGGCGCGCACCTGAACTGGAGAGAAGACCGATGCCTGGGATCTACGTCGCAATCGCCGTCGCCATCTTTGCCGTCATCGTGGTCGTCAAGACCGCGGTGGTGGTCCCGCAGCAGAACGCCTACGTGGTGGAGCGGCTCGGGAAGTTCCACGCCGTCCTCGAGCCCGGCTTCCACATCCTGCTCCCCTTCTTCGACGCCATCCGCTACCGCCACACCTTGAAGGAGCAGGCGCTCGACATCCCCGAGCAGATCTGCATCACCAACGACAACGTCCAGGTGGCGGTCGACGGCCTGCTCTACCTGAAGGTGCTCGACCCGCAGCGGGCCAGCTACGGCATCTCCGACTACTACTACGCCATCACCCAGCTGGCGCAGACGCTGCTGCGCAGCGAGATCGGCAAGATCACGCTCGACCGGACCTTCGAGGAGCGCGGCTACATCAACTCGCAGCTGGTCCAGGAGCTCGACAAGGCCTCCGCCCCCTGGGGCGTCAAGGTGCTGCGCTACGAGATCAAGAACATCACCCCGCCCCAGGACGTGCTGGCCGCCATGGAGAAGCAGATGCGGGCCGAGCGGGAGAAGCGCGCCGTCATCCTCAACTCCGAGGGCGAGCGCGACGCCGCCATCAACAGCGCCGAGGGGCAGAAGCAGCAGGTCATCAAGGCCTCCGAGGCGGTCCGGCAGAAGCAGATCAACGAGGCCGAGGGCCAGGCGGCCGCCATCCAGGCCATCGCCACCGCCACCGCCGAGGGGCTGCGCAAGGTGGCCGAGGCCACCCAGTCGGCCGGCGGCATCGAGGCGGTGCAGCTGCGGGTGGCCGAGAAGTACATCGAGCAGTTCGGCCACCTCGCCAAGGCCGGCAACACCCTGATCCTGCCGGCCACGCTCTCCGACGTCGGGTCGATGATCGCGCTGGCCACCAACGTGCTGAAGGGCTCGGTGGCCGCGCCGCCGCCGCGGGCCACCACGCCGGTCCAGCGGCCGCCGACCATCCCTGGCTAGCCGGGCTTGCCGACGCCGGCGCCACCTCGTGGCCGGCGGGCCTGCCCCTACCAGGGCGCCGGCCGGTAGTCCTTGTAGAAGTGGCCCGACTGGTGCTGCCCGGTCGTGAACCCCTCGATGATGGGGGCGACGATGCGGGCGGCGCCGTCGACGATGTCGAGCGGCGGGCTGAAGGCGTGCTCCTCGGCCTTGCGCGCCGCGATCTGGGCCGGGTCCTCGTCGGTGACCCAGCCGGTGTCGACGGCGTTGAGGTGGATGCCGTCCTTGCGCAGGTCGGGGGCGCTGGTGCGCACCAGCATGTTGTGCGCCGCCTTGGCCATGTTGGTGTGGGGGTGCTTGTCGGTCTTGAGCGACCGGTAGAACTGCCCCTCCATGGCGCTCACCAGCACCACGTGCCGGGCGGCGTCGCCGCTGGTGGCCGAGCCGGGCGGCGGGGTGGCCGAGCGGACCATGAGCGGCTTCAGGCGCGCCGTCATCACGAAGGGGGCGGTGGCGTTGACCAGCAGCACCTCGAGCAGCTCGTGGGTCGGCACCTCGACCAGCGGGAGGCGCCAGGAGTTGGTGACCCGCAGGTCGACCTGCTGGAGATCCTGGTCGAGGTGCCCGTGCGGGAAGATCTCCAGCGAGGCCGGGCCGGCGCCGGTGAGGAGCAGGTCGTCCTCGATGGTGGCCTGGGAGAGCTGCGCCGAGCGGGTCAGGCCTGCGGCGCTGTGACGCCCGGCGTGTTCGACGCGGAGCGCCTCGTCGCTGCGCAGCAGGTGCTGGACCGCGGCCGGCAGGCTGGCGGCCGGCCGGTGCTCGTCCTCGATCAGGTGGGCGTAGAAGCCGGGCGGGCGGCGCACCGTCTGGCAGGCGTTCTGGACCTGGAAGTCGAGGCGCGGCAGCGTGGCGTCGAGCCAGTGGCAGAGGTGCTCCACGCTCGGGGTGTGGCGCAGGTCAACGCCGTGGACCAGCAGCCGATCGCGCCAGGACTCGAAGTCGGGCTCGGCGGCGTAGCGGGCGGCGGCGTCGCGCGGGAAGCGGGTGCAGGCCACCACCGTGCAGCCGGCGCGCAGCAGCAGGATGGCCGCCTGGTAGCCGATCTTGACCCGGGCCCCGGTCACCAGGGCGACCCGGCCGCGCAGGTCGGCGGTGGCGGTGCGCCGCCGCTCGTTCTCGTCGCCGCAGGCCAGGCAGAGCTGGTCGTAGAAGTGGTGGAGCCGCTGGTAGTAGCGCTTGCAGACGTAGCAGATGCGCTGGTCGTGGAGCGTCGGCCCCTCGCCGCCCTCGGCGGTCCCGGTGACCTCGGCGGTCTCGCCGCCCCCGGCGGTCCCGGCGGCACCAGCGGCCTCGCCCAGCTCGGCGGGGATCGCCTCACCGGCGGCGGCGGCCCTGGCCACCTCTTCCTCGACCGAGCCGGGCAGCACCGGCCACCAGCCCGAGCCGTCGGTGCCGCGCGTCGGCAGGGGCGGGAACGGGGTGCGGAAGACCGGCTCGTCGCGCAGCTTGCGGATGCCGCTCTGGCGGCGCAGCGCCTCGTCCCCCTGCTTGCGGGCCTGCTGGGTCTGGCGCAGCAGCGTCTTCTGCAGCCGCTTGCGCGCCTTCAGGTCGGGGACCGCCAGCTCGCCGGCGTGGCGCCGCAGCGCGGTCCGGGTGGCGTCGTCGACCACCGACAGCACCGACATGTCCTTCGACACCGCGGCCAGCACGCGGGCGGCCGCGGCGATCTCGGCGGCGGTGGGCGGCGGCTCGGCCGGCGCGGCCGGCGCGGCGGGCTTGGCGGGCTGGGCGGCAGGAGCGGCGGCCGGTGCCGCTGCGGGGACGTCGGGGCCTGGCGAGGGGCGGTCGGCGGTGGACACGCGCCCTCCATACCCGTTGGCCGAGGCGGCGGGTAGGGGGGCCGGACGTTTTCGCGGCTGGCCCGGAGGCTCAGAGCGCCGTCTCGACGATGTTGGGAGGTCGGGTCAGGCCAGTGGCGCGCTGGCCTTCAGCCGGCGCCGGCGGTTCCGCCGCGTCAGCGCCTTCTCGACCGCCATGACCGGGAAGATCACCGTCGCCACCAGCGCGGCGAGCCCCACGTCGCGGAGGCTGAGCGAGGCGGTGCCGAAGACGCCCTGCAGCGGCGGCCACCAGATCAGGGCCGCCTGCAGCCCCAGCACCACGCCGATGCCGGGCAGCAGCGCCGGGTTGGAGACCAGGCTGGCGCCCACCACCGAGTCGGTGAGCGAGCGGCTCTCCAGCAGGTAGAAGATCTGGAAGAAGATGACCGAGGTGACCGCCATGGTCTGGGCCTCGGCCAGCGCGAAGGCCGCGGTCTCGCCGAGCGCCAACCCGGCGTGCCACTCGAAGAGAAAGAGCCCGACGGCGCCGGCCGCCATCAGCACCGAGACGGTGGCGGTGCGGCGCAGCACCAGCGGGGAGAGCAGCGGCGCGTCGGGGCGGCGCGGCGGGCGCCGCATGATGTCGCGCTCCATGGCCTCGAAGGCCAGCGGCAGGGCCAGCGAGACCGCCGCCACCAGGTTGATCCAGAGGAGCTGGGTGGGGCGCACCGGGAGCAGCAGCGCCTGGGTGGCGGCGTCGAAGGGGAAGGCGAAGACGGCGCAGACGAAGATGAGCGCCAGCCCGAGGTTGGTGGGGAGCACGAAGGCCAGCGACTTGACGAGGTTGTCGTAGACCCGCCGCCCCTCCTCGACGGCCGCCACGATGGTGGCGAAGTCGTCGTCGGTGAGCACCATGTCGGCCGCCTCGCGGGAGACCGAGGTGCCGGTGATCCCCATGGCCACGCCGATGTCGGCCTGCTTGAGCGCCGGCGCGTCGTTGACGCCGTCGCCGGTCATGGCCACCACCCGCCCGTCGGCCTGCAGCGCCCGCACCAGCCGCAGCTTCTGCTCCGGCGAGACCCGGGCGAAGACGCCCGTGGCCTCGGCCACCGGCTTGAGCGCCACGTCGTCCAGCCTGGCCAGCTCGGCCCCGGTGGTGGCGCCGACGCCGGGGCGCAGCAGCCCCAGCTCGGCGCCGATGGCGCGGGCCGTGCCGAGGTGGTCGCCGGTGATCATCTTCACGGAGATGCCGGCGGCGTGGCAGGCCGCCACCGCGGCGACGGCCTCGGGGCGCGGCGGATCGATCATGCCGACCAGGCCGAGCAGCTCGAAGCCGCCCTCGACCCCGCCCAGCTCCAGCGGCGTCCCCTCCGTCCAGCCACGCTCCGCCACCCCGAGCAGCCGTTGGCCGCGCCCGGCCTGGGCCTCGACCTGGGCCAGCGCCGCGGCCCGGCCGGCCGCCGGGCAGCGGGCCAGCACCACCTCGGGCGCCCCCTTCATGAGCAGCCGCAGCCGCCCGTCCGGGGCGCGGTGGAGCGTGGCCATGAACTGGTGCTCCGACTCGAAGGGGATGGCGTCGAGCCGGGGCAGCGCGGCGCGGAGCGCGGCCGCCTCCAGCCCGCCCTTGCGCGCCGCCACCACCAGCGCCGCCTCGGTCGGGTCCCCGCTCACCGCCCAGCCCTCGCCGGCCGCCTCGACGGTGGCGTCGCTGCAGAGCGCCGCCGCCTCCAGCAGCCGCCGCGCCGGGTCGGGCAGGGCGGTGGGCGCGCCGTCGCGCACGAAGCCGCCGCTGGCCGCCCAGCCGATCCCGGTGATCTCGGTGGCCTGCCCGGCCGCCCAGAGCGACTGCACCGTCATCTCGTTGCGGGTCAGGGTCCCGGTCTTGTCGGAGCAGATCACCGAGGTGGCGCCGAGCGTCTCCACCGCCGGCAGCTTGCGGATGATGGCGCGGCGCTTGGCCATGCGCTGCACCCCGACCGCCAGCGCGATGGTGACGATGGCCGGCAGCCCCTCGGGGATGGCGCCGACCGCCAGCGAGATGGCGAAGATCAGCATCTCGCGCAGGGCGTCGAGGATCGGTACGCCCTGCCCGACCGAGCGCCAGGTGCCGACCGCCAGGAGCAGCGCGGTGATCCCGAGGATGCCGATGGTGATGGTCTTGCCGACCTTGGCGAGCGCGCGCGTCAGCGGCGTCTCCAGCGAGCCGGCCGACCGCAAGAGGTCGGAGATGCGCCCCAGCTCGGTGTCGCCGGCGGTGGCCACCACCAGCCCGGTGCCGGTGCCGGACGCGACCAGCGTCCCGGCGTAGGCCAGGTCGAGCCGGTCGCCGAGAGAGGTGGCGTCGTCGACCGCGGCCACGCCCTTCTCGGCCGGGACCGACTCGCCGGTGAGCGCCGCCTCCTCGACCCGCAGCCCCTTGACGGAGACCAGCCGCAGGTCGGCCGGGACCTTGTCACCCGAGGCGAGCGCCACCACGTCGCCGCGGACCAGCTCGGTGGCCCCCACGGTGCGGCGCACCCCGGCCCTCACCACCGTGGCGCTCTCGGGCACCAGCGCCCCGAGGGCCTCGATGGCCCGGCCGGCGCGGAACTCCTGGAAGAAGCCGATCAGCGTGTTGACCACCACCACCGCGCCCACCACGGCCGCGTCGGTCCGCTCGCCGAGCAGGGCCGCCACCACCGCCGAGGCGACCAGCACCATGATCAGCGGGCTGTCGACCTGGCGCCAGAGGATGCGCCAGAGGCTCTCTCCGGCGGCGCGGGGGAGCAGGTTGGGGCCGTCGGCCGCCAGGCGCCGCGCCGCCTCGGCCTCGTCGAGGCCGTCGAAGCTGCTCTCGGCACGCAGGATGGCCGCCTCGACGGTGAGGGCGTGCCAGGACGGCGCGACGCTGGCGGAGGCAGCGGGGAGTGCGGTTCTCGTGACCATGCTCAAGCCGTTCCCTCGCCCCGGTCGACCAACCCCTTGATCATACCGGCCTGCTCCAGGGTGGCGCAGGCCGCGTCGAGGTCCGCCTCGCGGAGCCAGAGTCCGGCGCCGCGGCGGGGGCGGCCGAACCCGAACATGGTGGGGCCGCCCACCTCCTCCACCTCCACGGCGAAGGTGAGCCCGGCGGCGTCGAGCAGCGCCTCGGCCCGCTCCGCCTCGTCGAGGCGGAGCGCGAAGTAGACGCGGACCACCTCCGTCCCTTCACCGAACCGGTCGAGCGGCTGTCGTGGCATCGAATCTCCCTCCCCTGAGCGTACCCCGACGGCGCCCGGGAGAGTCGGCCGCGACTGGGATATCCTGTCGCACGCATGCTTCCGTCACTTCATAACCTGCTTCTCTCCGCGGCGCCGCCGTTCCTCGCGGAGCGGATCCCGGCCGCGCTGCTCCGCCTCGGCCCGGGCGGCCTGGCCTGGTGGCAGTGGCTGGCGCTGCCGCTGCTGGTGGTCCTCGCCCTGGCGGTCGGTTGGCTGCTCGGCTGGGTCTCGCGGCGGCTGGCCGGCCGGATCGCGGCGCGGACCAGCGTCGGCTGGGACGACGAGCTGGTGGCCCGCGTCGGGCCGCAGGTGACGCTGCTCTGGGCGCTGCTGGTGGCCACCCTGCTGGTGCCGCTGGTGGGGCTGGAGGCGAAGGCCGACGCCTTCGCCGATCGGCTGGTCAAGGCCGGCGTCTTCCTGGTGGCCTTCTGGGGGGTCTACCGGGCCCTCGACGTCGCCTTCAAGGCCCAGGGCGCCCGGGGTCAGCCGGGTGGGGTGGAGCGCCACGCCTTCTTCCGCAAGGCGGCCAAGGTGGCGGTGGTGGCGCTGGGGCTCATCTCGGTGCTCACCGAGCTCGGCTTCCAGGTCACCAGCCTGCTGGCCGGCCTCGGCATCGGCGGCATCGCCGTGGCCCTGGCGGCGCAGAAGACGGTGGAGAACCTGATCGGCTCGGTCACCATCGGCATGGACCGCCCCTTCCACGTCGGCGACGCGGTGCTGGTCGACGGCGTGGTCGGCACGGTGGAGCAGGTCGGGCTCCGTTCCACCCGGCTGCGGACGCCCGACCGCACCCTGGTCACCCTCCCCAACGGCCGGCTGGCCGACATGCGCATCGAGTCCTACTCGGCGCGCGATCGCTGGCGCATCGTCACCACGCTCGGCCTGCGCTACGGCACCACCTCGGCGCAGGTGCGCCAGGTGCTGGCCGGGATCGAGGCGGCGCTCCGCGACCACCCGGCCGCCAGCGCCGACGCCCCGCTGGTCTGGCTCGCCGAGTTCAAGGGCTCGAGCCTCGCCGTCGAGGTGCAGGGCTGGGTGGGGGCGGCCGACCTGCAGGCCTACGGCCGGATCCGCGGTGAGCTCTACCTGCAGTTCCTGGAGGTCATCGAGGCGGCCGGCACCGGGCTCGCCTTCCCGACCCAGACCCTTCACGTCGAGTCGCTGCCCGGCCCGGTCGCCCCGCGCCTGCCCACCCCCTGAAGAGCAGAAGGCCCGGCCGCGTGGAGCGACCGGGCCCTCTCGGAGATGGTGGAGCTGAACGGGATCGAACCGATGACCTCTAGAGTGCGATTCTAGCGCTCTCCCAACTGAGCTACAGCCCCACGAAAAGATCCCCCGAGGTCCCCGGGGGATGCGTGACTTAGCGGGTCGCGACAGACGGTGTCAAGGGTCGATTGACTCGCCCGGAACCCCAAGGTAATCCTCGGACCCTTCCATGCCCGGCCCCAAGAGACAGCTCACGGCCGCAGAGCTCGCCAGCCTCGAGCACGCGTTCGCCGCCGACCCCGCCTCCGATGCCTTCCGCGCCCTCGCCGAGGCCTACCTGGCCGCCGGCCGCTTCATGGAGGCGATGGTGGTCTGCAAGAAGGGGGTCAAGGGCCACCCCGACGACCCGTCCGCCAAGGTGCTGCTGGCCAGGGTCTACGCCGACCAGGGCAAGGACAAGAAGGCGCTCGAGGAGCTGGGCGTGGTGCTCGGCGCCTACCCGAACTACACCGCCGGCAACCTGCTGGCCGCCACGCTCCACCTGCGCGGCGGCGCCCGCGCCGAGGGCGAGGCGGCGCTGCGCCGGGCCGCCGAGGCCGCCCCGGCCGATCTCGAGGTGGTGGCGGCGCTGCAGAAGCACGGCGTGACCCTGGCCTCTGCGCCGCCCCCTGCGCCGCCCGCCGCGTCGCCGCCAGGCGCCGCCGGGGCCCCGCCGATGCTGGCCCGCGCCAGCGCGCCGGTCCCCGCTGCCGCTCCCGGCGGAGCCACGGCCCCCGCTCCGCAGCGGACCGCCTCCTCGATCGCGCAGCCGGCGGTGCGCGCCGCCGCCAACGACAAGCCCATCCCAACCCCGGTGCCGGGCGCCGGCCAGGCCTACGCGCAGCAGCTGGCCGAGAAGTACGGCACGCAGACCTGGGGGCTCAACAACGCCGGCCAGTCGACCAAGGGGCAGAAGCGCAGCCGCGCCCCGGTGCTGGCCACCGTCGGCCTCGCGGTGGTGCTCCTGGCCTCGCTGGTGGCCTGGCAGCTCTTCTCCCGGGCCCACAAGCAGCAGGTCGAGCTGATCGCCGGGCTGCTCAAGGAGACCCAGGAGCTGGTGGGGCGCGACTCCTTCGGCGCCTACCGCGGCGCCGCCGAGAAGTGCCGGGCCATCCTCAAGGAGGACCCCGGCTCGCTGGCCGGCCACGCCTTCCTCGCCTACGTCGACGCGCTGCGCTTCCTCGAGCACGCCGAAGGGGACGCGGTCCGGGGCGAGGCGATCATCAACCTCGACGCCGGGCGCAAGCTCGGCAACCACTCGCACCTGATCGCCGCAGAGGCCTACCTCAAGGCCGCCACCGGTGACCTGCCGGGCGGCGTGGCGGGCCTCAAGGTCGAGCTGGAGGACCCGGCGCGGCAGACCGGGCTGCTCTCCGGCGCCATGGGGACGCTGCTGATGTTCTCGGGCGACCTCGAGGGGGCGCGCGAGTGGCTGGCGCGGGCCCAGAAGCTCAACCCCAACGACGTGCGGATCGCCCAGCAGCTGGCCGAGCAGTACCGGCGCCGCGGCGAGGGCTACGAGCAGCAGGCCGAGAACGCCTACCAGCTGGCGCTGCGGCTGCAGAAGGAGCACGTCCCCTCGCAGCTGGGGCGGGCCCTGCTGCTCTTGGAGCGCGGCCTCTACGAGCAGGCGGCGCAGCACGTGCAGCAGGTGGTGACTGGTGGTGACGCCAGCCCGCGCCAGCAGGCGCTCGCCTACGCGGTGCGCGGCTCGGTGCTCTTCGCCCAGGGCAAGGCCACCGAGGGGACCGCCGACGAGAAGAAGGCGCTCGAGCTCGACCCGCAGAGCCCGGACCTGCCCTGGCTGATCGGCCGCCGCCAGCTGCGCGACGGCGAGGCGACGGCGGCGGTGGCCTCGATCCAGCGCGCCGTCAACGGCGACGCCAGGCGGGTGGCCTTCTACGTCGATCTCAACCGCGCCCTGCTGGCCACCCCCGACGGCAGCAAGCGGGCGATCGAGCTCTTGCAGAAGGCGACCGCCCGGGCCGGCGACCACCCGCGCAACGCCCTGCTGCTGGGCGATGCCTACCGGGCCCAGGGGGACACCGACCGGGCCCGCGGCCAGTACGAGCGCTCCATCCAGCTCGGCAAGCCCTACCCGGACGCCCGCGTGGCCCTGGCCAGGCTGCACCGCGAGCTGAAGAACGTGCCGGCGGCGCTGGCCGAGCTCGATCTCGCCATCACCGAGTACGGCCAGGGCGGGGCCGGCAGCGCCGCCCAGGCCTACGTCGAGATGGCCGACATCGAGCGGACCCGCGGCGCCAAGGTCGACCTGGTCTTCTCGCTCTACGTGAAGGCGCTCGACAAGGATCCGGCCTCCTGCGAGGGGCTCTGGAACGGCGGCAAGCTCGGCTGGGAGGCGGCGGCGCGCGGCAAGGACGCGGAGTCGGCCACGGCGCGCGACACCGCCCGGGCCAGGCTCGAGCGCTTCCTGCAGGTCTGCCCGCGAGACCAGCGCGTCACCGCCGCCAAGGCGATCGTCGACGCCGCCAGGAAGTAGCCGGCCGGCCCGCCCGGTCGCCCGGCTCGCTCGCTAGCGCCCGGCCGCGCCCGGCTCGCTCCGCGAGAGCTGGTCGACGTAGTGGACCAGCGCCCAGAGGTCGGCCTCGGGGAGCGCCCCCTTCCAGGTCGGCATGGCGGTCCCGCCCAGCCCGGCGGCGATGGCGCGGTAGAGGTCGTCGGCGCGCCTCCCGGGGCGCACGGCGCGGAGTGGGCCGGCGCGGAAGTCGGTGGCGCGCAGCCGGATCCCGAAGTCGGTGGCGGTCTCGGTCGGCTCGCCCGGCGAGGGGCGCGGCTCGTGCGGGAGGCCGGCGTCGCGGGCGAAGCGAGCCACCTCGGCGTCGGGCGCGTAGGCCGGGTGGCAGGCCTGGCAGCGCCCCAGCCCGTGGTAGACGACGCGCCCCCGCGTCGCGCCGTCGGCCACGCGCCCGGCCCAGGGGTCCGGCGACGGCACGATCGCCTCGGCCGGCCGCTCGTCGCGGAAGCGAGGGGCGAGCGTCTTCAGGAACTGGACGATGGCGAAGAGCTCGTCGTCGGGGATGTCCTTCCAGGCCCGCATCCCGGTGCCGGCGAGGCCGGAGCGGACGATGCGGACCACGTCCTCGTCGCGCCAGAGGCTGCCGGAGGGGACCGAGGCGAAGGAGATCACGCCGAGCCGCAGGTCGCGCGGCCGCGGGTTCATGCCGACCGCTTGCGGCCCCTGGCCGTCGCCGAGCGCGCCGTGGCAGGGGCGGCAGGCGCGCATGTAGGCGTCGGCGCCGCGGTTGAGGGTGCCGGCCGCCACGGTGACGCCGCCGAGCCGCTGGTCGGCGGTGAAGCGCGGCACCTCGTAGTAGGCGCAGCCGGCCAGCGACAGCAGGCCGAGGGCGCCCAGGGCGTGGGCGGCCAGGCGGTGCAAGGCCAGCGGGTGGGCGGGGCGGCTCACTTCTTCGCGGCGGCCTTGGCGGCGGCGGCCGCCTCCTTGGCCTCGCGGGCGCGGGCCTCGCGGTCGAGCTCCTCCATGTAGTCCTTCTTGACGAGCTTCGGCCTGCTGTCGACCCGCAGGTCCTTGACCGTAACCGCCAGCGACGCCTTGACGCCGTCGACCTCGACGGTGGCGGTGGCGGCGCCGGCGCCGACCGGCCAGAGCTGCCCGCGGGTGTCGCCGCGGCAGACCTCCTCCTCGTCGCAGCGGGTCAGCACCAGCCGGCCGGTCACCGGCCCGCCCTGGTCGTCGAAGGCCTGCACCTTCACGGCGAAGGGCAGGCGATCGTCGCGCAGCTCCAGCGCCGCGGCCTGCTGCTCCAGCGTGATGCGCGCCACCACCCGGACCTGGACCGGGACCTCGGCCTTCAGGTCGCCGATGGCGCAGGAGATGGCGGCGGCGCCCGGGCCGACCGAGCTGACGGTGGCGTCGTTCCCCCTGGCGGTGACCGTGGCCACCCTGGGATCGCTGCTCGACCAGGCGCAGCGGGCGTCGGGGAGCGGCTTGCCGCCGCGGGCCCGCGGCATGGCGTGGAGGATGGCGCCCTGGTCGCGGCCGGTGAAGCGCAGCGAGGCCGGCTGGAGCTCGACGGAGTCGGGGCCGCCGCAGGCGGTCAGCAGCAGGGCGGCCAGCAGCAGGGAGGGAGGCGCGAGGCGGAGGAGGCGCATGGGGCGACCATGGTAGCGCATGCGGGCGCCGCCCCACACCCTGGCCGGCCCGGCCGGGACCCGCCGGGCGAGGTCACGATGACGGGCCGTGCAACAGCTCGTCGCCGCTCAGCTTGACCCAGCCGCCGCCGGGCGTGGCGCGGAGGATGCTGTGGACCTTGAGCGGCATCCGCGTCGAGCGCGGGTCGTGCTCGTGATGCAGCGGCAGGTTGAAGTAGAAGAGGCGGGTGGCGGTGCCGAAGCGGAGCCGGTAGAGCGGCGCCCCCTCGAAGTCGTCGAAGCCGAACTCGGCCAGCTTGACCGTGGGGAGCCGGTGCTTGCCCCCGATGATGGCGGCGGAGACGCCGTAGCGGTGGTCTCCGCTGGTGTCCTCGACGGTGCTCTCCGCCGAGCAGTTGCCGAAGACGGTGACGGTGTCGCGGACGCCCGGCGTGTCCTCCAGGTACTCCCCGTAGAAGCCGCTCAGGATCTCGCGGTAGGCCCGGTGCTCCGGCTTGGGGTTGCACTGGATGACGAAGAGCGCGTCGAGCGTCTGCCGGGTGGAGAAGTAGAGCTGGTTGGCGTGGTCGACGATGCGCCGGATGTTGGAGCTGTAGAGGTCCCTGTAGAGGTAGTCGAGGCAGACCAGCGCCATGAAGTTGAAGGACTGCTGGCAGCGGAAGAAGTAGACGTGCTTGCCCTGGTAGAGGTCGCGGGTCTTGTCGAGGAACTCCTCGCCGTGGAAGGGGTGGCCCTTGGCCTCGAGGAAGACCCGCAGCTTCCCGCCCTGCTCCTTGACGACGACGCAGCAGAGGTTGACGGGGGAGCGCAGCTCGGCCCCCTCCTCGAGGTCCTTGCGCACCTGCACCAGCGCCTCGGGGTTGTCGGCCTCGAACCGCTCCAGCAGCCCGACGTAGGTCCGGAGCGCCACGTGCTCCAGGCCGATCATGGTCACGGTGCTGGGGCGGGTCCGTTCGGAGAGGGAGGCGAGCAGGTCGTCGAGGTGCTCGAGCGGCAGGCAGCCCTCGGGGAAGACCAGCAGGTGGACCTTGCGAAACCCGGAGTCACCGCCGGCCACCACGTCGAGCACCGAGCGGATCACCTGCCACTGGGCGGCCGGGTCGGCCACGACGTAGCCGACCTCGGACCGGACCAGGTGGCTGGGGATCTGGGCGACGAGGCAGTGGCGGTGGGTGCCCACCGGGAAGAGGACGTCGAGCGGGCGATCGATGATCTGCAGCATGGGCTGGCAGACTCATAACAGGAACGCTCGCGGCTCATCCGGGAGCGCCCGCCGGCGCCTCGCCGCGCCTGGACCGCATCAGAGCCTCGGCGCCACCTGGTAGAGCATGAGGTAGACCACCACGCCGGAGACCGAGACGTAGAGCCAGATTGGGAAGGTGACGCGGGCCAGCTTGCGGTGGGCCTCGATGCGCCCGTGGAGGCCGAGCGCCAGCGAGCGGAGCGCCATGGGGGCGGCGGCCACGGCGAGGATGGTGTGGCTCACCAGGATGGCGAGGTAGAGCCAGCGGAGTGGCCCCTCCCCGGGGAAGCGGTGGGTGCCGGTGAGCGCCACGCGGGTCAGGTAGCTGACCAGGAAGAGGGCCGAGACCGAGACCGCGCCGATCATCAGGCGGCGGTGGCGCTCGCGGTCGCCCCGCTTGATGGCCCTCCAGCCGAGGAAGAGCAGGGTGCCGGCGGTGGCGTTGAGCAGCGCGTTGAGCGGCGCCAGCGCGTCGGTCCAGTTCACCGGTTGGCCCCGACGAAGAGCCCGAGCATGATCAGCACCAGGTAGGCGAGCGTGGCAAGGAAGATGCGGCGGGCCCAGCGGTTCTGCTCCCCCTGCAGCCGCAGCCCGGTCAGCGCCAGGCCGGTGAAGGCGATGGAGGCGGCCGCGGCGATGGCGCCGTAGGTCCAGCTGGCCAGGCCGAGCGCCACCGGCAGCAGCGAGGCCGGGAGCAGCAGCAGGCTGGTGCCGGCGATCCAGGTGCGCGCCATGCGGTCCCCGTGGACCAGCGCGAAGACCTTCATGCCGCCGCGGGCGTAGTCCTCCTTCAGGTAGAGGGAGATGGCGATGAAGTGGGGGAGCTGCCAGGCGAGCAGCAGCAGGAAGACGGCGACGCCGCCCAGGTCGGCGTGGCCGGTGACGGCGGTCCAGCCCATCAGCGGGGGGATGGCCCCCGGCACGGCGCCGACGAAGAGCGCCAGCGAGCTCTTGCGCTTGAGCGGGGTGTAGACGGCCACGTAGGAGACCAGCGCCAGCATGGCCAGCGCCGCGGTGAGCGGGCCGGCCACCAGCGCCAGCACCGGCATGGCGAAGACCGGGACCCCCAGGCCGAAGGCGAGCGCCAGGGTCGGGTCGAGCCGGCCGGCCGGCAGCGGGCGGTCGCGGGTCCGGTGCATGAGCGCGTCGCTGTCGCGCTCGATCCAGCTGTTGAGGGCGTTGGCGGCCCCGACCACCGCGGCCGTGCAGAGCACGGTGAGCAGGGCGCGGGCCGGGCTGATCCGCCCCGGCGCCAGCCACATGCCGCCGCCGGTGGTGAGCAGCACCAGCCCGGAGAGGCGCGGCTTGGAGAGCAGCAGCAGCTCGCGCCCGAGCGAGAGCAGCGAGGTGGGGGCGCGGGGCGGGGCCCGGTCAGCGGCCGGGGAGAGCGGGGTCATGGGGCGGTCTCCGTGGCCAGCCGGTGGGCCGGGGCGGGGGCGGGGGCGGCGAGGCGGGTGCCGCGCGGGCCGAGCTGGAGGAAGAGGGTGAGCTGGCTGGCGAGCAGCGCCGCGCCGAAGGCGAGGTGGAGCGCCACGATGGGCAGGGCGACGTAGCTGGCCACGGTGAGCAGGCCGAGCGTCACCTGCGCCAGCGCCAGGGCGGGACCCAGCGCGGCCAGCCGGCGGCGCAGCGGCGGGCCGTCGGCGACGAGGCGCCAGGTGCGCAGCGCCGCGGCGATCACCAGCAGCGCCACCGTGTAGCCGAGCAGCCGGTGGGTCACCTGCACCTGCGCTGGCCCCCAGTCCGGCCAGAAGCGCCCCTCGCAGAGCAGCAGGTCGGTGCCGCAGGCGAGCGCCGAGCCGGTGTGGCGCACCAGCGCCCCGACCAGGATCTGGAGGTAGGTGGCGGCGGCGGCCAGGCCGACCAGGGCCCGCGGCAGGGCCGGGGCGGTCGGCGCCTCCGGGCGCAGCCGGTGGGCCAGGTAGATGAGCAGCGAGAAGAAGGCCATCGAGGTGGCGAGGTGGCTGGCCGAGACGATGAGCGGGAGCTTGTAGATGACGGTGAGCGCCCCGAGCCCGGCCTGGACGCCGACCAGGGCGACGGCGGCGAGAGCGAGGAGCCGCAGCACGCGCTCGCGCCGCGACTGGAAGACCACCACCGCCAGCCAGGCCGTCAGCAGCGTCACGGTGAGCGCCGCCAGCCGGTGGCCGTGCTCGTAGAGGATGCCGCCCTGCATGGGCGGGAAGACCATGCCATTGCAGAGCGGCCAGTCGGGACAGGCGAGCGACGAGCCGGTCGGGTGGACCAGCCCCCCGATGACGAGGAGCAGGAACGTGGCGGCGGCGGTGGCGACGGCGAAGCGGTATTCGCGCATGGGGCGCCCGAGATATAGGAATGTACCGGCGGGGGGTCAACGATGGTTTCGGGTCCCACGGGGGGTAGGGCCCGACCCGCCGCGACCGCCGGACCGCCGAGACCCGCCGACCGGACTTCAGGAGCGCCCATGTCACGTCGCCTGGCAGCCATCTCCGCAGCGCTCCTCCTCGCCCCGGTGGCCGCGCTGGCCGGCGAGGTGTCCGGGGTGGCCCGCTGGACCGGCCCGGTCCCGGCCCCGGCCGCGCTCGAGACCGACCGCGACCGCTCGGTCTGCGGCCCCGCGGTGGCCGAGGAGTCGGTGCTGGTGACCGACGGTGGCCTCGCCAACGTGGTGGTCCGCGTCGAGGTGCCCGGCGCCAGGGCGGAGCCGGCGACGCTGGTGCTCGACCAGCGCGGCTGCCGCTACCTGCCGCGCGTCCAGGCGGCCGCGCCCGGCTCGACGCTGGAGCTGCGCAACGGAGACCCGGTGCTCCACAACGTGCACGGCTACGCCGGGGCCGCCACCGCCTTCAACGTCCCCATGCCGACGCAGGGAGGGAAGACGCCGCGGCTGCTGGCCCGCCCCGGCGTCATCCGCGTCGCTTGCGACGTCCACGCCTGGATGAGCGCCTCGGTCCTGGTGACCGAGAGCCGCCACGTGGTGGTGACCGGTCCGGGCGGGCGCTTCAGGCTGGAGGGGGTCCCCGCCGGGTCGTGGCAGGCGGTCGCCTGGCACGAGCGGTACGGGGAGAAGCGGGTGGTGATCGAGGTGCCGGCGAGCGGGGTGGTCACGCTGCCGCTCAGCTACCCCTGAAGCCCGCGGAGGCGGGCCACGACGCTCGAGCCCGGGGAGGCTGGCACGACGCTACTCGTCGTCGTCGTCGTCCTCGTCGTCGTCCTCGAGCTCCTCCTCGACCTCGGCTTCTTCGTCGACCTCGGGAGCGGCCGGCTCGACCGGCTTGGCGGCGCGCGACCGCTTCTCCGGGGGGGCCTTGAGGGCCGGGCTCTCCCGCTGGTCGGCCCCGCACTTGGGGCAGACCGCCACGGGCTTCTTGAGATCGTAGAACTTGGTCGAGCACTTGAAGCAGGTGTGCTTGGAGCCGAGGTCCTTCGCAGGCATGATTCCCCTCACGTCAGTCGGAGCAAGGCGCCTTTAGCGTGGCGTCGAGGTGCGCGTCAAAGGAAAAGCGAGGCGCCGGTCCGGGGCTCGAGCGAGGGAGCGGTCGATGCGGGCGGTGGAGCGGCTGGAAAAGCGGATCATCCGGGATGCGGCCAAGGCCATCGCCGACTTCTCGCTGATCGGTCCGGGCGACAAGATCATGGTCGCCTGCTCGGGCGGCAAGGACAGCTACACGCTGCTCCACGTGCTGATGAGGTTGCGGGAGCGGGCCCCCATCGACTTCAGCCTGGTGGCCGTCAACCTCGACCAGGGCCACCCCGGCTTCCCGGCCGAGCGCATCGAGACCCACTTCCAGGCGGTCGGCGTCCCCTACCGGATGGTGCGGCGGGAGCTCTGGCCGGTGGTGAAGAAGCTGGTGCCGGAGGGCAAGACCGCCTGCGCGGTCTGCTCGCGCTTCCGGCGCGCCGTGCTCTACGACGTGGCGGCCGAGCTCGGCTGCACCAGCATCGCGCTCGGCCACCACCGCGACGACTTCGTCGAGACCCTGCTGCTCAACGCGCTCTACGCCGGCTCGCTCAAGGCCATGCCCGCCAGGCTGCGCTCCGACGACGGGCGCAACACGGTGATCCGGCCGCTCTGCTACGCCCCCGAGGAGGAGATCGCCGCCTTCTCCGCCGCCAAGGCCTTCCCCATCGTCCCCTGCGACGTCTGCGGGAGCCAGCCCCAGCTGCGGCGCAAGCGGGTCAAGGCGCTGCTCAACGAGCTGTCGGCCGAGCACCCGTCCATCAAGGCCAACCTGCTCCACGCCCTCGGCCGCGTGGTCCCTTCGCACCTCCTCGACCGGGGCCTGCAGGGGCAGGTGGCCGTGGCGACCGGCCGCGATCCCTGGCTCGATGGCGAGGAGGAGGACGCCCCGCCCGTCGCCTTGCCAACGGACGGGGTGGTCCCTAGGATCGGCGCCAAGTGAACTTTTCGTGCGACCGGTGCGCCAAGCGCTACAGCCTGGCCGACGCCAAGGTTCCAGCGGGCGGCTTCCGCGTCACTTGCAAGCAGTGCGGCAACGTCTTCGCCGTCAGGCCGCCGCCCCCACCGACCGCCCAGCCTCCCGCCGCGCTGAACGTCGCTGCGACGACCGCCGCCGTGACGACCGCCGCCGCGACGACCGCCGCCGAGCCCCCGGCTCCGCTGCCCGGCCATCACGGCGACCCGCACGAGGGCTTCTATGCCAGCGCCCCCGGCTCGCACCACCCGTCGCAGGGCAGCGAGGCGCAGGCGCTCCCCGGCAAGGCGCGGCCGCACCGGCGGTTCCCCGTGGTGGCCATCGGCCTCCTCGCCGTCGTGGGGCTGGCGGCTGGTGGCCTCTGGTGGGTCCGGCAGGCCGGGGAGGGTACCGCGGCGCCGGCCCCTCCGCCGGCCCCTCGCAGCGATGCGGGCGAGGTGGCGGCGGCCGCGACGCCACCCGAGGCGTCGACCGGAGCGCCGGCCCCCCCGACGCCTGGCGCAGCGCTCGCGCCCGAGCGGCCGCAGGGCTCGCAGGGCTCGCCGGGCTCGGCGGGCGGCATGGCGCCGGGCGTGGTGGTCCACTCCGCTTCGAAGCCGGGCGGGCGCGACCTGCAGAACCGCTCCGGGAGCCCCATCGCCAGGAAGGACAAGCGGCTGCTCGACCTGCTCGACAGGAAGCAGGATGCCCCGGCGGTGGCGGCGCCGGCGGCCGGGGAGCTCAACACCGGCCGCGCCTCGCTCGACATGGCGGCGGTCCAGAAGACGCTGGCCGACAACGCCGGGGCCTTCTCGGCCTGCATCGCCAAGGAGGCCAGGGCCGACCCGAGGATCAACAAGGAGCGGCGGACGCTGGTGCTGGAGCTGGTGGTGCGTCCGACCGGCCGCGTCTCGCAGGCCACGCTCGACGACCCGGCCTGGGCCAGGACGCCGCTCGGACAGTGCCTGGGCGCGGCGGCGCGCCGGATCATCTTCCCCTCCTTCGAGGGCGAGCCGCTCCTGGTGCAGGCGCCGCTCAAGCTCTCGGCGGTGCAGTGAGCGGCGCGCCCCGTCGTCCCACCACGCGGTCCGAGCTGGCCGCCTTCATCGACCATACCGTGCTGGCTGAAGGGGCCACGCCCGCGCAGGTGGCAGAGGCCTGCGACGAGGCCCGGCTCCACGGCTTCGCCGCCGTCTGCGTCCGCGCCGCCCACGTCGCCGAGGTGCGGCGCCGCCTCGCCGGCACCGCCATCCATGTCGCCGCGGTGGTCGACTTCCCGCTCGGTGAGGCGCCCACCGCCGCGCGCCTCGCCGAGGCCCGGGCGCTGGTCCAGGCGGGCGCCGACGAGCTCGACCTGGTGGCGCCGCTGCCGGGGCTGCTGGCCGGCCGCTGGGAGGCGGTCTTCGAGGACCTGCGCGCCGTGGTGGCCGCCGCCGCGGTCCCGGTCAAGGTGATCCTCGAGACCGGCCTGCTGGGGCGAGACCAGGTGGCGGCCGGGGCGGCGCTGGCGCGGGCGGCCGGGGCCGCGTCGCTCAAGACCTCGACCGGCTTCGGCCGGGGCGGGGCCACGGTCGAGGCGGTGGCGCTGCTGCGCGCCGTGGGCGGCGACCGGCTCGGCGTGAAGGCCTCGGGCGGCATCCGCACCACCGCGCAGGCGCTGGCCCTCATCGAGGCCGGCGCCAGCCGGCTCGGCGCCTCGGCGTCGGTGGCGATCCTGGACGGCTGGCCGGGCTGAGGCTCAGGGCGGGCCGGGCTGGGCGGGCTGCGGGCCGCGGGCTGCGGGCGGGCTGCGGGCGGGCTGGGCCCCGGTCAGGGGCAGGGGGCCAGGGCGAGCAGCACCGGACCCGAGGCCGGCAGCAGCACCTTGGTCTCCGGGGAGCAGAGGGTGCCGGCCCTGGCCGAGAGGATGATGAGCCCGGCCGGCCCGGTGCCGAGGCCGGCGCGGTCGGGCTGGCCGCCGCCGATGCCCGAGACGTTGAGCCAGAAGCGGCCGGTGGCGTCTGTGGAGCGGCTGCCGGACACCTGCCTGGCCCCCTCCACCGTCACCTCGGCGCCGGCGACCACCACGCCGGTGTCGCGCCGCCGGGCCTCGCCGACCACCTCGTAGCTGTGGCGCGACCGGTCCGGGTCCAGGTTGGCCGGTGGGCGGAAGGCGGAGCAGGCCGTGGTGGAGGCGAGCGCGGCGAGCAGCAGCGGGCTGGGGAGGCGGGGCATGGCCGAAAGCCTCGCACGCCCGGTACGTGGACGCCAAAGCCCGTCTGGGGCGGATGTCCCCCTGCGGCCGGATGGCCCCGCGGCGCCGGACACCCCTGCGGGACACCCCTGCGGCTCAGGCCAGGCCGCGCGACGTCGGTCAGGTCCCCGGGGGGAGCCCGAGCTCGGCCACCCAGCGGGCCAGGCCGCCGCTGAGGTGCCAGACGCGCGTGAACCCGGCCGCATGGAGGCGCCGGGCCGCCGTGACGCTGCGGACCCCGGCCTTGCAGTAGAGCACCAGGTCGCGGTCGCGCGGCAGGCTGGCGAGGTGGGCGTCGAGCTCCGACAGCGGGGCGAGCCGCGCCCCGGGCAGCCGCACCACGTTCCACTCCGCCACCTCGCGGACGTCGACCAGCGCGACCGGGCCGCCGGAGGCGAGCCGGGCCTGCAGCTCGCGCGGCGTGTACTCGCCAAGTTCGGGCCGGTCGGCATGCCCGGCATGGCCGGAATGGTCGGCCGCGCCCGGGCCGGCGCAGAGCGCCTCGTAGTCGGCCAGCTCGCGCAGCGTCCGGGTTCCGCAGGCCGGGCAGGCCGGGTCGCGCCTGAGCGTGAGCGACTGGAAGCGCATGCCGAGCGCGTCGACCAGCAGCAGCCGGCCGATGAGCGGCTCGCCGACGCCGAGCAGCAGCTTGAGCGCCTCGGTCGCCTGGATGGTCCCGAGCAGCCCGGGGAGCACGCCGAGCACGCCCCCCTCGGCGCAGGAGGGGACCAGCCCGGGCGGCGGAGGCTCGGGGTGAAGGCAGCGGTAGCAGGGGCCGTCGGCGGTGGCGAAGACCGAGGCCTGCCCGTCGAAGCGGGAGATCGAGGCGTAGACGTTGGGGCGCCCGGCCAGCACGCAGGCGTCGTTGACGAGGTAGCGGGTGGCGAAGTTGTCGGTGCCGTCGAGCACCAGGTCGTGGGCGCCGACCAGCGAGAGGGCGTTGCCGCGGTCGAGCCGGGCGGCATGGAGCTCGACCGCGACGTGCGGGTTGAGGTCGTGGAGGCGGTCGCGGGCCGCCTCGAGCTTGGGGCGCCCGACGTCGCGGCTGCCGTAGAGCACCTGCCGCTGCAGGTTGCTCGCCTCGACCCGGTCGAAGTCGACGAGACCGAGGTGGCCGACGCCGGCCGCGGCCAGGTAGAGGGCGGCCGGCGAGCCGAGCCCGCCCGCGCCCACCAGCAGCACCCGGGCCTGCTTGAGCCGAAGCTGCCCCGCCTCGCCCACCTCGGGCAGGGAGAGGTGGCGGCCGTAGCGGAGCCGCTCATCGTCGCTCAGTGGTGGGAGGTCGGCCGGGCCGGACATGCCGAGAGTCTAGCGGGACGGCCGTGGAGCCGCTTGCCGCTGCTCAGCGCTCCAGCGGCTGGGCGCGCACCGGCAGCGCCTGGCAGTCGACGCAGACGGTGGTGGCGAAGGCGGCCACCGCGTCGCTGAGCGGCTTCCCGCGAAGCCGGGCGATCCCCTTGAACATCAGGCAGCCGACGCAGAGCCCGGTGGAGGCGGCCAGCAGCGCCAGCGCCGCCACCAGGCCGCCGAGCAGCAGCGCCAGGGTGACCCAGCCGAGCGCACCGGCCAGCGTGGCGGCGGTCAGGAAGGCCGCCCCGACCTGGTTGGCGAAGCGGACCGGCCGGCTGTCCTCGAGCGTCCCCTCGCCGAGGCGCGGCTGGATGAGCTCGAAGTAGAGGAGGCAGGCGAGGCACCAGCGGCGTCCCAGCGCGAGGCTCAAGATCAGCTGGAGCGCCCCGAGGGCGAAGAGCGGCCACCAGCCGGTCACCACCCCGGCCAGGGCGAGCAGGCCGATCACCGTCTGGTTGAAGCGGGGGGCGCGTGAGTCGATGACCCTCAGGTCGCGGTAGGGGTGGGCGATGGGCATGGGCATGGCGGCGTTCCTGGGGCTTCCTTAAGCGGTGATCCCCTCGAAGAGGATGCTGGAGAGGTAGCGCTCGCCGGCGTCGGGCAGGACGGTGACGATCAGCTTCCCCTTCGACTCGGGGCGGGCGGCGACCTTGAGGGCGGCGGTGACGGCGGCGCCGCAGGAGATGCCGCAGGTGATCCCCTCCTCCTTGTGGAGCCGCCGGGCCATCTCGACCGACTCGTCGTTGGAGACGGTGACCACCTCGTCGACCACCGAGAGGTCGAGGACGTCCGGCTTGAAGCCGGCGCCGATCCCCTGGATCTTGTGCGGGCCGGGCTTGGGGGGCTCGCCGGCGCGGATCGCCGTCAGCACCGGCGAGTGGATCGGCTCGACCGCGACCGAGTGGACGGCCCGCTTCTTCTCCTGCTTCAGGTAGCGCGCGACGCCGGTGATGGTGCCGCCGGTGCCGACGCCGGAGACGAAGATGTCGACCAGGCCGTCGGTGTCGTTCCAGATCTCCGGGCCGGTGGTGCGGAAGTGGATGTCGGGGTTGGCCGGGTTCTTGAACTGCTGGGGGAGGAAGTACTTGCCTGGGTCGCTGGCGGCGATCTCCTCGGCCTTGGCGATGGCGCCGGGCATCCCCTTGGCCCCCTCGGTCAGCACCAGCTCCGCCCCGAAGGCCTTGAGCATGCGGCGCCGCTCCACCGACATGGTCTCGGGCATGGTGAGGATGATCGGGTAGCCGCGAGCCGCGGCCACGAAGGCGAGCGCGATGCCGGTGTTGCCGCTGGTCGGCTCGACGATGGTCTTCTGGCGTGAGCCGGGGGTGAGCAGGCCGTCGCGCTCGGCGGCCCAGACCAGCGCGGCGCCGAGGCGGCACTTGACCGAGTAGGCCGGGTTGCGCCCCTCGATCTTGGCGACCACGGTGGCGTGGAGCCCCTGGGTGACGCGGTTGAGCCGGACCAGCGGCGTGTTGCCGATGCTGAGGCTGTTGTCCTCGTAGATGCGTGCCATGGGTGGCTCCTGGTGCGGGGTGGGCGGCGCGGCAGGCGCCGACCAGCTGCGCGGTGTGTCCGTTATAGCGGACAGCGTTCGGTGATGCAAGTCGAAGATCGCCCGGTGGTGCCAGCAGCCCCACCAATCACCCAATAGCAGGGCGTGCCGTTCCTGGCCGCCGGGGGGGGCGAGGGTTGCGTCGGGCGGCCCGTTCCGCTAAAGCGGAACACCCGCTGACGCCCCGCCAGGCCCCCCAGCGCACCCGCCACCGCGCGAGGCCCCCAATGTCCGACGAACAGCACCTCGACGCCAACGTCCCCGGAAACCCGGCCTACCACTTCACCATCCTGCCGGCCGGCTCACCGAGCAAGGTCGGCTGGGCGAGGCGCGCGCCGCTGGTGCCGGGCGCGTCGCTCGCCACCCGCTGCGTCCACGCCGGCGTGCAGCCCGACCCGGCCTACGGCGCGGTCATGCCGCCGCTCTACCTGACCTCGACCTTCGCCTTCCGCGACGTCTGCACCAACGCCGGCTACGACTACACGCGGAGCGGCAACCCGACCCGCGCCGCGCTCGAGGATGCGATCGCGCTGCTCGAGGGGGGCAGCGGCGCGACCTGCACCACCACCGGCATGGCGGCGGTGACCATGGTGCTCAACCTGCTGCCGGCCGGCAGCCACATCCTCAGCACCATCGACTGCTACGGCGGCACCTTCCGGACGCTCGAGCACCTCAAGGTGGCGGCGGGCCTCAAGGTCACCTACCTCGACCTCGGCGATCTCGCCGCCGTGGAGAAGGCGCTGGCGCAGGAGACGGCGCTGGTCTGGATCGAGACGCCGTCCAACCCGCTCCTGCGGCTCACCGACATCGCCGCGGTGGCGAAGCTGGCCCGGGCCCGCGACGCGCTCACCGTGGTCGACAACACCTTCCTCTCGCCGGTGCTGCAGCGGCCGTTCGAGCACGGCGCCGATCTCGTGGTCCACTCGACCACCAAGTACCTCAACGGCCACTCCGACGTGGTGGGCGGCGCGGTGGTGGCGGCGCCGGGGCGGACGGCGCTCTTGCAGCGGATCCAGTCGATGAACAACCTGCTCGGCACCTCGCAGAGCCCGCACGACTGCTTCCTGGTGCTGCGCGGGCTGAAGACCCTGCTGCTGCGCATGAAGGCGCACGAGGCCGGCGCGCAGCAGGTGGCCGAGTTCCTGGCGGCGCACCCGGCCGTCGACAAGGTCTTCTACCCCGGCCTGCCGGGCCACCCCCAGCATGCGCTGGCGAAGCGGCAGCAGGATGGGTTCGGCGGCATGCTCAGCTTCGAGCTGAAGAGCGGGACGCCGGAGCGGGTCAACCACGTGCTGCGGACCCTGCGCTGGTTCACCCTGGCCGAGAGCCTGGGCGGCGTGGAGAGCCTGGTGGCCCACCCGGCCTCCATGACCCACGCCTCGATGACCCCCGAGGCGCGGAAGCGGGCCGGGATCACCGACAGCGTCATCCGGCTCTCCGTCGGCATCGAGGCCCCGGAGGACCTGCTCGGCGACCTCGGCGAGGCGCTGGGGTCGTTGCCCCAGTAGGGCGCGCTTCAGCGCGACCAGGCTTCT
>JANMRY010000060.1:0-47936 GCA_031388695.1 Anaeromyxobacter sp. | reverse complement strand
GCGATGAACTCGCGGCCGATGATCTTGCGCTTCTGCTCCGGGTCGGTGACGCCGGCCAGCTTTTCGAGGAAGCGGCGCGAGGCGTCCACCGTGACCAGCGGCAGGTGGAACATCTCGCCGAAGACCTCCTCCACCTGGGCCCGCTCGCCCTGCCGCAGCACCCCGTTGTCGACGAAGATGCAGCGCAGCTTGTTGCCGATGGCGCGGTGCACCAGCAGCGCCGCCACCGCCGAGTCGACGCCGCCGGAGAGGGCGCAGATGACGTGGCCGTCCTTCACCTGGGCGCGGATCTGCTCGATGGCGATGTCGACGTAGCCGCGCATCGACCAGGCCCCGCTGCAGCCGCAGACCCCGTGGGCGAAGTTCCAGAGCAGCTCCTTGCCGCGCGGCGAGTGGACCACCTCGGGGTGGAACTGGACCGCGAAGAAGCGGCGGGCCCGGTCCTCCACGGCCGCGAAGGGGGCGCTCGGCGTGGAGGCGATGGGCTGGAAGCCGGCCGGGATGGCCTCGACGCCGTCGCCGTGGCTCATCCAGACGTCGAGCTGCCCCGGCAGGCCGGCGAAGAGCGCCGAGGCGGCCTTGACCTCGATGGTGGCCGGGCCGAACTCGCGGTGGTGGGCCTTGCCGACCCGGCCGCCGAGCAGGTGGGCCATCAGCTGCAGCCCGTAGCAGATGCCGAGCACCGGCACGCCGAGCGCGAAGACCAGCGGGTCGGGGCGCGGGCTGCCCTCGGCGGTGACCGAGGCCGGCCCGCCGGAGAGCACCACGCCGCGGGGCGCGAAGGCCCGCATCGCCTCCGGCTTCATGGTGCAGGGGTGGATCTCGCAGTAGACGCCCAGCTCGCGCAGGCGCCGCGCGATCAGCTGGGTGTACTGCGACCCGAAGTCGAGGATGAGGATCTTCTCGGAGTGGATGTCCACGTGGTCCTTCGGTCGGCCTTCAGTCGACCCGGTAGTTGGGCGCTTCCTGGGTGATGATCACGTCGTGGACGTGGCTCTCGCGCAGGCCGGAGCTGCTGATGCGCACGAAGCGCGGCTTGCTGCGCAGCTCGCCGATGCCCTTGCAGCCGAGGTAGCCCATGCCGCTGCGCAGGCCGCCCACCAGCTGGAAGAGGGTCATCTCGATGGAGCCCTTGTAGGGCACCCGCCCCTCGATCCCCTCCGGCACCAGCTTGTCGGAGTCGGAGACGTCGGCCTGGAAGTAGCGGTCCTTCGACCCCTTCTTCATGGCGCCGATCGAGCCCATGCCCCGGTACGACTTGTAGCTGCGCCCCTGGTAGAGGATGACGTCGCCGGGCGCCTCCTCGGTGCCGGCCAGCAGCGAGCCGATCATGACGCTGGAGGCGCCGGCCGCCAGCGCCTTGACGAGATCGCCCGAGTACTTCACGCCGCCGTCGGAGATGACCGGCACCCCGTGCTTCTCGGCGGCCCGGACGCACTCGTCGACGGCGGTGATCTGCGGGACCCCGACCCCGGCCACCACCCGGGTGGTGCAGATCGACCCGGGGCCGATGCCGACCTTGACGGCGTCGACGCCGGCGGCGCAGAGCGCCTCGGCGGCCTCGGCGGTGGCCACGTTGCCGGCCACCAGCTCGATCCCCTTGAAGTTGGCCTTGGTGGCGCGGACCGCGTCGATGACGCCGCGGCTGTGACCGTGGGCGGTGTCGATGGTGATGACGTCGGCGCCGGCCTTGAGCAGGGCGTGGACCCGGGCCTCGCGGTCCGGCCCCACCCCGACGGCGGCGCCGCAGAGCAGCCGGCCCAGCCTGTCCTTGGCGGCGTTGGGGTGCTGCTGGACCTTCTCGATGTCCTTGATGGTGATGAGGCCGCGCAGTTCGAAGGCCTCGTTGACCACCAGCAGCTTCTCGATGCGGTGCTTGTGCAGCAGCACCTTGGCTTCCTCGATGGTGACCCCCTCGCGCGCGGTGATCAGCTTGCGGGTCATCACCTCCTCGACCTTCTGGTCGAGGTTCTTCTCGAAGCGCAGGTCGCGGTTGGTGAGGATGCCGACCAGCTTCCCCTGCAGCGTCACCGGGATGCCGCTGATGCCGTTCTCGCGCATCAGCGCCACCGCCACGGCCAGCCGGGCCCCGGGCTCGATGGTGATGGGATCGCCCACCACCGCCGACTCGTACTTCTTGACCTTGTGGACCTCGGCGGCCTGCTCGTCGACCGAGAGGTTCTTGTGGATGAAGCCGAGCCCGCCGGTCTGCGCCATGGCGATGGCCATGCGCGACTCGGTGACCGTGTCCATGGCCGCCGAGACGATGGGGATGTTGATGGTGATGTTGCGGGTCAGCCGGGTGAAGGTCTCGACCGACCTGGGGAGGATGTCGGACTCCGCCGGCAGCAGCAGCACATCGTCGAACGTCAGCGCCAGCTTCAGATCGTCGCGATTGAGCATGCGGACGGATATCGCACCACCCGGCCGAGGTCAAGGCGAGGCAGGCGCCCGTCCCGACTCGCCTTTCAGGTTGCGGGCGACGGCGCGCCGTACCAAGATTCGGCCCCCAGTGCACCCCACCAACGGCGACCCGGGCGACAGGCGAGGCGGCGGCCCGAAGCCGGTGGGGCTGCTGGTCCGGCTCGCCTACCAGTCGCTCGAGGACTTCAAGCTCCGCTTCGCGCCCAACCTCTCGCGCGGCGGCGTCTTCATCCGCACCCGCGAGCCCCGGCCGATCGGCACCGCGGTGGCCTTCGAGCTGCGGCTGGCCTCGGGGGAGAAGGTGCTGCGCGGCGACGGGGTGGTCCGCTCGGTGGAGTCCGAGGACCTCTCCTCGACCCCGCCGCGGCTCCCTGGCATGGCCATCCAGTTCACCCGGCTCGACGCCACCTCCCGGGCGCTGGTCGAGGCCATGGTCGGCCCGCGCGAGGCGGGCAGCCGGACGCCGCCGACGTCGAGCCGCCCCGCCCTCACGCCGCTCTCGAGCTCCACGCCTGCCAGGGGCGTCGAGCCGGCGCCGCCCACCCTGTCCCGACCGCTCGGGACGCCCGTGCCCTTCCTCGCCCTCTCCCCGCCGGGCGCCGCCGCGCCGGAGGTCGAGCTCGATGGTCCCCACCGTGTCGAGCAGACACGCCGCGGCACGGCCAGCTTCGAGATCCCCTTGCCGGTCGAGCCCGTGCCGATCAGCCGACCCTCCAGCGCCATCATCGGCATCGATCTCGGGACCACCAACGCCTGCGCCGCGGTGGTGCGCGACGGCCGGCCCTACCTCATCCCCTCGAGAGAGGGGTACCGGACCATCCCCTCCACGGTCGCCCTGACCTCGCGCCAGACCCTGGTGGTGGGCCACCTGGCCCGGGCCCAGCTGCTCACCCACCCGGCCGGCACCATCCACGGCGCCAAGCGGCTGCTGGGACGCTCCTTCGACTCGGCGGTCGCCGAGGAGATGCGCGGGCGCTACCCCTACGAGATCGTGCCCGACGCCAGCGGCCTGGCCGCGGTCAGGCTCGGGACGCTGACCGTCACCATCGAGCAGCTGGCGGCGCTGATCCTGCGGGAGGTCAAGGAGCTGGCGCAGAACCACCTCGGCGAGGAGGTCAACCGCGCCGTCCTCACCGTGCCGGCCTACTACAACGACCGGCAGCGCCAGGCCATCCGCCACGCCGCCGGCCTGGCCGGGCTGCGGGTGGAGCGGATCCTCAACGAGCCGACGGCGGCGGCGCTGGCCTACGCATGGGGCCGCCACCTGCAGCAGCGGGTGCTGGTCTACGATCTCGGCGGCGCCACCTTCGACGCCTCGGTGCTGGAGCTGCAGGACACCGTCTACGAGGTGGTCTCGACCGGGGGCGACCACTTCCTCGGCGGCGTCGACTTCGACGAGCGCATCACCGCCTCGCTGCTGCGCGAGTACGCCCAGCAGGTCGGCGCCGAGTTCGACGGCGATCCGGTCGCCCGCTCACGCCTCGGCGACGCGGCCGAGCGGGCCAAGTGCGCGCTCTCCGAGCGGGCCTCCTACCCGCTCCAGCTCCCCTTCCTGGCGCTCCACGAGGGGAAGCCGGTCACGCTCGAGGCCCCTGCTGACCCGCGCCGAGATCGAGAAGCTGGTCGAGCCGCTGGTGGACCGGACCATCGAGGTCTGCCGCGAGGTGCTGCGGACCAGGGGGCTGTCGGTCCAGGACATCGACGAGGTGATCCTGGTGGGCGGGCAGTCGCGCATGCCCCTGGTGCACCAGAAGGTGGCCGCCTTCTTCTGCAAGGAGCCGACCCGCGCCGTGCAGCCCGACGAGGCGGTGGCGCTGGGCGCGGCGCTGCTGGCCCAGTCGCTGGAGGGCCCGGAGACGGTGGTGCTCATCGACATGCTGCCGGTCTCGATCGGCGTGGCCCTGCCCGACGGCAAGGTCAAGACCATCATCGACCGCAACACCGCGCTGCCGGTCCGCAAGCAGTACGGCCTCTCCACCAGCCGGGACGGCCAGACCGAGTTCGAGCTGGTGGTGGTCCAGGGGGAGAGCGAGCTGGCCTCGGAGTGCGACTACCTGGGCACGCTCTCGCTCACCGACCTGCCGCCCGGCCCGCGCGGGATGGTGAAGATCTCGGTCACCTTCGAGCTGGGCGCCGAGTGCCTGCTCTCGGTCACCGCCCGCGAGCTCCACACCCAGCGCCAGGTCTCGGTGGTCCTCTCCACCGGCGCCGCCCCGGCCGTGAGCTCCGGGCTGCACCCCGCGGTCTCGCCGAGCTCGACCGGCTCGCGGCCCCTCCAGGCGGACACGCAGGCGCCCGGCCCGGGGCGCGGCGGTGACCGGCTCTTCGGCCGGCTCCGGCGCTTCCTCGGCGGCGAGGATGCGGGCGTCGAGGACCGCGACGAGTGATCAGGGGGCGGGGGGGAGGCCCGGCTCGCCGCGCCGCTTGAGCCACCAGCGGATGCCGAGCCCGACCGCCACCACCACCACGGCGATGAGGATGTAGTTGCCGAAGCGGGCGGCGTGGCGGGCCGCCTCGCCGATGTTGGAGCCGAAGTAGAAGCCGAGGCAGACCCAGAGCGGCGCCGAGACCGCCGCGGCGGCGCCGTCGAAGAGCAGGAACTCCCAGAAGGGCAGCTTGGAGTGGCCCACCGTGAAGTAGGTCGGGGCCCGCAGCCCGGGCAGGAAGCGGGCGATCATCACCACCACGTTGCCCCGCCGGCGGATCAGCTTCTCGGCCTCGGCGAGCCGCGCCGGGGTGATGAAGCGGCGCAGCGGCGGGATCTCGGCGACCCGGGCCCCGAGCTTCCGCCCGGCCCAGAAGATGACCGAGTCGCCGACCAGGATCCCCCCGAGGCCGGCCGCCACCATGCCCTGCAGCCCCGGGTCGTTGAGCATGGTGCTGAAGGTGGCCTGCTCCAGCCCGCTGCCCATCCAGGCCAGGACGCCGCCGGTCACCAGGACGATGTCCTCCGGCATGGGCAGGCCGAAGCCGCAGAGCACCAGCACGCCGAAGACCGCGGCGTAGCCGACCTGGAGGCCGTGGCCCGAGAGCATGTCGACGAGGCGCTGGAGCATGGGCCCAGATAGTCGCCGCAGTCCCAGCCGGAGTCCAGCCTCGAGACGGTGCCGGAATCACTTCCGCGGGGTCAGCTCGCGGAGCTGATCGCGGTTCTCCGCGGCCCGCGCCGCCACGTCTCCGGCGATGGCCAGGGCCAGCTTGAGGCAGGCCTGCGGCTTCTGCGGCTGCAGCCGCGCGAAGTCCCGCTGGGTCAGCTCGATCACCTCGCAGGCACCGACCGCGACCGCCGAGACCAGCCGCGTGCTCCTGGCCAGCAGCCCGAGCGCGCCGAGCTGCTCGCCGGGGCCGAGCAGGGCCAGCTCGCGCTCCCCCTTGGCGTCCTTCTGGGTGACGCGGACCTGGCCGGACCTCAGGATGAAGAGCGACTCGCCCGCCATCCCCTCGACGAAGAGCGGCGCGCCCGCCTCGATCTCCTTCTCGACGGCGATGGTCGCGAAGATGCGGATGCCGGTCTCGGTGAACTCCTTGAAGAGCGCGCAGGCCTGCAGCGCCTCGATGACCGTCACGGGGTCCGTCCCTCGGCCCGGTAGCGGGCCGCGTAGTCGACGTAGTGGCTGGCCGAGCGCCGCAGCCCCTCGACGTCGGCGTCGGTGAGGGTGCGCTTGACCCTGGCCGGCGCGCCCATCACCAGCGAGCGGGGCGGCACCACCATGCCGGGCGGCACCAGCGCCCCGGCCCCGACGATCGCCTCCTCCCCCACCACCGCCCCGTCGAGGACGATGGCGCCGATCCCGATGAGGCAGCGGTCCTTCACGGTGCAGCCGTGGAGGACCGCCTTGTGACCCACGGTGACCTCCTCGCCGATCCAGGTCGGGTGGGTGCCGCCGGTGACGTGGACCACCGCCTGGTCCTGGATGTTGGTCCGGGCCCCGATGCGGATCGAGTTGACGTCGCCACGCACCACCGCCCCGAACCAGACCGAGGCCCCGGCGCCCAGCTCCACGTCGCCGACCACCACGCAGCCGGTGGCGAGGAACACCGACGGATCGATGCGCGGGCTCACGCCGCCGAACGCCCTGGTCTCAGCCATTCAGGGGAGGGATGCTATCCCGCGCTCCCCAGCGTCGCAAGACGAGCCAGGCCAGCAGCGCCCCCAGCGCGGCGCCGACGCTGTCGGCCACCCAGTCGGACAGCTCGGCGGAGCGGTGCGGCACGAAGCGCTGGTGGAACTCGTCGGTGAGGCCGTAGAGCGAGCCGACCAGCGCCGCCCAGCGGGCGGCGCGTGGCAGGCTCACCAGGTGGGAGAGCCCCCAGGTGGCCACGGCGCCGAAGGCCCCGTACTCGACGAGGTGGAGGAGCTTGTCGCTGAGGCGCGAGGAGACGCGGGGGAGCGGGTTGGGCTGGCTGGAGAGGTAGAAGATCAGCGCGGCGTAGGCGATGGCCGGCAAGAGCCAGGGCAAGGCCCGCCACCAGCGCCAGCCCGGCGCCTCGGCCGGGGAGCCCCCGGGCCCGGAGGCACTCACGCGGCCGCCCCGGCCCGGGCCACCAGCTCGCCGCCGAGCGAGGCCTGCCCGGCGTGGACCACCCGGACCCGCAGCAGCGCGCCGGCGGGGGCCTCTGCCTCGCTGGCGTCGAAGTGGACCAGCCGGTTCTCCGGCGTCCGGCCGAAGCGCCGCGCCCCGTCGTCGCCGATCCCCTCCACCAGCACCTCCACCTCGCGCCCCAGCTCGGCCCGCAGCCGCGCGGCGGTGATCTCCCCCTGCAGCCGCTGCAGCCGCTCCAGCCGCGCCGCGGTCACGGCGCGTGGCACCTCGCGCCAGTCGGGGGCGCTCCCCAGCCGGCGCGAGGCCACGGTGTTGGGGCGCGGGCTGAAGGCGAAGGCGTAGGCGTTGTCGAAGCGGGCCCGGCGCAGCAGCGCCAGCGAGCCCTCGAAGTCGTCGTCGCTCTCGCCCGGGAAGCCGACGATGAAGTCGGTGGTGATGGCGATGCCGGGCCGGGCCGCCGCCAGCGCGTCGTGGCGGGCCAGGTACTCGGCGACCGTGTAGTCACGCCGCATGCGGGCCAGCACGGCGTCGGCGCCGGACTGCACCGGCAGGTGGAAGTGGCCCATGACCCGGGGCTCGTCGCGGAAGACGGCCACCAGCTCGTCGGAGAGGTCATGGGGGTGGCTGGTGACGAAGCGGACCCGGGCCAGGCCGGGGACCGCCGCCACCCGCCGCAGCAAGGCCGGGAAGCCGCAGCCGCCCCGGTAGGAGTTGACGTTCTGGCCGAGCAGGGTCACCTCGCGGACCCCGACCGCGGCCAGCGCCTCGGCCTCGGCCACCACCTCGGCGAAGGGGCGAGAGACCTCGCGCCCGCGGGTGTGCGGCACCACGCAGAAGGCGCAGACGTTGTCGCACCCCTTCATGGCGGTGACGAAGGCGGTGGCCCGGCCGCGCGCCGCGCCGGGATCGGCCCGCGGGAAGACGTACTCCTCGGCCTCCATCCAGCCGGTCTCGGCGAAGCGCCCGGCCCCGGCCCCAGCACAGGCCCTGGCCAGCAGCTCCGGCAGGCGGCCGAGCTGGTCGGGGCCGAAGACGAAGTCGATGGCCGGGACCTGGCGGAGCAGCCGCTCCTTCTCCTGCTGGGCCACGCAGCCGGCCACCGCGATCAGCGCGCCGCGGCGGGCCTTGACGGCCCGGTAGCGCCCCAGCACCGAGAGCAGCTTCTGCTCGGCCTTGTCGCGGATGGCGCAGGTGTTGAGCAGGATCAGGTCGGCCTCGTCGGCGCTGGCGGCCCGCTCCCACTGGTGGCGCTCCAGCAGCTCCACCATCCGGTCCGAGTCGGACTGGTTCATCTGGCAACCGAAGGTGTGGACGAAGACCTTGCTCACGGACGCGGCAACCTATGGAACGGCGGCGGGGCCGTCAAGGCGCGCGGCCCGGTCAGGCCCGGGGCAGCAGGACCTCGGCCAGCCCCTCCAGCTCGGCGAGGCTGGTCACCACCGCGACCCGGTCGCAGCAGGCGGCGTAGCGCGCCATCTCGCCGTCGCCCTGCTCCCAGCGGTCGCGCGGCTCCGGGCAGATCCAGAGCAGCCTCCTGGCCCGGCGCCGCACCTCGCCGAGCACCCAGGCCTGCGGCGGCGCGGAGTTGGTGCGGCCGTCGCCGATGACGATCACCGTGGTCCGGCGCGTCACCGCCGCCAGGTGGTGGCGCTCGAAGAGGCGCAGGGCCCGGCCGTAGTCGGAGTTTCCCAGCAGCGGGATGACCCGGGAGGAGACCGCCAGCTCGGCGGCCCGGGCCGGCTCGCGGGCCTGCGCGAGCTGCGCCGTCACCTCGCCCAGCTCCGAGACGAAGATGAAGGTCCGGGCCCGGCGGGTCCGCCCGTGGAGGATGCCGAGGAAGAGCAGCATGAGGCGCGAGACGTGGCGCATCGACTGCGAGACGTCGCAGAGGATGACCAGGTCGGGGCGCGCCGGGCGCCGGTCGCGGAAGCAGAGCCGCGCCGGCACGCCGTCGAGGGCCAGGTTGCGCCGCAGCGTCCGGCGCACCGCCAGGGTGCCGCGCCGGGTGACCCGCTCGCGGTGGCGGAGCCGGGCCCGCAGCCGCTCCGCCAGCCGCCGCACCGCCTGCTCGACGCGCCGGGCCTCGGCCGGCGAGAAGGGCGCCGCCCCGGGCGCCGGCAGGGCGTCGGCGCGCCCGGCCCGGACCCGCAGGGTCAGCTCGGCCTCGGCGAAGCCGCGCGCCTCGCGCTCCACCGCCTCGAAGGCGGCCCGCAGCGCCCCGGAGAGGACGTCGAGCCGGGCGGCGTCGAGCCCGGTCCCGCGCAGCGCCGCCTCGGCCGCGGCCCGGTCGGCGGAGAGGCCGTCGCCGCCGGCCGCCTCCAGCAGCCGCCGCGCCGCGTAGCCGCCCTGGGCCTCGAGCAGCAGCGGCAGCTCGATGCGGAGCGCCGCCGCCCGCAGCAGCCGCTGCACCGCCAGCCGGTCGTCGGCCAGCACCGCCTGCCCGAGCGGCCCCATGGCGGCCGCGGCCCGGCCCAGCTGCCGGATCACCATCTCCAGCTCGTCGCCGTCGAGCAGGCCGGCCTCGCGAATCCGATCGAGCAGCGAGCGCTCGGCCGCCGCCACCGCCCGCCCCAACCCGGAGAAGTGCAGGTCGAAGAGCGCCTCGAAGGTCGGCACGTCGGCGGCCCGCTTCACCAGCGTGGCGCGGAGCGCCGACCGCAGCGCCGACCGCTCGGCCACGCCGGTGAGCGCCGAGGCCCCCACCGCGTCGCCCACCTCGGCGGGCGAGACCCGGACGCCGTTGCGCCGCAGCAGGCGGGCGAACTGGACGAGGTGGGACTCCACGCCGGCAGTCTAGTGCCCCGCCGCCGCCCCGCCCAGCCCAGGGCCCAGCCCAGGGCTTGCCCTGCGGCGCCGGCCGGGCTTCACTGGGGTCGGTGCCCCGCCCAGCGAGACCCGACCCGGTGCGCCGCGCCTCCCGGCTGGCCGCGGCGCTGGCCGCGCAGCTGGCCGCAGCCTGGCTCGGCTGCGCCACCGCGCCGCCGGTCGCCCCGGCCCGGGGGCCGGCGACGTTGCCCGGCGCGCCCGGTCTGACGACCGGCCCGGCCGCCGGCCCGGCCGCCGGCACTGTGCAGCCGGCCCGGAGCGAGCCGGTCGAGCGGCTGCTGGCCACCCTCTCCCTCGAGGAGAAGGTGGAGCAGCTGCTGGTCGCCTTCCCCCCGCCCGGCGACGGCCCGATCCGGCAGGGCGGCGTCTTCCTGGTCGGCAAGGTGCTGCGCGATCCCGCGGCCCTGCGCGCCCGGGTGGAGGGGCTGCAGCGCCGCGCCGCGGTGCCGCTGCTGGTGGCGGTCGACCTCGAGGGGGGCGAGCTCAACCGGCTCAAGGGGCTGCGCACCCTCCAGGCCTTCCCCTCGGCCCGCGAGATGGGCGGCGAGGGCGACTGGGAGGCCGAGGCCTGGGGGCGCCGGGCCGGCCTCGACCTCGCGTCACTGGGGGTGAACCTGAGCCTCGGCCCGGTGCTCGACCTGGCCTCGACCGGGTTCATGGCCGAGACCGGCCGCTCGCTGGGCGACGATCCGGTCCGGGTGGCCCGCCTCGGGCGCGCCTTCGCGCGGGGGCTCGCCTCGGCCGGCGTGCTGGCCATCGGCAAGCACTACCCCGGCTATGGACCGGTCGCGGGCTCGAGCGACCGCTCGCTGCTGGTGGTCGACCGCTCGGCCCAGGAGATCGCCCGGCACCAGGCGGCCTTCGTCTCGGCCGGCGAGGCGCTGGCCGGCGTCATGCTGGCCAACGTCGCCTTCACCACCTACGGCGGGGTCCCGGCCATCCTCTCCCCGGCGCTGGTGGCCCGCGCCCACCTCTCCGGCTTCCTCACCGTCACCGACGACCTGGCCGTCCCCTCGCTCCTCGAGGCGACCGGCGGCGACGCCGAAGAGCTCTGGCGCCGCGCCTTCCTGGCCGGGAACGACCTGCTGCTCACCACCGCCCCGTGCCTCTGGCCGGGTCAGCCCGACCCGCGGGCGGTGCTGGTGGCGCTGCTGCGCGAACGCCCCGGGCTGCAGCCGCGGCTCGACGAGAGCGTCCGGCGGGTGCTCGGAATCAAGGCACGTGCCGGGCTGCTCGGCGCGGCGGCGCAGCCTCCCGCCACGCCTCGGTAAACGGGCCGTCGCCGAGGCGTCGTCGCGCGATCGGAGACGGTTCGGTCACATCCAGCGGAAATCTGCCCCCACGTTGGAGGATGACCTCGCTGGCTCGACCACTGCTCCTCGGACTGCTGCTGACCGCCCCGCTGGTCGACCTCTTCCTGGTCACGCTCAACCTGCGCCGCGCCACCGGGGCCCGCGGCGTGCCACCGGAGCTCCGCGGGCTCCTGCCGCGCCGGGTCGCCGAGCGGGCGCGCCGCTACGCGGTGGCGACCAACCGGCACCTCCTGGCCCGCGCGCTGGTCGACGCCGGCTCGATCTGCCTGCTGCTGCTCGGCGGCGCCCTCCCCTGGCTCGACCGCACGCTCGCCGGCGCCGGGCTCGACGGCGCCCACCGCTTCGTCGCCTTCCTCTTCCTCAGCGGCCTGGCGCTGGTGCTGCTCGACCTGCCGCTGGCCTGGTGGCGCGTCCGCGCCGTGGAGGCGCCGTTCGGCTTCGGCCAGGCCCGCCTCGGCACCTTCGTCGCGCAGCGGGTCCGGTCGCTCGGGCAGACCACCCTCGTCGGCCTGCCGCTCCTCTACCTGACCTGGGCCTTCATGCGCCACGCCGGCGCCGCCTGGTGGCTCTGGCTCTTCGCCGCCGTGGTGGCGCTCCAGCTGGGGCTGCAGCTGCTCGGGCCAACGCTGGCCGCCTCTCGCCTCTCGCGCGCCCGGCCGGTCACCGGTGGTCCGCTGCCCGGCCGGCTCGAGGAGCTGGCCGGCGCGGCCGGCTTCCGCACCGGCGGGGTCTTCGTGGTCGACGGGGCCCGCCGCCCCGGGCACGCCAACGCCTGCCTGGTCGGCCTGCTCCGCCCCCGGGTCCTGCTCGACGACACGCTGCTCTCGCGCCTCCCGCTCGAGGAGGTGGCGGCGGTGACCGCGCACGAGATCGGCCACTTCCGGCTGGGACACCAGGCGCAGCGGCTGGCGCTCTCGCTGGCCGGCACCTTCGCGGCGCTGGCCCTGCTCGCGGCCATCGTCCCCTGGGCGCCGCTCTACCGGGCCTTCGGCTTCGATGGCCCCTCGCTCCACGTGGCGGTGCTGCTCGCCTCGATGACCGGCTGCGCCCTCTCCGCCCTGGCGCGGCCGATCCTCTCCCTGCTCTCCCGCCGCCAGGAGCTGGCGGCCGACGCCTACGCGGTGCGGCTCTTCGGGCGGGTCGGGGCGCTGGCCTCGGCGCTGGAGCGGCTCTCCAGCGACAACCTCGCCAACCCCTGGCCGCACCCCTGGTTCGCCGCCTGGCGCTACACCCACCCGCCGCTGGCCGAGCGGCTGGTGGCGCTGGTGCGGGCGACGGCGGGGGACCCGGTCAGCCCGGGCCGTCCGGCGCGCCGCTGAGGAGCGCCACCGTCTCGACGTGGTGGGTCTGGGGGAAGAGGTCGAGCGCCTGCAGCGCCTCGACGCGGAAGCCGGCCTCGACGCAGCCGCGCAGGTCGCGCGCCAGCGTGGCCGGATCGCAGGAGACGTAGACGGCCCGCGCCACGCCGAGCGCCCGGAGCGCCGGGCCGATCCCGCGAGCCCCGTCGCGCGGCGGGTCGAGCAGCGCCCTCGTGAAGGACGGGCCGCCGGCCTGTCGCTCGCGGGCCAGCGCCAGGGCCAGCTTGAGGGCGTCGCCGGCGTAGAAGCGGGTGGTGGAGCCGGCCAGGTCGGCGCGGGCCAGCTCCAGCGCCGGCCCCTGCACCTCGACGGCCGCCACCGCGGCGGCGCGGGCGGCCAGCGGACCGGTGAAGTTCCCCGAGCCGCAGAAGAGCTCCAGCACCGGCTCGCCGTCGGGCCGGAGCAGCTCCAGCGCCAGGTCGACCAGCAGGGCGTTGGCGGCGCGGTTGGCCTGCTGGAAGACGTCGGGCCGCGAGCTGGCCAGGCCGGCGCCGGGGCGGCCCGGGACGCGCTGGTGGCGCAGCACCGGGGCGCCCAGCAGCGACGGGGCGCTCCCCTCGGCGGTGAGCACCAGGCCGCCCAGGCCGGGCACGCCCCGCAGCAGCCCCTCGGCCCGGCGGCGCTGCTGCGTGGAGGGCGGCGCCAGCAGCTTCAGGTGGGCCGCCCCGCGCCCCTCGTGGTCGGACCACTCCAGCGACACCTCGGCCGGGGAGAGCGCGGCCGCCGCCAGCGCCGGGCCGAGCGCCCGGCGCAGCCCCTCCAGCCCCTCGCTCAGCAGGTGGCAGTCGGCCAGCGGGACCGGCTGGTGGGAGCGGCGCTCGAAGAAGACCAGCCGCCCGGCGCGGCGGTCGAGGTGGAAGCGGGCGCGCGAGCGGTAGCGGTACGGGCTGGGCGAGGCGACGGGCGGGCGCCAGCCGCAGGCGTCCGGGTCGAGCCGGGCGATCTTCCGCAGCGCCTCGCGGACCGCGTCGCCCTTGGCCTGAAGCTGGGCCTCGGCGCTGGCCTGCTGCCACTCGCAGCCGCCGCAGCGATCGCCGCCCGGCCCGAAGTGGGCGCAGGCCGGTTCGCGCCGCGCCGAGCCGGGGGAGAGCAGCGTCACCAGCTGGCCGTGGACCGCCTGGCCCTCGCCGGCCACCTCGACCAGCACGCGATCGCCGGGAGCCGTGAAGGGGACGAAGACGGTGCGGCCGCCGGCGTGGCCGACCCCCTCGCCGCCCGAGGCGAGCGCCTCGATGTCGAGCTCGAGCCGCACGGGATCTGGAGGCGGGCCCGAGGGCCCTCAGGGCGCTTCGAGCTGGCCCTTGAGCCGCTGCACGAAGCGCTCGAGCTCGGCGCGCCGCTCCGCGGTCAGGTCGGTGAACTCCACGCCCATGCCCGGCACCATGTTGTGGTGATTGTCGTAGTCGGTGACGCGGGTGACCTTGGCCTCCATGGCGGCGGCCTGCAGCTCGCCCGGAAGCTGGATGAGGATGCGCACCTCGGTGCCGACCGGCAGCGGGCTCCTGGTGTTGATGAAGAGCCCGCCCTGGCTGATGTTGGTGGCCCAGTCGGTGAGGAAGCTGCCGACCGACCGGTAGGCCACGGGGATCTCGTGGTGCAGCCGCGCCGCCTTGCGCTTGTTGTCGTCCCCGGTCCTCATCGCCACAAACTCTAGCAGGGGCTCCCGGCAGCGCCAAGGGTGCCAGACCCGCCCAGCAGCAGCCGGACCTCGACCCCCCGCCAGCGGTGCAGGTGGGAGGCGGCGCTCCCCTCGCGGACCGCCACCTCGACGCGCCCGCCGCTCCCCACCATGGCCAGCAGCTCTCCCGGCTGGCCATCGCCGAAGGTGCGGACCCAGCGGGCCGGGCGGCCGTCGCAGAGGGCCACCCGCACCTCGACCCCGGCGATGTCGGCCTCGCGGATGCTGGTGATCAGGTTGCCGAAGGAGTCGACCGAGAGGGTGACGCCGCGGATCTGCCCGGGGCTGCGCTCGGCCACCGGCCAGTCGAGCCGGACCGGGTCGGCGGCGAGCGGGCCGAGCCGCTCCGGGGCGAGGCCGAGCGCCAGCGCCGCCGCCACCGGCGCGAAGAGGTCGCGGCCGTGGAAGGTGGGGCAGCGGGGCAAGGGCACCAGCCCGGGATCGGCCAGGTGGTAGACCCGCGAGCCCTCGCCGAGGAAGGGGGTGAGCAGGCCGTTGTCCGGCGCCACCAACCGCCGCCCCTGCGGATCGACCACGCAGATGGCCCGCCGCTCCGTCCCCACCCCGGGGTCGACCACCGCCAGGTGGATGGTGTCGATGGGGAAGGCCGGCAGGCAGGCCTCCAGCAGCAGGGCCCCGGCCAGCAGGTCGTAGGCCGGGATTCCGTGCGAGATGTCGACGATGCGCAGGTCGGGCACCGCCGAGAGCAGCACCCCCTTGAGCTGGCCCGGGTAGGCCGAGCCGCTGCCGTAGTCGGTGGTGAGGGTGACGAGGGGGGAGGCCACGGCGCTCCTGGTCAGCCCACCATGGTCTTGAGATCCGGGGCGACCTGCAGCTTCGGCCCGGTCAGCGCCTGCACCGAGGCGACCGTCTCCCCCGGCGCCAGCTCGAGCAGCAGCAGGCCGGCCGGGGTGACGTCGAGCCAGGCCCGGTCGGTGCAGATGGCCGCCACGCAGCGCTTGCCGGTGAGCGGCAGGGTGCAGGCCTCGAGGATCTTGGGCGCGCCGTCCTTGGTGGCGTGGTCCATCATCACCACCACGCGCCGGGCCCCGGCCACCAGATCCATGCCGCCGCCCATCCCCTTGACCATCTTGCCCGGCACCAGCCAGTTGGCGAGGTCGCCCTGGGCGCTCACCTCGAGGGCGCCGAGGATGGCGAGGTCGATGTGGCCGCCCCGGATCATGGCGAAGGAGTCGGCCGAGGAGAAGAAGGCCGAGCCGGCGTTGACGGTCACGGTCTCCTTGCCGGCGTTGATCAGGTCGGCGTCCTCGGTGCCGGCCACCGGGTAGGGCCCGACGCCGAGGATGCCGTTCTCCGACTGCAGCACCACCTCGACGCCGGCCGGCACGTAGTTGGCCACCAGGGTCGGCATGCCGATGCCGAGGTTGACGTAGAAGCCGTCGCGGAGCTCGCGGGCGACGCGGGCGGCGATCTGTTCGCGGGTGAGCGGCATGGCTACCTCCCCTCCCCGGCCGCTGGCCGGACGGTGCGGCGCTCGATCCACTTCTGGTAGCCGGCGCCCTGCACCAGCCGCTGCACGTAGATGCCCGGGGTGTGGACCTGGTCGGGGTCGAGCTGGCCCGGGGCCACGATCCGCTCGGCCTCGGCGATGGTGACGCGGGCGGCGGTGGCCATGACCGGGTTGAAGTTGCGCGCCGTCTTGCGGAAGACCAGGTTGCCGTGGGTGTCGGCGGTGTGGGCGTGGACCAGGGCGAAGTCGGCGAGGAGCGGCTGCTCCAGGATGTACTCCTTTCCGTCGATGGTGCGCGACTCCTTGCCGTCGGCCACCTGGGTGCCGACCCCGGTGCGGGTGTAGAAGCCGCCGATGCCGGCCCCGCCGGCCCGGATCCGCTCGGCCAGCGTCCCTTGCGGCACCAGCTCCACCTCCAGCTCACCGGAGAGGAACTGGCGCTCGAACTCCTTGTTCTCGCCGACGTAGCTGGCGAGGATCTTGCGGATCTGGCGGGCCTGCAGCAGCGGCCCGAGCCCGAGGTCGGTGGTGCCGCAGTTGTTGGAGATGAGCGTGAGCCCCTTCACCCTGGAGCGGTGCAGGGCGGCGATCAGGTTCTCGGGGTTCCCGCTCAGCCCGAAGCCGCCCACCATCAGGGTGGCGCCGTCGCGGATGTCCGCGACCGCGGCGTCGGCCGACTCGACGAGCTTGTTCATCTGGTCACCGCTCCACGATCAGGGCGACCGCTTCGCCGCCGCCGATGCAGAGCGAGGCGAGCCCGCGCCGCTTGCCGAGGTCCTTCATGGCGTGCAGCAGGGTCACGAGGATGCGGGCCCCCGAGGCGCCGATGGGGTGGCCGAGCGCCACCGCGCCGCCGCGGACGTTGACGGTGGCGGGATCGAGCCCGAGCAGCCGGTTGTTGGCCACCGAGACCACCGCGAAGGCCTCGTTGATCTCCCAGAGGTCGACGTCCTTTTCGCCGAGCTTCGCCTTGGCTAGCGTGGCCCGGATGGCGTCGTTGGGCGCGATCGTGAACTCGATGGGGGCGCGGGCGGCGCCGCCCCAGCCGGTGATGCGGGCCAGCACGGTGCGCCCCTCCCTGGCCGCCCGCTCGGCGCTCATCAGCACCAGCGCCGCGGCCCCGTCGTTGATCGAGGAGGCGTTGGCGGCGGTGACCGTGCCGTCCTTCTTGAAGACCGGCTTCAGGGTCGGGATCTTCTCCGGCTTGGCCCCCTTCGGCCCGTCGTCGTCGGCCACCACCGTCTTCTCGCCCTTCTTCCCCTCGATCTCGACCGGGACGATCTCCGGCTTGAAGGCGCCGGCCCTGGCGGCGGCGATGGCCCGGGTGGTCGACTCGAGGGCGTAGGCGTCCTGGGCGGCCCGGTCGATCCCCTGCGAGACGGCGCAGGCCTCGGCGCAGATGCCCATGTGGGTCTGGCCGTAGACGTCCCAGAGCCCGTCGTGGATCAGGCCGTCGACCAGCTCGACGTTCCCCATGCGCACGCCGGTGCGCGCCGAGCGGTCGTAGTGTGGGGCGTTCGACATCGACTCCATGCCGCCGGCCACCACCACCTCGGCGTCGCCGAGCGCGATCGCCTGGGCGGCCGAGATGACCGCCTTCAGCCCCGAGCCGCAGACCTTGTTGAGGGTCCAGGCCGGGGTGGTCTCGGGGAGGCCGGCGAAGATGGTGGCCTGCCGGGCCGGGGCCTGGCCGACGCCGGCCTGCAGGACGTTCCCCATGATCACCTCGCTGACGTCGCCGGGGGCGACGCCGGACCGCTCCAGGGCGGCGCGGATGGCGATGGCGCCGAGGCGCGGCGCGGTGACCGCTGAGAGCGAACCGAGGAAGGCGCCGATGGGGGTGCGGGCGGCGCCGACGATGACCACTTCACGACCGGGCATGGTGACCTCACCGACAGGGTTGGGGGCGGCAGAACCTTAGTGCGGCGGCGCCCCCGCGCCAAGGAGGTCCTCCGGCCCGGAGAGGGCGCCCCGGACCACGCCCCTCAAGGCAGCCGGTAGGCGACCGAGGCCGAGACCGGGAGCAGGTCGGCCCCGGCCGCTCCCGAGACCTTGAAGTAGACGAAGTAGCCGTAGCGGGTGGCGTCGACCAGCGGCAGCTGGATCTCCTCCGTGGCGACCAGCCGCACCTCGCTGCCGGCGCCGGTGGTGCCGACCGCCGCCATGGGCTGATCGTCGGACCGGAAGAGCCAGGCGGCGCCGTCGATCGTCTCGTCGGCGTCGAAGCAGGCGAAGGAGAAGGAGGTCACGGTGGCGCCGTCCGGCAGCTGCACCGGCACCACCAGGAAGTCCTCCTCGCCGCGCTCCTGGTAGCGCCCCACGCCGCCCGGCACGCTCCCCTGGGCGGTGACGGTGGAGGAGAGGCGCGGCACGCCGGCCAGGGCCGCCACCGAGGCGACGCCGCGGGGGAGCCGCTGGCAGGCGACGCTGCCGTCCGGGGCGATGACCCGGATGGCCGAGCCAGGAGCGCAGGTGCCGGTGACCCGGGCCTGCTTCCGCTCGATCGCCTCGGCGTTCTTGACCAGCTCGACGGTGTGGGCCTCGAGCGCCGTCCCGACCTCCTCGGGCAGGCGCGCCAATGGCAGCCGCCCGGTGGCGATCTGCGAGGCGTCGATGGGGCGGCCGCCGGGGGAGCCGGGGCTGGGCGGCCGGGCCCCGGGGCGCGGCGTCGACTCCCAGGGGCGCAGCGCCGCCAGCGCCAGGCCGGCGGCGACCAGCGCGGTGACGCCCCCCATGACGATCCAGCGCCTCACGCGAAAGCGCGCTACTTCACGATCTCGAGCAGCTCCACCAGGAAGTCGAGCGTGGCGCCCGGCGGCACGTCGGCGCCGGCGCCGCGATCACCGTAGGCGAGCGCAGCCGGGCAGACCAGCCGGGCCTTGCCGCCGACCTTGAGCTTCTGCATCCCCTCGGTCCAGCAGGGGATGACGCCGCTGAGCGGGAAGGTGGCCGAGCCGCCGTGGCGCGAGGAGGCGTCGAAGACCTTGCCGTCGACCAGCTTCCCCTCGTAGGTCACCTTCACCTTCGAGTCGGCCGCCGGCGACGGGCCGGCCCCCTCCTTGAGCGGGACGTAGATCAGCCCGGAGGCGGTCTTGACGGCGCCCGGCTCCTTGAGCGCCTTCTCCAGGTACCCCTCGCCCTTCTTGGCCAGGGCCGCGCCCTGGGCGCTGCGGCGGTCGGACACCAGCTTCTGGATGGCCGCCTGCTTCTCCTCCAGCTTCACGTTCGCCTTGCCGTTGGCGGCGTCCCGGATCCCGGTGAGGACCAGCTCGAGCTCGGCGGGGGTCAGCCTGAAGGGCTCCAGGCTCCGCTGCACCGAGACCCCCACGGCGTAGAGCGTCTTGTCGTCCTCGCTCTTCTGCGAGACCTTGGGCGGCGTCTCGGCGGAGGCTGCGGTGGCGAGGGCGAGGGCGGCGAGCGCGGCGAAGAGCTTCATGGTGTCCAAGGTCCTTTCGGCGGCAGGAAGGGGGAGGTCGAGGGTGAACGCTCGGCTCCTACCACTATTCCCGGCCAGATTGCCTGCCAGCGAAGCCGTCCCGCTCGGGGAGCCCCGGGCTCGGCCCAGAAGTTCGTGGAGTGACGATGCTGCTGCTGAGCGGAGCCCGCTTCAGCGCCGCTGGATCGACCCCGACCCGCTCACCGAGGCCTGCTCGACCTGCGCCGTGCCGTGCCAGACCACGTCGCCGGAGCCGGCGATGCTCACGCTGAGCGAGCCGCCGTCGAGCGTCAGCTCGACGTCGCCGGAGCCGGCCACCGCGACCGAGGCCCCCTTGACGGTCAGCCCGCCGGCCTGGATGTCGCCCGAGCCGGCCACCGAGAGGCTGGCCCGCTCGGCGGTACCGGTGAGCCGCAGGTCGCCCGAGCCGGAGATCGAGCCGTCCAGGCTGCCCGCCGTCCCGCTCCAGCGCAGGTCGCCCGAGCCCTCGATCTCGAGCTTGAGGTCACCCTGCCCGCCCTCGATGGTGACGTCGGCCGACCCCTCGATGGTGAAGCCGCGCAGCGTCGGCACGGTGAGCTCGACCAGCCCCTTGCCGTCCCAGCTGGCGTCCCTGGTGGAGACGACCAGCGTGCCGCCCTGGACCTCCATGGTCACCAGCTTCTGGAGGTTCTGGTCGATGGTCACGGCCACCGACTGGGTGCCGCCGACCTTGACGGTGGCGTCGAGGCTCCCCTCGAGCCGGACGGCGGTGAAGGGGGCGACCGCGCGCGGCTCGGTCACCTTCTTGCCGTCGCCGCGGGTGCCGCCCCAGCCCCAGGCGGCGGCGGGGGACGGCAGGGCGAGAGCGGCGGCGAGGGTGAGGCTGGCGGCGGCGGTGGCGACGGCGGCGGCGGCGAGGCGGCGCATGGGCGAGGCTCCTTCAAGCGGAAGACACGTCGGCCCCGGGCCAGGAATCCCCCCCCGGCCCGGCGCCTCCGCGGTCACTCTCCCCAGAGGGACCACGAGCCTTACGCAGCGGAGCCACGCCTATTTCAGGGAGCGGCTATTTCGCCGGGGGCGGCCGGCCGAGCGCCGCCATCACCTGCTTGAGATCCTCCCAGGCCTTCACCTTCTCCTGGGGGCTGCGCAGCAGGTAGGCCGGGTGGAAGGTCGGCATCAGCCGGACCCCCTGGTACTCGCCCCAGGTGCCGCGCAGCCGGGTGATGGGCACATCAGAACGCAGCAGGGTCTGGGCGGCGAACTTGCCGAGCGCGACGATCACCTTCGGGCCGACCGCCTCGATCTGCCGCTTCAGGAACGGCTCGCAGGCCAGGATCTCGTCCGGCTCCGGGTTGCGGTTGCCGGGCGGGCGGCACTTGACCACGTTGGCGATGTAGACCTGCTGGCGCCGGTAGCCCATCGCCTCGATCATCTTCGTCAGCAGCTGGCCGGCCTTGCCGACGAACGGCTCCCCCTGCTGGTCCTCGTCGGCGCCGGGCCCCTCGCCGACGAACATCAGCTCGGCGCGCGGATCGCCGACACCGAAGACCAGCGTGGTCCGGCCGCCGTGGAGCTTGCAGCGGAGGCAGTCGCCGAGGTCGTCGCGGATGGCCAGCAGCGCCGGGGAGCCGGTCCCCTTCCCTGCCGCCACGCCGGTCGCAGTCGAGGTCGGGGTCGGTGTCGCGGTCGCAGTCGAGGGCGGGGCCGGTGTCGCGGTCGGGGTCGGGGTCGAGGTCGCGGGCGGGATCGGGGCCGGGATCGGGGTCGGGGTCGGGGCCGGGGGCGACGGTCGCAGCGACGCCGGGCGCGGCGGCGGCGGCTCGACCGGGCCCGATCCGGTCCCTTCGAAGGCGCGACTGGCCGCCGCCGGGCGGACCGCCCGCTCGGCCACCGGGGCCGGCACTTCGCGCACCCCGGCGTCGCGCAGCCAGGCGAGGTGCCGGGCCACCTCCCCGGCCGCCTGCCGGATCGCCTCGCTCCGCTCGTCGCTCACGCGTTCCACCTCTCGAGCCCCGACTGACCATTGCGGCGCCGGCCGGCCCGGCCCTAGGATCGTCCCGATGTCCACGCGCACCGTCACGCTGCACCCAGGGATGGTCCGCTGGGCCGTCCAGGCCACCCTCGGCCTCGGCGCGCTCCTCATCCTCGCATGGCCCTCCGACGCCCTGGCCTGGGGGCCGCTGGCCCACCTCTCCTTCTCGGCCCAGGCGCTGGCCGCCACCGGGCCGCTGGCCGGGCCGCTGCGCAACCTGCTGGCCGACTTCGGCAACGAGTTCCTCTACGGCTCGCTGGCGGCCGACATCGTGGTCGGCAAGAACCTGGCCCGCTTCGTCCACCACGCCCACAACTGGCAGGTCGGCTTCGCGGTGCTCGACGAGGCCCGCCCCGGCGAGGAGAAGGCCTTCTCCTGGGGCTACCTCGCCCACCTCGCCGCAGACACCGTGGCCCACAACTACTACGTCCCCTGGAAGAACATCTCCTCCTTCCACAAGGCCCGCACCGGCCACGCCTACTGGGAGCTGCGCTACGACCAGAAGCTCGACCCGGCCTACTCGGAGATGGCCAAGCGGGTCTCGTCGCGGGCCACCATCACCCACGACATGTTCCTGCGCCGCACCCTGCGCCGCTCCTCGGTGCTGCCGTTCGGGCTCTCGCGCCACCTCTTCCGCTACCTGGTGATGAGCGCGCGCATGAAGCGGTTCCAGCACGTCTCCCGGCTCGCGCTGGCCCGCTCGCGCCGCCTGCCGCTCGAGGACGACCTGGTCGCCGAGGTGAACGAGCTGGCGGTCGAGGCGATCCTCGGGCTGCTGATCGATGGGCGCGGCTGCGAGGCGGCCCGCGCCGACGCCACCGGCGAGCGCAACCTGGCCATGTCGGAGAAGCTGCGGCGGCTGCTGGCCAGCCAGGTCCGGTCGGGCAAGCTCACCTCGATCGAGGCCCACCACCTGGTCGGCGAGTCGCGCGAGTCGTTCCGGCGGGCCATCCACGGCACGCTGGTGCTGCCGACGCGGGTGGCGCGGATCGCCGGGGCCTGAGCAGGGCCTGAGCAGGGCCTGGGCGGGGCCTGGGCGGGGCCTGGGCCTTGCGCCGGCCGCGGGCGACGACCGCGGCGGCTACTTGAGCGGCGCGGCGCGGGGCCGGCGGGACGAGAGCACCGGCAGGATCCAGTCGACGATCGCCTCGGCGACCCGCTCCTTGGGCCCCTCGATCTCGGCCAGCTCGGTGGCCGAGACCAGCGCCACCCGGTTGTTGTCGCTGCCGAAGCCGCCGCCCGGCTGCCCCACCTTGTTGGCGACCACGAGATCGCACCGCTTCCCCTTGAGCTTCTCGCGGGCGTGGGCGATCACCTCCTCGGTCTCGGCGGCGAAGCCGACCAGCACCGGGGCGTCGGGCCTGCCGGCGAAGCGGGCGCCGAGCCCGGCCAGGATGTCGGGGGTGCGGGTCAGCTTGAGCGTCTCGTCCCCCTGCCCCTTCTTCACCTTCTGCGGGGCGCTGCTGGTCGGCCGGTAGTCGGAGACGGCGGCGGCGCCGATGAAGAGGTCCATGCCGCCGGCCACCTCCTCGACGGCGCGGGCCATCTCCTCGGCCGTCTCGACGCGGATGGTTCGGCAGCCGGCCGGGTCGGCCAGCGCGGTCGGGCCCGAGACCAGCACCACCTCGGCGCCGCGCCGGGCGGCGACGGCCGCCAGCGCGTAGCCCATCTTCCCGGAGGAGGGGTTGGAGATGAAGCGGACCGGGTCGATCGGCTCGCGGGTCGGGCCGGCGGTGACCACCACGTGGCGGCCGGAGAGGTCGAGGTTTCCGAGCAGCCGCGAGGCGGCGGTGGCGATCTCCTCCGGCTCGGCCAGCCGCCCCTCGCCGACGTCGCCGTCGGCCAGCACCCCGGCGCCCGGGCCGACCACGTGCCAGCCGCGGGCGATCAGCGCCGCGAGGTTCTCCTGCACCGCCGGGTTCTTCCACATCCGGGTGTTCATGGCCGGGGCGAGCAGCACCGGGCAGGTGACGGCCAGCGCGGTGGTGGTGACGGCGTCGTCGCCCATGCCGGCGCGGAGCCGGGCGATGAGATCCGCGGTGGCCGGGGCCACCAGGAAGAGGTCGGCCTGGCGGGCCAGCTGCAGGTGGCCGTAGCTCGGCTCGGCATGCCCGTCGAAGAGGTCGACCAGCACCGGCGCGCCGCTGATCGCCTGGAAGCTGAGGGGGCCGACGAACTTCGTCGCCGCTGGGGTCATGGCGACGCGGACCTGGCCGCGCCCCTTCACCACCAGCCGGGCCACCTCGCAGGCCTTGTAGGCGGCGATCCCGCCGCCGACGCCGAGCACCACCGTGCGGTTCGCGAAGTCCATGGCGCGCATGGTAGCCGACCCGGGGCGGGGCCGACACCGGGTAAGCTGCCGCACGTGGAGCCGACCCCGTCACCTGCCGATACCGCCGCGCCGCTCGACGCGCCGCTCGGCGCTCCGCCCGTCTTGCCGCCGCCCGCCCCGCCGCCGGCCCCGCCGAGCGCGGCCGGGCTGGCGCTGCTGCTGCTGGCGGTCCTGCCGATCTCGCTCCTCGGCGCCTGGTCGCTGCTGGCCGGCGCGCTGGCGACGCAGGCGGCGCTGGTGGCGGCGACCGTGATCTGGGCGCGGCGCAGCGGCTTCGAGCCGCGGCGCCTGCTCCGGCTCGGGCCGCCGTCGCCGCGGGCGCTGCTGCTGGGCGCCGGCGTGGGGCTCTCCGGCCTGCTGGCCGGCGGCGGCATGCAGGGGCTGGCGCGGAGCCTGCTGCCGCAGGGGCTGCTCGAGACCTTCGACGTGGGGCGGGCGCTGCTCGACGCCGGCTGGAGCCGGACGCTGCTGGTGCTGGTGGTCTCGGTCCTGCCGCCGCTCTGCGAGGAGCTGGCCTTCCGGGCCGGGCTCCAGTCGGCGCTGCTCGGCCGCCGCCCGCCCTGGCGCGCCATCGCCCTCTCGGCGCTCGCCTTCGCAGCCTTCCACCTCGACCCGGTCCGCTTCGGCGGCGTCCTGCTGCTCGGCCTCCTCTACGGCTGGCTCGCCTGGCGCACCGGCTCGGCCTGGCCCTCGATGGTGGCCCACGCCGTCAACAACTCCACCGCCGCGCTCGGCTTGCTGGCCGCGGGGAAGGAGGGGCTCTCCGATCCGCTCGAGGTGGCCCCGGTGGGCGACGCGGCGGCCGTCCTGCTGGTCGGACTGGCCGGGTTCGCGCTGCTGGTCGCCTCGGCCGACCGCTGGCTGCCGCCGGCGCCGGCGGCGGCGGCGTTCCTGGTGGCGCGGGCGCGGGAGCCTCACCCACCGCTCGAGCCACCGGTCAGAGGAGCGAGTACTTGAGCCGGTAGCGCCGCCCGGCGGTGGCGGCCGGCGCCGGGATCGGCCAGCCCCGCAGCACCTGGCAGGCGCAGTCGGCCAGCTCCCGCGTCGAGGTGCCGAGCGACTCCACGGTGGCGGCCACCACGTCGAGCCCGCCGGCCCTCGACTCGAGCTGCAGCACCAGCACCGCCGGGCCGGTCGGCGGGTTGTCGGGGTCGACGATCGGGGCCGGGCGCTTGGCGCGCAGTTGCCGATCCTCCTCGAAGCAGGACTCGATGGTGGCGCGCGCCGACTTGAGCGCCGCGTTGGTCGGCGCCGCCAGTTCGCGGCCGAGCTCTCCCAGCCGCGACGCCATCGGCACCTGGTCCCACGGGACGATGGCCGCGGCGCTGGGACGGGCCCCGATGTCGGGCGCCGTGATCAGGGGCAACGGGTCGGGCGGCGCCTCGGGGAGCGAGGGCGCGCCCCCGGCCGTGGCGCCGGGGCCGGTCGCTCCGCCAGCGACGGGGGCGTCGGTTGGCCCGCTCGAGGCCTGGGCCGGGCCCTCCATCCAATCGAGCAGCGCCAGGCTGCCGGCGACGAGGAGCAGCGCCGCGGCGCCGGCCAGCAGCAAGGCCTTTCGGGCACTCATGGCCGCGCGCCCTGGGCCGGGGCTGGAGGTGTTGCCGCAGGTTCGGGCTCGAGGAAGGCGTCGGCGTCGGTCAGCGCCGCGTCGAGCGCCTCGGCGAGCGGCCTGACCTTGGCCTCGAAGGGGACCAGCTCGTCGGCGCAGCGGCGCGCCTCGGCGCGATGCTTGGGCATGTCGGCGGCCAGGGCCTTGTCCTTCGGGTAGCTCAGCCGCTGGTCGAAGTGGAGCAGCGTGTACTTGCAGACCCGGACCTTGAGCCCGGTCTTGGGGATGCCCTCGTCGGCCCGCCTCGCCGCCACCTCGATCCGGGACCGCAGGCGCCGCGCCTCCTCGGCCCGCGGCCCGGGCGAGGTGCGCGCGACCTCGTCGAGCCGCTCGTAGTACCGGCTGTAACGGATCCTGAAGGAGGCCTGGGCGATCCGGCCCATCTGGACCACCGAGCCGTTCTGCGCGTCGCGGAGGCTGGTCCAGAGCGCCACGTCCTCGGGGGAGCCGGGGGGCGGCCGGCTCCAGTCGCGAGAGGCGTCGGCCTCGGGTGGCTCCTTTCCCGGCGACGCGGCGGTCGGCGGGCCCTCGGAGGCGGAGAGTCCCAGCAGCAGGATGAGCGGCAAGACGTTCACGATGGCACCCCGGGCACGGCCCTGCTCAGTTGGTCGGCTTCCAGACGTATCAGTTGGTCGGCTTCCAGACGTAGCGGCCAGTTCTATCGACGTAGCCGAGCAGTGTACCGCTTCCGGCCAGATGGGGCGGGCCGCCGACGCCGACGGCGGCGAGGCCGTTGACGAACTCCTCCGCCGCGTCGAATGGCGGTGTCGCCTGCTCGCCGGCCACCACCACCTTCCCGGCGCGATCGATGAATGCGACCTGCTCCGCGTCCGACGGGTCCACGGCCAGGTCGACGCGGGCCAGCCCCTCCGAGAAGCGCTGGCAGGAGCGGAAGCGCGCCTCGATGGCGAGCCGTCCCGACTTCTCGATGTAGCCGCAGCGTCCGCCCGCCACCGTCACCGGCGCGAGCCCCCCGTCGAAGTCGCCGGCCCGGGCGAACTCGCGCTGGATCACCACCTGGCCGCGGCCGTCGACGTAGCCCCACTTGCCGCCGAAGCGGACCGCCACCAGCCCCTCCGACAGCTTCCCGCAGCCCTCCCAGAGACCAGGGACGGTGGAGCCGTCGAGCCGCCTCAGCTCGACCCGCTGGTGGCCCATGCCCATGGCCAGGGTGACGCAGGCGACGCCCTCGCTCACCGGGGCCGAGCCCATGAAGCCGTAGCCGACGGCGCCGCGCCCGGCCGGATCGAGGTAGCCGCAGCCGGTGGCGTCGCAGGCCATGGCGTAGCCGTTGGTGAAGTCGTTGGCGGTGGTGTAGCGGGCCGGGATGGCGAGCTTCCCCTTCCGGTCGATGTAGCCATGGAGCGACTCGACGCGGATCGCGGCCAGGCCTGAGGAGAAGGGCCGGTGCAGCACGCCCGCGGGGGGCTGCGAAGGGACGAGCGCCCGCTTCCCGGCCGCGTCGACGTACCCGGACACCTCGCCGTCCTGGACGGCGGCCAGCCCCTCCGAGAAGGGCGCGGCCTGCTCGAAGCGCGGCGGGATCACCACCTTGCCGGCGCCGTCGATGTACCCCCACTTCCCGTCAACGAGGACGGGGAAGAGCGCGCTGGCCGCTGCTGGCACGGCCGGTGCCAGTACGACCTGTGCTGGCACGGCCGGTGCTTGGGCGGCCGTAGGGGGCGGTCCGCTGGGGGCGAGGGCGATGAGCACCGCAGCCATGATCGAGAGCATCGAAGGGTCTCCGCACTTGTTGAAGGGCTCGCTTGCAACCCGCGGGGAACGATAGCCGTTCCCGGCCGCGCGAGCCCGCGCTGAGGCTCCGCTGTCGAAATTCGAGGCGCGAAGACCGAAGCCTGGCCGACCGCAGCACTGTGCGCTTCCGCGCACCTTGCCTACATCACTCCACATTGTGGTGAATGATGGCGGCATGTGGGCTTGTACCCACTTCATGGTACTTCCGCTTACGGCCCAGCACGGCTATTGATCGCAAGCAAGCTTGACCTTGGTCAAAATCTTTTCCAGTCAGAACGACCGACCAGCAGGACCCAGCCGAGGCTGGGAAACGAAGTCAAAGAGGGGGAGTCCACATGAAGACGAAGAGCCGTATCACCACTGTCGGATTGGCCGCGACGGTCGCCGCCATCAGCCTCTGGGCCACGCTGGCGCAGGCGCAGGTCGCCCCGCTCCAGCCACTGCTGCCGGCGACGCAGACCCGCTTCAACCTGGACCTCCCGGTCCCGATCGACTACGTGCCCGATCGCACCACCTTCCCCGGGTTCGACTACTACGAGGTCCAGATGTCGCCGGTGACGCCGGTCACGGTCGCCTTCCCGCAGGGTGGTTGCCCGGCCGGCACCCAGTGGCTCGGGCTCCGCGCCCCGCGCACCCGCTGGTGGCAGCCCGGCGCCAAGCTCTGCACGCCGGTCTGGGGCTACTCCCAGGTCAACGCCCCCGGCACCTATGCGCTCAACGGCGCCTCGACCTACCCCTCGATGTCCTTCCGCGCCCTCAAGGGCCGGCCGGTCAAGGTGAAGTGGATCAACAACGCCCCCGACCAGCACCTCTTCTGCCCGCAGCCGCTCAACCCGGCCGTCCCCTGCGCCATCGACCGGACGCTGATGGGCGTCCAGGGCGCCGTCGGCCCGTTCGGCAGCCACCAGCAGCCTGACAACGCCATGGTGGTCCACCTCCACGGCGGCGAGATCCCGCCCGACTCCGACGGCCTCGCCGAGCTCTGGTTCGGCAACGCCGCCTCCTCGGCCGCCTACACGCCTGCCGCGTTCCCCACGGTGCCCGTGGCCGGCAGCACCAACGCCGTCCAGAACATCGACCCGATCTTCGACACCGGCGGCGTCGCCAACGCCATCGAGCTCGGCAACCTGGTCCGCCCCACCGGCAACTCGGCCATCTACAACTACCCGATGGTCCAGGACGCCGCCCCGATCTGGTACCACGACCACGCCCTCGGCAAGACCCGCATCAACGTGGCCGCCGGTCCGGCCGGCTTCTTCTTCGTGGAGGATCCGGTCAAGGAGCAGACCCTCGGCCTCCCGCCCCGCGGTGACTGCTCGGTCGCCGGCGTCCTCAAGAACGCCGGCGTGGCCAACAAGGCCTCCGCCTGCTTCGACCTCCCCATCGCCATCCAGGACCGCGCCTTCAACAGGGACGGCACCATCAACTTCCCCAACGGCCTCGGCCAGGTCGCGCCGGCCGGCGCCATCGGCTGGGATCCGCTCACCCCCGGCCCGAACCCGACCGTTCACCCGCAGTGGGTCCCCGAGTACTTCGGCGACATCCCGGTGGTCAACGGCGTCATCTGGCCGAAGGTCAAGGTCGAGAGGCGCCCCTACCGCCTGCGCCTCCTCGACGGCTCCAACGCCCGCTGCTACACGCTCGGCCTGAGGGGCGCCTTTGGCGCCGCCCCGAGGTTCCAGGTCATCGGCAGCGACCAGGGCTACCTGCCGGCCGTGAGCAACGTCCAGACCGTCACCATGTGCCCCGGCGAGCGATATGACGTCATCGTCGACTTCTCCAGGGTGCCGGCGTACACGACGGTCACCATGACCAACTCGGCCGCGGCCCCCTTCCCGGTCGGCATCGCGCCGACCGCCGGTGGGCCCTTCGCCGGCATGGCGCAGATCCTCCAGTTCCAGGTGGTCCCGGCCGATCCGACCAACCTCCCGGTCCTCCCGGCGCGGCCGACCCCCTGGGTCGCTCCCGCGGCCCTGGTGGCCAGGACGGCCCTGGTGCCCAACGCGCCTTCGCGGCAGATGGTGCTCAACGAGGTGCTCGACCCCGTCTCCCTCTTCCCGCTCCGCGTCCAGATCGACGGCAAGCGGTTCGAGGATGCGGTCACCGAGACCCCCAGGCGCGGCACGGTCGAGGCCTGGACCATCATCAACACCACCGTCGACGCCCACCCCATGCACCTGCACCTGGTCCAGATGCAGGTGGTGAGCCGCCAGGCCTTCGACCTGGCCGGGTTCCAGGTGGCGCTCGGCGCGACCGACCCGGCCCTCGCCACGCAGCAGTACAACCTGGCCGCCTCGGTCACTCCGTTCCTCGTCGGCCTGCCCCGTGCTCCGCTGGCGTCCGAGGCCGGCTGGAAGGACACCGCCATCGTCTACCCGGGTGAGGTCCTGACCGTCGTCGCCAAGTGGGACGGCGCCTGGGCCGACTCCGACACCGGCACCGTCTGCGCCGCGGGCGCCTGCACCCCGGCCGCAGCCACCTTCACCTCGACCGATCCGAACCCGCTGAGCCTCACCTACGGCACCCCGCTGGCGGTGACCACTCCGGTCATCGACCCGGTCACGGGTGTCCAGGCCGTCGATCCCCTCACCGGGCTCCCGGTCACCGCGCCGGTCGCGGCTCCGTTCTGGGAAGCGGTCACGGCCGGCCCGTACGTCTGGCACTGCCACATCGTCGACCACGAAGACAACGAGATGATGCGGCCGCTGCTGGTCCTGCCCATCTAGCCGCTCGCTGAACCTGTGAGATCGGGGCGGCGCTCCTTCGGGGGCGCCGCCCCTCTTCTTTGGGCCGGCCGACATGGCCCATCCTCCCCATCCTCCCGCTGGCCCCGCGCCGGCCGCCCTGTATCATCGCCCTCGCGACGCCGCCGTCACCGGGCGTCGACCTCTCACCCGAACCGGAGGCCACGTCATGACCATTCGCCTGACCGCCTTGGCCGCACTGGCCTCCACCCTCCTCGCCTGCAGCACGCCCTCCCGCGCCCCGGACCAGGCGGTGGCCGCGCCTGACAGCAAGGCTGCGCCAGAGAGCAAGGCCGCGCTGGCCGAGGGCGACGCTGCCCTGGGCATGGCCCAGTTCGACCTCGCCGCCGCCAGGTACGAGGCGGCGGCGCGTGAGGCGCCGAAGGACCCGCGCCCCCTGCTCGGCCAGGCGAGGGTCCGCTTCGCCATGGCGAAGACCACGGAGGGGCTGGCGCTGCTCGACCGGTCGATCGCGCTCGCCGAGACACCTGCGGCGCTCCTGCTTCGAGGCCGGATCCTCGGCGTGGCCCGCCGCTTCGACGACGCCGCCCGGGACCTGCGGCGCGGCCTGGCGCTCGAGCCGGGCGAAGGCAGCGCCTGGCCGATCCTGGTGGCGGTCGAGGTCAACCGGGGCGACGAGGTGTTGACCCGCCAGGCCTGGGCGGAGGCCGTGAAGAGCCTCGGCACCGCGGCCGCCTCCGACCAGCTCTGGACCATGCTGCTGGCCATGCCGCCCGACCCGCAGGAGCCCCAGGAGTCGCTCGACCGCTGCGCCCGCGGCCAGGTCGCGATGTTCCTGGAGCGCTGGCCCGAGGCCGCCCACGAGCAGCGCAACGGGCTCCGCAACGCCCCGGCCTTCTCCTGGTGCACCGCGCTGGCCGCCGAGACCACCGCCCGGCTCGGTGACCTCGCCGGCGCCGAGCGGCTCTTCCGAAAGGCCCTGGCCGGCTACCCCGAGCGGCTCGCCCACCTCCGCGCCGACACCCAGGCCTGGCTGGCACGGCTCCTCCTCGCCAAGGGCGGCAACGCCCCCGAGGCGATCGAGCTGGCGCGCGCTTCGCTGGCGGTGCGCGGCGACCGGGCCGCCACCCTCTCTGTCCTGGCGAAGGCCTGCGCCGCCGCCGGCGACGACCACTGCGCCCACGAGACCAACGAGCGGCTGGAGAAGCTCGCCCGCCCGGGCCGGTAGCGCGTCGCAAGCCTGGCCGACGCTACGACAGCCGCCGCAGCACCATCGCCTTCAGGTACCGCCCCTCCTTGAACTGCAGGCTGACCGGGTGGTCGTAGGGCTGGCGGGTCTCGGCCACCAGCGCCAGCTCGACGCGGAGCTTGAAGGCCGCCTCCTTGACCGCCTCGCCGAACTGCTCGGGCGAGACCCGGGCGCTGCAGGAGCAGGTGACCAGCAGGCCGCCCGGCGCCAGCACCGAGAGCGCGGCGCGGTTGAGCGAGGCGTAGCCGGCCAGCGCCCCCTCGACCGCCTTCTGCGACTTGGCGAAGGCGGGCGGGTCGCAGACCACCAGGTCGAACTTGCGCCCCTGCCGCTTGTAGTTGGCCAGCAGGTCGAAGGTGTCGCCCTGGGCGAAGGCGTGGTCGGCCGGGTCGAGGCCGTTGGCCTTGAAGGTGGCGCGGGCCAGCTGCAGGGCGTCGGCGTCGAGGTCGTTGGAGACCACGTGGGTGGCGCCGCCCAGCGCCGCCGCCACCGAGAAGCCGCCGGTGTAGCTGAAGAGGTTGAGAGCCTCGGGGCGGCCGCGGGCCAGCTCGCGCACCAGCCGGCGGTTCTCGCGCTGGTCGAGGAAGAGGCCGGTCTTCTGGCCGCGGCGGACATCGACCAGGATCTTCATGCCGTACTCGTCGATGGTGAGCTGCTCGGGCGGCTCCTCGCCCCAGAGCACCCGCCCCTCCCCGGAGGTCCCCTCGTCGTCGTCGTCGCGCGGGATCTCGTCGCGCCCGTAGACGCCGAGCAGGTCGCCGCACTCGGCGCGCAGCGCCTCGACGATGGCGCCGCGCCAGGGCGTGAGGCCGGCCGAGTAGAGCTTGATGACCACGAAGCGGTCGTAGCGGTCGGCCACCACGCCGGGGAGGCCGTCCGACTCGCCGTGCAGCAGCCGGTAGGCGTCGGTGCCGCGCACCAGCTCCTTGCGGAGCGCCAGGGCGCGGGCCACGCGGCGGCGCCAGAAGGGCTCGTCGACGGTTTCCCCTTCCTCGCGGGTCAGCACCCGCACGGTGATGGGCGAGAGCGGGTCGTAGTAGCCGCGGGCCACGAAGCGGTTGCCCTCGACCACGTCGACGATGGTGCCGGCCGGGATCCCCCTGTTCTGCTTGACGATCGCCTTGCGGAAGACCCACGGGTGGCCGGCGCGAAGGTGGCGCGCCAGGTCCTTCTGCAGCTCCAGCCTCGGTTCACCGGCCATCTATCGCCTCGTCTTTCGGGTGCGTGCCGCGGTGCGGCCGGGCCTGGCCCGCTCCGGCCTGGCGCGTGAGAAGTTGCCGACCACGAGGCCAGGGCGCGCCGCCCGGAGCGCCTCGACCAGCTGTCGAACCCCCAGCGCCGGGCCGCCCGCGCCGCGGCCGCGGGCGACGGCGAGGTAGACGTCGGGGTCGATGGCGAGCGGGCGGGTCTGCACCTGGTCGACGCGGGTGCGCTTCACCAGCCGGGCCAGCGCCGCGATCTCGCCTTCACGATCAGTGACGCCCGGGAAGGTGAGCAGGTTGAGGGCGACGTAGGCGCGGTGACGGCGGGCGGTCTCGATGGAGCGGACCACGTCGGGGAGACCGTAGCGGGTGGGGCGGTAGTAGGCGGCGTAGAGGTCGGGCGCGGCGCTGTTGAGCGAGATGCGGACCGAGTCGAGGCCGGCCTCGCAGAGCGCCCCGAGGGCGTCGGGGAGCGAGCCGTTGGTGTTGCAGTGGAGCGAGCCGCGCGGGGTGGCGGCGCGGATGAGCCGGAGGGCGCGGGCGATCTCCTTCCAGCGCAGCAGCGGCTCCCCCTCGCAGCCCTGGCCGAAGCTGACCATCACCTTGCCGCGAGCGGTGGTCAGGTGGTGGATCGCCACCTCGGCCATCTGCTCGGCGGTGGGCGGGGTGTCGATCCGCTCGTGGGAGGAGGGGGGCATGCCGTCGTCCTGCTCGGAGAGGCAGCCGATGCAGGCGGCGTTGCAGCGGGCCGAGGACGGGATGGCCCCCTCGTCGCGGCCGTAGAAGGTGTTCTGCGCCGTGAAGCAGCGCCAGTCGAGGGCGCAGCGGGAGAGCTGGCGGTAGATGGGGTTGGGGGTGGCGGCGAGGCGGGCGGCCACCCTGGCGGGGAGGTCGGGCGTCGAGTGGCGGGCCGGGCTCCAGTGGGCGCGGCGGTCGGTGCGGAGCGCCCAGGCGACGAAGCCCTGGGGCGTGGCGGCGGCGGCGGTGTAGGCCCACTGCGGGAGGATGGGGGCTTCGCTGGCGACGGCGAGCGGCTTGCGGGCCACGGCCGGGAGGAAGGTGCGGGTGAAGCCGGGCGGCAGCGTGGCGCCGACCGCGTGCGGGACGAGGCGGCGGCGGCCGACCCGGACCTCGTGGAGCGTGGTGAGCTGGCCCGAGGCCGGGTCGATGCCGACCGGGCGGCGGCCGGGGAGCATGGCGAGCGTCGCCCCCTCCGGAAGGGGGATGGGGCGCTCGCCGGGTGGAAGGAGGTCGTCACCCGAGCGGACCGCCGCCAACAACTCCGGGTGGTCATAGACCACGCCCTGGTCGTCGGCGAAGAGGAGGGTCGGCATGGGCGGGCGAGACATAGCACTATAATTCCGAATCGCATGCCACCCGGGAATCGGCCATGGTGGCGACCGGTTGTAGGGAACGAATGGGACTGTTCGACCAGCGCCAGAACGACCTGACCCGCGACGAGTTCGAGGGGCTGGCCCTGCGCCACCTCGACGCCCTCTACGGCGCCGCGGTGCGGCTCACCCGCAACGAGCGGGACGCCGAGGACCTGGTCCAGGACGCCCTGCTCCGCGCCTACCGGTTCTTCGACCGCTTCGAGCGCGGGACCAACATCAAGGCCTGGCTTTTCAAGATCCTGACCAACACCTTCATCAACCGGTACCGCCGCTCCAACAAGGAGCGCTCGCTGGTCGATGGCCCCGAGCAGGCCGCGGTGCAGGGACAGCTGGTCTCGCGCGACGCCTCCGACGCGGCGGCCGATCCCGAGCGCTGGTACTTCGACCGGGTCCTCTCCGAGAACGTGCTCGAGGCGGTCGACGCGCTGCCGCTCGACTTCCGCATGGTGGTGATCCTCGCCGACCTCCAGGAGTTCTCCTACCGTGAGATCGCCGAGGTGCTCGATGTGCCGGTCGGGACGGTGATGAGCCGGCTCTTCAGGGGTCGCCGCCTGCTGCAGAAGGCGCTCACCGGCTACGCCATCGAGTCGGGCTTCATCGACGGAGCCGACCATGGGGTCGTCGACTCGGCTGCCGACTCGGCGGCCGACTCGGCGGCCGAACGGGCCGACCCGGCCGACGGCAGGGCCGACGCCGACGCCGCGGTCGAAGACCTGGCCGAGCACCGCCGCCGTCGCGGCCAGTCAGGGGGCCACTCGTGAGCACCGACACCACCGCGTTCCGGTCCATGGACTGCCCGGAGTTCCAGCGCTCGGTCGACGCCTACCTCGACGACGAGTTCGAGCCCCCGGAGCGCGCCGAGGCCGAGGCCCACCTCGCCGGTTGCGCGGCCTGTGCGCGGCTGGCGTCGAGCCAGCGGTCGGCCCGCGCCGCCTTGAAGGAGGCGCTGCGCGCCGCCATGGGGCCCACCGCCCGCGCTGGCCGTGCGCCTGCCGCGCTGCGCCAGCGCATCACGGTGGCGCTGGAGCGCGAGCGCCGACCGCTCTGGCGTCGGCTCTTCTCGCCCTTCCCGCTGGCCGCGGCCGCGGCGGCCGCCGCCGCGGTGCTGGTGGTCGTCGCCACCCGCGCCCCGAACGCCCAGCTGGTCGAGGAGGCGGTGCGCAAGCACCACCGCGACCTGCCGCTCGAGGTGACCACCGCCGCGGTGGGCGCCGAGGCCATCCCCGGCTGGTTCGCCGGCAAGCTCGACTTCAAGCCCAGGGCGCCCAACTTCTCCGGCCAGCAGGCGCGCCTCGTGGGCGCTCGGCTCTCCAACCTCCGGGAGCTGCCGGCCGCCTACATCAGGTACGAGCTGCCCCGTGGTCGGCAGGCCGGGCTCTTCATCGTCGATGACCCGGAGGGGCGCTTCGAGGCCGGTGGTCGCGACGTCGAGATCGGGCGCCAGCATGTGCGGATCATCAACTCCCGCGGCTACAACACCGCGGTCTGGCGGCAGGACCAGACGGTCTACTCGCTGGTCTCCGACTCGGGCGAGGAGGACCTCATCCAGATGATCCGCGCCTCGAGCCCCGCGCCCTAGCCGCCGGGACAGCCGGCGCCGCGGGCGGCTGCGAATCTTCCCGAAACGCCGCGGGCTTTTTGACACCCCCGGCCCGCCCCCGTACACTTTCTCCAATCTTTCCGGAGCGCTGCGTGTCTGACGCGGCGCGATCGGCTCACGTTGGCGCGGCCAGGGACGCTCATGTCGAAGACCATCCTGCTCATCGAGAACGACGCGGCCTTCGCCGAGGAGATGTCCGGCGCGCTCGAGGCGATGGGCTTGCAGGTGAGGGTCACCGGGGACGGCAAGGACGGGCTCGATCTCGCCAAGGAGCTCAGGCCCGACGCCATCGTCCTCTGCGTCGAGCTCCCCAAGCTGTCCGGCTACTCCATCTGCAACAAGATCAAGAAGGACGAGGCGCTCAAGGGGATCCCGCTCATCCTCACCAGCTCCGAGGCGACCGAGGAGGTCTTCGAGGACCACAAGAAGCTCAAGGTCCGCGCCGAGGAGTACCTGGTCAAGCCCTACGTGTCGGCCGCGCTGCTCGAGAAACTCACCGGGCTGATCGGCCTGCCGGTGGGCGCTGCCGAGGGCGAGCTCGCCGCGACCGGCCACGAGCCCGCTGGCGAAGAGGAGGTCGTCAGCCTCGAGGAGGAGCTCGGCCTCGAGGCGTTCGCGGCCGAGCCGGAGGAGAACCTGCCGGCCCTCGACCTCGACTCCCTGCCCGACGAACCGGCCGCCGCCGGGACCGGCGGCGGTGTCCTCGACGACGACCTCAGGCTCCTCGACGACGCCTTCGACGGCCTCTCGATGCCGCCGTCGGCGCCCTCGGCGCCCTTGGCCGCCGCACCCTCGCCCGGGAGCGGTGCACGCCCGGCGCCGGTGCCGGAGTCGGAGCTCCAGGCCGCGGATGAGGCGATCGAGAAGGCGCTCGGGGTCGACCGGCCGGTCACCTCCGAGGATCTCGACGCGGCGTCGGCCTCCCTGCCCGAGGAGGACGAGTCGGTAGCCCGCGCCGACCTGGGCGGCCTCTCCGACGAAGCCGACCTGGCGCTGGGCGCCCTGACCGAGGCGCCCAACGAGACCACGCCCTCGACGTTCGACGCGCTCGATGCCTTCGACGCCCTGGGCGAGCCGGCCGCTCCGGTCCCCTCGCCGACCCCTGCCTCTCGCTCCCCCGGGATCGCCGCCGAACCGGCCGCGCTGGAGGTGGCCGCCATCGGCGCCGCATCCGTCATCGGGGTGGCCGCGCTCGCGAGCGGAGCCGCTGCGGTCATCGGCTCGGCCCCGACCGCCGCCGGCCTCGCCGAACTGGCCCGGCTCGAAGCGGAGCTGGCCGAGGTGCGCGCCGCAGTCAGCGCCCGGGAGGCCGATGCCCTGGAGCTCGGGGGCAAGCTCGAGACCGCGGTGCTTCGCTCCGAACGCGCAGAGTCGGAGCTCGGCAAGCAGGAGGCCGAGGTGGCCGCCCTCAAGGCCAGGGGGGATGCGCTGGCCGGCCAGGTGAAGAAGGCAGACACCGAGGCCAAGGCCGCCCGCGAGGAGTCCCGCCGGTCCGCGGAGCAGGCCCGTGACGCGGGGGCACGCGCCGATGCCGCCGAGGCCAGGGTCACGGCGGCCGAGGCCAAGGCCATGGCGGCCGAGACGCGGAGCCTTGCCGCCGAGCAGGAGGCGGCCGGGCAGCGGAGCGCTGCCGAGAAGGCGGCGGCAGCCCTTGCGGTCAAGGCGGCCGAGCTGGCCACCGCCCAGGCGGCGGCGTCCCAGCTGGCCACCGTCGAGCGCGAGGTGGAGCGGCTCGAGACCGAGCTGCTGGTGGCCCGCGGCGAGGTCGACGGCGCGCGCTCCGAGGTCGAGAAGCGCTCCGCCGAGCTGAAGCGGCGCATCACCGAACTCGAGGCGGCCAACTCCAAGAACGAGGAGCGGGTCGTCAAGGCATACTTGAAGATCAAGGGCGACGAGAAGGTGCGCGACAAGGCACGCAAGGCGCTGTCGATCGCGCTTCAGCTCCTCGAGGAGGGGTTGCCTCCCGATGCTCCGGGGGAGCGGCGCCCGGCTCCGCCAGTCGCCACCCGTCCCGCGGAGTAGCTCTTCGAGACGGACCGCGCCGCGACGGATCCCGGTCAGCCCCGCCCCAGCTTCCGACCGAGCTTCCCGGCCAGCTCCCGTGCCTCTGGATGGCCCAGTGCCGCGGCGAGGACGCCGTACAGCGCGGCGCAGAGTGCCACCAGGGGGAGCAGGCGCACGGCCAGGGCGGCGCGGGTGAAGGCGTGGGGCGCGTCGAGTGAGAGGAACCTCCCCCCGGCCCACGCCAGCAGCCCCATGACCGCGCAGGCGACGAGGGCGCGGGCCACCGACGCCACCAGCGGACCGAGGTGCAGGCCCGGCAGGCGGGGGCGGAGCCGCAGCACCACCCCCACCAGGCCCGCCAGGCTGGCGAGACCGTTGGCCAGGGCCAGTCCGCCGGTGCCCAGCGGCCCGAGCAGCAGGAGGCTGAGCGCCACGTTCAGCACCAGGGTCGCCCCGGCCAGGGCCGCGGGACCGCGGTAGTCCTTGAGGGCGTAGAGGACCTGGTTGCCCAACCGCTGGGATGCCACGAAGACCAGCCCCACGGCCTGGAAGGCCACGGTGAGGGCCGTCCAGTCCGAGTCGGCGGTGGTGTAGGCCCCGGTCCGGAAGACCAGGGCGCAGATGGGCCACGCCAGCACGGCGAGCCCCACCGAGGCCGGCAGCACCAGCAGCGCCGACGCGGAGATCGACTGGGTCATGCTGCGGTTCACGCCGGCCCAGTCACGGGCCTCGGCCTGGCGCGACAGGGTGGGAAGGCTGGCGGTGGCGAGGCTCATGGCGAAGAGCCCCAGCACCATCTCGCCCATCATGCCGCTGTTGTAGAGCACCATCTGGGCTCCGTCTGGAAGGCTGGAGGCCAGGATGGTGCTGATCAAGGCATTGATGGGGTAGATGCCGGCGACCAGCAGCCCCGGGCCCATGCGCTTCAGGGCCTTCCGCACCCACGGATCCCGCAGGTGGAGCCCGAAGGCGAGGCCGAAGCCCTCACTGCGGACGGCGGGGAGCACCACCACCAGCTGCACCAGGCCACCGGCCAGTACGCCGAAGGCGCAGACGATGGCCACGGTCTCGAGGGGGACGGCGCCGCCGCGCTCCATCACCTTCAGGGTGGTCCAGCCGAAGGCGATGAAGGCCAGGTTCCAGAAGACCGAGACCGACGCGGCCAGGGCGAAGCGGTGGCGCAGGTTGAGCAGGCCCGTGAACCCCGCCGTGAGGCTCACCAGGGCCAGGTAGGGGAACATGATGCGGCCGAGCCTGGCGGTGAGCTCCCCCTGGACCTCGGGGCGGCCCTGGGTGAGCAGGCCGGCGAGGGGTCCCATGAGGAGCAGCACCAGCGCCACGCCGAGCAGCAGGAGGGCCAGCAGGGTGCCGAGGAACCGGGCGGCCACCGCCTTCACGGCGGCGTCGCCCTCGGCGCGCTCGGCCTCCGCCAGGGTCGGGAGGAAGGCGGCCGTCATGGTGCCTTCAGCCGTGAAGCGGCGGAGCAGGTTGGGGAGGCGGAAGGCCACCGCGTAGGCGTCGGCCGCCGCGCCGGCCCCGAGCACGTGGCTGAGGAAGAACGTCTGGGCGAGCCCGGTGAAGCGGCTCACCAGCGTCACCAGGGAGACCACCGCCGCCGATCGCAGCAGGCTGGGCCGGGGGGTCTCGCTCATCACTACTTCTTGTCCATGCTGTTGGACTTGGCCGCCTGCTCCTTCTTCATCAGGAAGGCCTTGGCCTGCGACTGGATGGTCTGCGGGACGTTGCGGTCCCGGGCCAGCTCCTTGATGTCCTTCTCCTGCAGCGTGAACATCATCTTGAGCGCCGTCGGCAGCGGCACCTTGGGGTTCCGCACCAGCGTGGCCTTGACGACGTAGGTCCGGGTGAACTCCCGGTTGGAGTAGATGTAGCGGAGCACGTCGGTGTTCACGGTCCGCGAGTTGGCGAGCGAGAGGATCTCGCCGTCGGTGATGCGCGGGCTGGTGACGGCCGCCATGCAGACCAGCTTGTTGGAGTCGCGCAGCAGCAGGGTGCGCGCCTCGTGGTTCCCCAGCGTGGCCAGCTTGATCTTCTGGGAGACCGACATCTTGATGATCCGCTGCGTCATGTTGAGCTTGCGGTTGGCATCCTCGGCGGTCTCGGCGCCGCGCCTCTCGCCCTCGTCCTTCTCGACCGCCAGCTCGTCGCGGTACTCGGCCATCAGCCTCTCGGCGGTCTCCTCCTCGGCCCGCGCCTGGGCCGTCGGGTCGACGCCGTGGACGCGCTTGTGGGCCTCGACCAGCTGGGGCACGTCGAGGAGCAGCAGGCCGTTGCGGACGCAGAAGTCGCAGGCGCCGTCGATGGTCGAGGCCAGGGCGCTGGGGTTGCTGCAGAGCGCCCGGATGATGTCGTCGTGGCGCAGCAGCCGCAGCTCGTTCTGGCGGATGATCTCCACCATGGGCTGGCTGACCCCCGGCGCCAGCCGCGCCACCGTCTCGTCCAGGGTCGACGGGTTGAGCAGCAGGAGCTCGATGGCCTGCTCCTTGCCGGCGAAGCGATCGGCCAGCCAGTCGAGCACCGGCCCCCGCACCCCCTCGGCGCGCAGGGCCACGCCGTACATCTTCTCGGGGAGGCCGGCCGCCGTCCGCGTCGCGGTCTCGCGCACCTCCCCCTCCGGGTCGAAGGCGAGGATGAAGAGCAGCGTCACCAGGTCGGGCGCGGCCACCGCCGGCACCAGCCCCTTGGCGCCCATGAGCCGGAGCGGCAGCGCCGCCTTCTCGTCGGCGTGCTTCTGCAGCGGCTTGGGCAGGGCGTCGACGGGGATGGGGCAGTCGGACATGGTTCAGCTCCGTGGCGGCGCGCCGAGATCGATGGCCGGCTCGATCGACTCCGGGGCCAGCCCGCCCTGCGCCTGGCCGCGCATCGCCCAGCGATGGCGCAGCGTGCCCAGCAGCCGGTTGAGCGGGTTGTCGCGAGAGAGCCCCGGGATGACCGGGGCGCGGCGGGTGCCGAGCAGGGCCCGGGCCCCGAGCAGGCCGGCGTGCTCCGGCCAGGCCTGCAGGCCGCGGGTGATGGCGCGGGCCGCCCGCTGCCGCTGGTTGAGCGCGAGGTGAATCCGCGCCGAGTTGAGCAGCAGCTCCGGGTCGTTGGGCGAGCCGCGCAGGGCCTCGTCGCAGAGGGAGATGCCGAGCGTGATGTTGCGCTCCACCAGCACCAGGGTGACGCCGTACCAGGACATGGCGAGCGGATGGCGTGGCGCGGCCCGGTGGGCGCGCTCGAAGCTGGCGTGCGCGCCGGCCAGGTCGCGGTCGAGGAAGGCGGCCAGCCCGTCGGCCAGGGCCCTGCCCACGGCGGAAGCGGCCGGCCCGGTCGAGGCGGCGCTGGGGACCGGGTCGGTCACCGGTTCCGCTCGTGGATGATGCGGAGGCCGTCGAGGGTGAGCTGGTCGTCCACCTCGGTGATGGCGGTCGAGATCCCGGCGATCAGCGAGGCCAGCCCGCCGGTGGCCACCACCTTGGGCCTGGTGCCGAGCTCCTCGGCCATGCGGGCGCAGAGGCCGTCGACCAGCCCGACGTAGCCGTAGACCAGCCCGGCCTGCATCGAGTGGACGGTGTTTCGACCCACCACGTGGGGCGGCCGCTGGAACTCGACGCGCGGGAGCTTGGAGGCCGAGCGGAAGAGCGCCTCCATGGAGATGCTCACGCCCGGGCAGATGGCGCCGCCCAGGTACTCGCCCTTGGGGGTGACGGCGTCGAAGGTGGTGGCGGTCCCGAAGTCGACGACGATGAGCGCCGACCTCCACTTCTCGAAGGCGGCCACGGCGTTGACGACCCGGTCGGCGCCGACCTCGCGCGGGTTCTCGTAGAGGATGGGCATGCCGGTCTTGACGCCCGGGCCGACGAAGAGCGGCTCGACCTCGAAGTAGCGGAGCGTCATCTGCCGCAGCGTGAAGGCCATGGACGGCACCACGCTGGAGACCGCCACGGCGTGGACCTTGGCGTGGTCGATGCCGGTCAGCGTGAAGAGCTGCCGCACCAGGATCCCGTACTCGTCCCCGGTGCGGGTGTGGCTGGTCTCGATGCGCCAGCTCTGCAGGAGCCGGGACCCCTCGAAGACCCCGAGGACGGTGTTGGTGTTGCCTACGTCGATGGCGAGGAGCACGCCGCGAGGTTAGCCGCGCCCCCTGCGCCGGTCAACGCGCCGGTCAACGCGCCGATCGAAGCGCCGCTCAGTCCCGCGGCCGCAGCAGCGCCACGTCGCCGGAGGTGATCCGCTCCACGCCGGCGGCGGTGCGGACCAGCAGCGCGCCGGTCGGATCGAGCGCCTCGGCCCGCCCCACCACCTCGCGGCCGTCGAGCTGCACCATCACCTCGCGCCCCAGGGTCACCGAGCGGGCCTTCCAGGCTTCGCGGATGGGCTCGAACCCCTCCTCGGCGTGCCGGTCGTACCACTCCTCCAGCAGGGTGAGGACGGCGGCCAGGAAGAGGGCCCGGGGGGCCGGCTGGCCGCGCTCCAGCAGCACGCTGGTGGCCTGGTCGCGAAGCTCCGGTGGGAAGTCCTCGCGCCTGGCGTTGACGTTGATCCCCACCCCCACCACCACCCAGTGGACCTGGTCCGACTCGGCCGCCAGCTCGGTGAGGATGCCGGCGATCTTGCGGCCGTTGACGAGGATGTCGTTGGGCCACTTGATGCCGGCCTCGACCCCGGCGCGGCGGAGCGCGTCGCAGACCGCCAGCGAGGCCACCAGGGTCAGCTCGGGGGCGCGCGCCGTCGGCAGGTTGGTGGGGCGGAGGATGGCGGAGAAGGCGACGTTGCGCCCCGGCGCCATGACCCAGCCACGTCCGCGGCGGCCGCGGCCGTCGGTCTGCCCCTCGGCCACCACCACCTCGCCGTGGGTGGCGCCGTCGTCGGCCAGCGCCTTGGCCTGGTCGCTGGTGGAGCCGATCGACTCGAAGCAGTGGAGCACCTGCCCCATGTCGTGGGTGTTGAGCAGCGGCCTCAGCTCCAGGGCCCGGAGCCGATCCGGCACCGCCACCAGCCGGTAGCCGCGGGTGGCGACGGCGTCGATGCGGTAGCCCTGGCCGCGCAACGACTCGACCTGCTTCCAGACGGCGGCGCGGGTCAGGCCGAGCTTGTCGCTGATCGCCTCGCCCGAGACCACGTCGTCGCCGGCCTCGGCAAGGAAGGCCAGGACCTGCTCCGCGCTCTCGCTCGCCACCAGCTCGTGGGTCGGCACGGCGCGATCTTGGTGGCCCGGCGCGAGGGTGTCAAATCGCGGCGCTGGAGCGCAGGCCATCGCAGCCGTATGCTACCTTGGAGACCCCCTGCCCAGGAGAGAAGCATGAACGCGACCTGCCGCAATGTCCTGCCGGTTCTCTCGCTGATCTTCGCGCTCTCCTGCGGTGGCGGTGCGGGACCGGGCGACCCCGGCACGGCCACCGACTGCCTGCTGGCCGGCCAGACGGCCACCGCCGGCCGCACCTGCTGCAACGGCATGGTCTCGAACCTCGTGACCGCTGGCGACGTGGGGAAGTGCCGCCTGCCCGTCGGCGGAACCTGCTACTCCGACGGGAACATCAACTCGCTCCCAGGCGGGAACACCTGCTGCAACACCGCTGCCACGCCCAGCTACCTCGGCTCGGTGGGCGCCACCTGCCTCGCTGGTGGCAGCTGCACTGGGAACGCCAGCTGCGTCGTGGGCGACACCTGCAACCTCGGCAACGGCTTCTGCGGCGGCACCGGTCGCACCTGCCTGGTGGTCGGCTCGGGCACGGCCTCCGTGACGTTCCCCTGCTGTCCTGGCCTCACCGCCAACGGCTCAGGCATCTGCTACCCACCGGCCGGCCACCTCTGCAACACCAACGAGGACTGCGCCTCCCGGATCTGCAAGCCGAGCGGCACGGCCGCGTACTGCCAGTAGACTGAAGGGCGCCGGCCCGGAGGCGCCCGACCGGGCGCTACGAGAGCTCGAGCGAGATGTCGACCGCCCTGGCCGAGTGGGTCAGCGCCCCCATCGAGACGAAGTCGACGCCGGTGGCCGCCACCCGCGGCAGCCGCTCCAGCGTCATGTTCCCCGAGGCCTCCAGCAGCACCCGCCCGGCGGTCCGCTGCACCGCCGCCGCCATGGCCTCGTCGGTCATGTTGTCGAGCAGCACGATGTCGGCCCCGGCAGCGATGGCGGCGTCGAGCCCCGGCAGGTCGACCACCTCGACCTCGATCTTGAGCATGGCGCCGGCGCGGGCCCGGGCCCGGCGGACCGCCTCCCCCACCCCGCCGCAGGCGGCGACGTGGTTGTCCTTGATGAGCACGCCGTCCCCCAGGCTGACCCGGTGGTTGGTCCCGCCCCCGGCCCGGACCGCCGCCTTCTCCAGCAGCCGCCAGCCCGGCGTGGTCTTGCGGGTGTCGAGCAGCCTGGTCCTGGCCCCGCCGGCCGCCAGCGCGTCGACGCAGCGGCGCGTCGTGGTGGCCACGCCGGAGAGCCGCTGCAGGAAGTTGAGCGCGGTCCGCTCGGCGCCGAGCAGCGCCCGCACCGGTCCCTCGGCCTGGCCGAACCAGGTCCCGGCGGCCACCGCCGCGCCGTCCTCGACCTCGAAGCGGCAGCTGCAGCCGAGCCGCTCGAAGACGTGGATGGCCACCGCGGTGCCGGCGAGGACCAGCGCCTCCTTCCCGAGGAACCGGGCCACGCCGCGCGCCGCGGCGTCGATGGTCGCCTCGCTGGTGGCGTCACCGAGGAGGAGGTCCTCCTCGAGCGCCAGCTCCACGAGCCGCTCGGCGTGGGCGGAGAGCCGCGCCATCCGCTACTTCTTCTTGGCCTTCTTGGCGACCTTCTTCTTGGCCACCTTCTTCACCGGGCGCTTGCCGGCCTTGCTGGGCGCCTTGCGGGAGAACGACTTGCCGGCCTTCTTGTAGGCCTTCTTCGCCCCGGCCACGCCCTTCTTGACCGCCCTGCGGGCATTGGCCACCCCCTTCTTGACCGCCTTGCGGGCCTTGGCCACCGCCTTCCTGGCCTTGCGGATGGTCGGGGCGGCCCGCTTCTCCATCTGCTGCTCGAGCTTGACGGCCTCGGCCTTGACGGCCTCCACCACGGCGGTGGCGGCCTGCTCCACCTTCTCGCCGACCGGCTGCGCAGGGGCTGGGGTGACGCTCGGATTCGGGGTGTTGTTCTCCATGGTCTTCTCCTCCGTCGGTTGATCCGCGCCGCTCATGACGGCCCGGTGGTTGATCAGCTTCAGCTTCGTCGTCCGCAGCTCCTCGACGCGGGCGCGATCCTTCTCGACCACCTCCGCCGGCGCGCGCGCCACGAAGTTGGGGTTCGACAGCTTGCCCTCGATCAGCCGCAGGTCGGCGTCGACCCTGGCCAGCTCCTTGTCGATTCGCGCCGTCTCGGCGCCCACGTCGACGACACCGGCGAGCGGGACCCGCACCTCGAAGCCGACCCCGACGCCGACGGTCGATTGTGGCATGCGCGGGGTGGCGGCGGCGAGGTGGAGTTGCAGATTCTCGACGTGGGTGAGCCGGGCCACCCGCTTGGACTCACCCGCCAGGAGCAGGGCGTGGGTGGCGGCGTCGGTCACGGCGACGTGGACCGGGGTCTCCTGGCCGAGCGCCACCTTGAAGGCGATGTTCATCTCCCCGCGGATGTTGCGGATGGCGTCGATGATCCCGAGGACGGGGGCGAAGGCCCGCTCCGCGGCCTCGTCGACCAGCCCGACCGTCGGGTAGCGCCCCTCCATGATCGAGTCGGGCCAGGCCGAGGCTGCGACCCGCCGCCGCAGCACGCCCCAGAGCTCCTCGGTGATGAAGGGCATGAAGGGGTGGAGCAGCAGGTAGCTCGACTTGAGGCAGTGGACCAGCACCGCCTGGGCGGCCGCCTTCCTGGCCGGGTCGTCGCCGTTGAGCGACTCCTTGGAGAGCTCGATGTACCAGTCGCAGAGCTCGTGCCAGACGAAGTGGTAGACGGTGTTGGCGGCGTCGTTGAAGCGGAAGGCCTCGAGCGCCTCGACCGTCTCGTTCACCGCCCGCTGCAGCCGCGCCAGGATCCAGCGATCGGCCGGGGTCCGGGCCTGGCCGATCGGATCGCCGCCGCCGTCGACGTGCCCCTCGAGGTTCATGAGGGCGAAGCGCGAGGCGTTCCAGAGCTTGTTGGCGAAGGCCCGGTAGCCGTCGATCCGCTCGTCGGCCAGCTTGATGTCGCGCCCCTGCGCGGTGAGCGCCGCCAGCGTGAAGCGCAGGGCGTCGGCGCCGTGCTTCTCGGTGACCAGCAGGGGATCGATGACGTTCCCCTTGGTCTTGGACATCTTCTGGCCCTTGGAGTCGCGCACCATGGGGTGGAGGTAGACGGTCTTGAACGGCACCTCCCCCATGAAGTGGATGCCCATCATCATCATCCGGGCCACCCAGAAGAAGATGATGTCGTGCCCGGTCTCCATCACCGAGGTCGGGTAGAAGGTCTTGAGGGTCTCGGTCCGGTCCGGCCAGCCCATGGTGGAGAAGGGCCAGAGGCCGGAGGAGAACCAGGTGTCGAGCACGTCCTCGTCCTGGCGGAGCGTGGTGGTGCCGCAGGTCGAGCAGGCGACCGGGGTCTCCCGGGCCACGGTGACGTGGCCGTCGGGGCAGTACCAGGCCGGGATCTGGTGGCCCCACCAGAGCTGCCGGCTGATGCACCAGTCGTGGATGTTGCGCATCCACGCCATGTAGGTGTTGGTCCACTGCTCGGGGACGAACCTGGTCCGCCCCTCCTCGACGGCGCGGATGGCCGGCTCGGCCAGCGGCGCGATCTTGACGTACCACTGGTCGGAGAGGAGCGGCTCCAGCACGGTCTGGGAGCGCTGGCAGCGCCCCAGCGCCATGGGGTTGGCCTTGGCGCCGCGCTCCAGCCCCAGCTCGGCCAGCAGCCGCTTGACCTCCTTGCGAGCCTCGAAGCGGTCGAGCCCGGCCACCGGCCCGGCCGCGGCGGTCATCTTGCCGTCGAAGCCGATGACGGTGAGGAACTCCAGGCCGTGCCGCCTGCCCACCTCGAAGTCGTTGAAGTCGTGGGCCGGCGTCACCTTGACGGCGCCGGTGCCGAACTTCGGGTCGACGAGGATGGCGTCGGCGACGATCGGGATCTCGCGCCCGGTGAGCGGGTGGCGCACCTTGCTGCCGACCAGCGCGGCGTAGCGCCCGTCCTCGGGGTGCACGGCGATGGCGGTGTCGCCCAGCATGGTCTCGGGCCGGGTGGTGGCCACCACGATCTCGGCGAGCCCCCCGGCGGGCGACACCAGCGGGTAGGCGAAGCTCCAGAGCTCGCCGGCGTGCCCCTCCTCGTGCTCGACCTCGAGGTCGGAGAGCGCGGTGCGGCAGTCGGTGCACCAGTTGATCAGCTTCTTCTCCCGGTAGATGAGCCCCTCCTCGTGAAGGCGCACGAAGACCTCGCGCACCGCCCGGGAGAGCCCCTCGTCCATGGTGAAGCGCTCGCGCTCCCAGTCGAGGCAGGCGCCCAGCGCCTCGTGCTGCTGGCCGATGCGGGAGCCGTACTGCTCCTTCCAGGCCCAGACCCGCTCCAGGAAGGCGGCGCGCCCCAGGTCGTGGCGGCTCTTCTTCTCGGTCCTCTTCAGCTCCTTCTCCACCACCATCTGGGTGGCGATGCCGGCGTGGTCGGTGCCGGGGAGCCACATGGTGTTGAAGCCGGAGAGCCGCTTCCAGCGGATGAGGATGTCCTGCAGCGTGGCGGTGAGGGCGTGGCCGAGGTGGAGCGAGCCGGTGACGTTGGGCGGCGGCAGCACGATCGAGAAGGCCGGCCGGGTGCGGTCGCGCTCGTCGCCGTGGAAGTAGCCGCGCTCCTTCCAGACCCGGTACCAGCGGGCCTCGACCTCGCGGTGCTCGTACCCCTTGGCCAGCTCGCCCTGGGGCTGCTGCGTCGCTTCGCTCTGCTCTTCCACGTCTGCTCCTGGCACCACGGGCGCCTGCCCCCGCGCGCTGCGGAGGCGCCACTGCCCTGGCGGGTTCTGGTGTTCGGCTCGAAGGTGGGGGCCTGTTTGAGACCTAACGCGCCTTGACGAGCCGGTCGAGGTTCTCGCGGATGATGGTCTCGGCGAGCTGGGGTACCACCTCCCAGACGATCCGCTCGATCACCTCGCGGGAGGCGCTGGAGAGCGCCGCGCGCAGCGCCGCCTCGCCCCCGTCGGGGGTGGAGACGGCGGTGAGCTGGCCGGCGATGACGCCTGCACCACCCTGGGGGACGGCGGCCGGGGCGAACGGGGCGGCCTGCGCGACCGCGACCGCGGCCGCGACCACGGGCGCCGGCGCGACGGCCGGCGCGGCCCGGTGACCGGTCGCCTCGGCGGACGGAACGAACTCGTGCATGGGCGCGAGCACCGTCTCCTCGCCCGGCTCCTCGGCCGGCAGCTCGATCGGCTCGAAGCTGGTCGAGGTGTCGAGCTCGAGCCCAGTCTCGGGCTCGGGCTCGGGCGGCGGGGGCGCTGGAGGAGGCGGGGGCGGGGCCAGGGCGGCGGGCGCAGGCGGGGGGGTGACCGGAAGCGGAGTGACGGGCGGTCTCGGGGCAGCGGCCGGCGGCGTCCGCTGCGCCAGCGGCTCGGCCGGGGTCACCTCGATGTCGCTCCAGTCGTCGTCTCCGTCGGCCGGCGGCGGCGCGGCAGCGGCCTGCCTGGGCGACGCATCGTCGAAGCCGAAGGGGTCGCGCCGAGCGGCCGGAGGAGCGGCCAGAGGAGCGGGCGGCGGCATGAACGGGCGCGGCGCCGACGGCGGGGAAGGCGCCGGGGGCGGGGGAGGCACGAAGGCGAAGGGTGCGGTGGCCGAAGGTGGCGGAGAGGCCGGCCGGGCGGGCGGCGGGGCGACGACGGCCGGCGGCGGGCGGGCACCGGGCGGCGGCATGGCCCCCATCGGCGGGCGGGCCGCGGCGGGTGGCGGCATGGCACCCATCGGTGGGCGGGCACCGGGCGGCGGCATCGCACCCAACGGCGGGCGGGCGCCGGGCGGCGGCATCGCCCCCGGCGGGGGCCGGGCGCCGGCCGGGGGGAAGGCGCTCGGGGGTGGGCGCGCAGGCTGGGGTGGCGCGGGAGGTGG
>JANMRY010000040.1:0-26360 GCA_031388695.1 Anaeromyxobacter sp. | reverse complement strand
TCACGACCAAGGGGGAGGGGACCGGCCTGGGGCTGGCCATCGTCAAGAAGATCGTGCTGCAGCACGGCGGCGAGGTGGAGCTGGGGGAGCGCCCCGGCGGCGGTGCCAGCTTCACCATCTGGCTGCCGCTGGCCTGATGGCTGTACCATCCGCGCCATGACCCTCCCACTCGAAGGCCGCACCGCGCTGGTCACCGGCGCCTCCTCCGGCATCGGCCAGGCCTGCGCCGAGCGCTTCATCCAGGAAGGCGCCTCCGTGGTGGCGGTGGCCCGCCGCGCCGACCGGCTCTCGGCGCTGGCGGCGCGGCTCGGCCCGCGCCTCATCGCCTTGCCCCTCGACGTCACCGACCGTGACGCCGTCACCCGGGCCTTCACCGGCTCGCTGGAGACCACGCCGCCGCCCGACATCCTCGTCAACGCGGCCGGCATGGCGCTCGGCCTCGAGCCGGTCCACCGCACCTCGATCGATGACTGGGACCGGATGATCGAGACCAACTGCCGGGCGCTGGTCTTCGTCACCCGCCTGGTGCTGCCGGGCATGGTGGCGCGCGGCCGTGGCCATGTCGTCAACATCGGCTCGGTGGCCGGCAGCTACCCCTACCCGGGCGGCAACGTCTACGGCGCCACCAAGGCCTTCGTCCGCCAGTTCTCGCTCGCCATCCGCTCCGACCTGCTCGGCACGCCGGTGCGGGTCACCGACGTCGAGCCGGGGATGTGCGACACCGAGTTCTCCACGGTTCGCTTCGCCGGCGACACCGCCAAGGCCGCCGGCGTCTACACCGGCATGACGCCGCTCAGCGCCGCCGACGTGGCCGACGTGGTGGCCTGGAGCGTGACCCGCCCGGCCCACGTCAACGTCAACACCATCGAGTTGATGCCGGTCGACCAGGCCTTCGGCCCGTTCGCAGTCCACCGCAAGAAGGGCTGAGGGAGGGGCGCCGCGCCAGGCGCCACCCCGCTACCGCTTCGTCACCACGCCGCAGACCAGCCGCGCGCCGGTCGGCTCCACGTCGCCGTCGTCCGGCCCGCTCTTGAGCACCAGCGAGGTGCCGGCGCCGCCCAGCAGCGAGGTCGGTCCGGGCGCGAGGCTGACCCCGCGGGCGATGAAGCCGACCACCGCCACGCCGTCGGCGTCGGCGACCAGCTCCGGCAGGTCGCCGGCGTGGGACTCGGCGCTGCCGGCGGGGCCATGGGCCTTCTTGCCCGGGTTGAAGTGCGGTCCGGCCGAGGCGAAGTCCGGCCCCTCGCAGCGCCCGGCGGCGTGGAGGTGGAAGCCGTGCCGCCCGGGCGGCAGTCCCTTGACGCCGATGGCGATCCGGACGCCCGCTTCGTCCGGCGCCAGCGTGGCGGTGCCGACCTGCTTGCCGGCGCCGTTGCGCAGGATGGCGACGGCGCGGACCGGCGCGGCCTCGCCAGGAGGCGCCGCGCTGGCGGCGGTGGTCAGGGCCAACAGGGCGGCGGCCAAGGGGAGATGGCGCATTCGGTCCTCGGTCGACGGGGGGGGGGCGACGGGGGGAGCCGTCCCAATACGTGGAGAATGCTCAATACTTCGACTCGCTACCTTCCGCCTCACCCGTTCGGGTCGGGCTGCTGGGCCATGTCCGGCACCGCCCCCGGGGCCATGTCCGGCACCGCCCCCGCGGCACCGCCCCCGCCCGCCGCCCGCCCGCCCGCCCGGCCGCCCGGCCGCCCGGCGTGGGCCATGTCCGGCACCGCCCGCCCGCCCGGCCCCCGGCGTATCATCCGCCCGGGGGAGGGGCTCGATGGTCGACCGGCCAGGCGGCACGGAACCGGCTGCGGTGCGCAGGCTGCGGGCCATCCGCAACCTCGGCGTCATGGCCCACATCGACGCCGGCAAGACCACCGTCAGCGAGCGGCTGCTCTTCGTGGCCGGCCGCACCCACCACCTCGGCGAGGTCCACGAGGGCGACACCGCCCTCGACTGGATGGAGCTGGAGCGGGAGCGCGGCATCACCATCACCGCCGCGGTCACCAGCCTCGGCTGGCGCGGCCACGACCTGCACCTCGTCGACACCCCCGGCCACGTCGACTTCACCATCGAGGTGGAGCGGAGCCTGCGGGTGCTCGACGGGGCGGTGGCGGTCTTCGACGCCGCCCACGGCGTCGAGCCGCAGGGCGAGACGGTCTGGCGCCAGGCCGATCGCTGGCGGGTGCCGCGGCTCGCCTTCGCCAACAAGATGGACCGGGTCGGCGCCGACTTCGCGGCCACCCTGGCCTCGCTGCGCCGCCACTTCCCCGACAAGGCGATCGCCCCGGTGCAGCTCCCGGTCGGGGCGGCCGAGGGCTTCACCGGGTTCGAGGAGCTGGTCTCCGCCCGCCGCGTCCGCTTCACCGACCGTGACGACCCGAGGGCCTTCGAGGCCACGCCCGGGCTCTCGCCGCCCGGGCAGGCGGCGCGGCGGGCCCTGCTCGAGCTGCTGGCCGACCACGACGAGGCGGCCGCCGACGCCCTGCTCTCCGACCGAGAGCTCGATCCCGCCGAGCTCTCGCTGGCCATCCGCCGGGCCACCCTCACCGGCCGCTTCGTGCCGCTGCTCTGCGGCTCGGCCCTCCACAACCAGGGGATCCCGCAGCTGCTCGACGCCTGCTGCGACTGGCTCCCCTCCCCGCTCGACGTCCCCCCGCCCCCGGCCACCACCCCGGCCGGCGAGCCGGTGGCGCTGCCGCCGGCCGACGAGGGCGGCCCGCTGCTGGCGCTCGCCTTCAAGGTCTCGCTGCTCGACGAGAAGCGCCGCTTCGTCTTCCTGCGGCTCTACTCGGGGAGGCTGGCCGAGGGAGACGAGGTCTGGAACGCCAGCCTCGGCAAGGCCGAGCGGGTGGCCCGGGTGCTCTCGCTCCACGCCGCGCAGAAGACCCGGCTCACCTCGGCCGGCGCCGGGCAGCTGGTGGCGGTGCTGGGGCTCAAGGAGACGCGCACCGGCGACACCCTCTGCGACCGGGCCCGCCCGGTGCTGCTGGAGCGGATCGCCGGCCAGGCCCCGGTCATCACCCAGGCCATCGAGCCATCCGGGGCGGGGCAGCGCGAGCCGCTGCTCGAGGCGCTGGCCCGGGTCGCCGACGAGGACCCGACCTTCCGCTCCGGCGAGGACCCCGGCACCGGCCAGCTGGTCATCTCGGGCATGGGGGAACTCCACCTCGAGATCGTGGTGGAGCGGCTGCGGCGCGAGTTCGGGCTGTCGGTCCGGACCGGCCAGCCCCAGGTGCTGCTGCGGGAGACGCTCACCGTCGAGGCGGCCGGCGAGGGGCGCTTCGAGCGGAGCCTCGACGGCGCCGCGGTCTTCGCCGCCGCCACGGTCCGGGTGCGGCCGCTCCCGCGGGGCGAGGGGCTCCGCTTCCTGGTGGCGCCGGCGGCGGCGGCGGCGCTGGCGCCGCACGGCGAGGCGCTCGCCTTCGCCGAGCAGGGGGCGCGCGAGGCGGCCGAGGCCGGGGCGCTCGAGGGCCACCCGCTGCAGGACGTCGAGGTGACGCTGGCCGAGGCCAGCTGGCGCGAGGGGGCCTCGCGCCCCTTCGCCTTCAAGGTGGCGGCCGCCGCCGCGGTGCGTGAGGCGGCCGGGCGGGGGCGGCCGGTGCTGCTGGCCCCGGTGGCCCGGCTCGAGGTGGTGGTGGGGGAGCCCCAGCTCGGCGAGGTGCTCGGCGCCATCGACCGGCGCCGCGGCCTGATCCTCGACGTCTCCGACCGCGAGGGCGGCCTGAAGGTGGTGACCGGCGAGGCCCCGCTGCGCGGCCTCTTCGGCTTCGCCACCGAGCTGCGCTCCCTCACCCAGGGGAGGGCCCTCTTCACGTTGCGCTTCGACCGCTTCGACGTTACCGGGTGAGCGGAGGCCTCAACCATGCGCACGACCCTGCTCACCGTCCTCGCCGCACTCTGTCTCTCCCCCCTCGCCGCCTCGGCCGCCGACGCCGCGCCGAAGACCCAGATCACCTGGTACGGCCACGCCGCCTTCACGGTCACCACGCCGGGCGGCACCGTCCTCGCCATCGACCCCTTCTTCACCAACCCCAAGTCGCCCGACAAGAAGGCCGGCGAGGCGCTGCCGAAGGTCGACTACATCCTCATCACCCACGGCCACGGCGACCACATCGGCGAGGCGGTGGCCCTGGCCACCCGCACCGGCGCCAAGCTGATCACCAACTTCGATCTCTGCAAGGCGCTGGCGGCGTCCGGCTACCCGGAGGCCCAGGCCACCATGGCCACCTGCGGCAACATCGGCGGGGCCATCCAGGCCGGCGACGCCACCGTCATCATGGTGCCGGCCGTCCACTCCTCCGGGATCGACGTGGAGAAGAACGGCGGCAGCCCCATGGGCTTCGTCATCCAGGTCAAGGGCGGACCGACCGTCTACCACACCGGCGACACCGACGTGACCATGGACATGAAGCAGATCCCGGAGCGCTACGGCAAGGTCGACGTGATGCTGGCCTGCATCGGCGGCCATTTCACGATGGACCCGAAGGGCGCCGCGCTGGCGGCCAGCTACGTCAAGGCCGGCACCATCGTCCCCATGCACTTCCAGACCTTTCCGGCCATCCCCGGCTCGCCCGAGCAGCTGAAGGCGGCGCTGCACAAGGGGACCAGGATGCTGGTGATGGAGCCGGGCAAGCCGGCCAGCTTCTAGCGGGTGATACCGGGGGCGGGGCCGGAAGGGCGCGCGGTGTATCATCACCGCCATGTCCACCGGCGCCGCCACCGTGCTCGTCGTCGACGACGAGCCGAACATCCGCAAGACGCTCCGCATGGTCCTCGAGTCGGAGGGCTGGAGCGTCCTCGACGCCGGCAGCGCCGAGGAGGCCGAGGTGCTGCTCCAGTCGGAGCCGGTGGCGGTGGCGCTCTTCGACATCAAGCTGCCGGGCGCCGACGGCCTGACCCTGCTCTCGCGCGCCCGCGAGCTCTGGCGCGACCTGCCGGTGATCGTCATCTCCGGCCACGCCGACGCCCCCGAGATCGGCGACGCCATGAAGCGCGGCGCCTACGGCTTCCTGCAGAAGCCGCTGGAGCGGGAGCGGGTCATCGTCACGGTCCGCTCGGCGCACGAGTGGCGGCTGCTCAAGGAAGGGGAGCGGACCCGCGCCGCCCGCGAGCCGCGCTTCGACGACGACATGGTGGGGAGCAGCCCGGCGCTGGTGGCGCTGCGGGCCGACATCGCCAAGGTGGCGCCGACGCGGGCCCCGGTGCTGATCCTCGGCGAGTCGGGGACCGGCAAGGAGCTGATCGCCGAGGAGGTCCACCGCCGGTCGAAGCGGGCCGCGGCCCGCTTCGAGAAGGTCAACTGCGCCGCCATCCCCGGCGAGCTGATCGAGTCGGAGCTCTTCGGCCACGAGAAGGGGAGCTTCTCCGGCGCCGGGGCCCGCCGGGTGGGGCGCTTCGAGCTGGCCGACGGCGGCACGCTCTTCCTCGACGAGATCGGGGACATGAGCCCGGCCGCCCAGGCCAAGGTGCTGCGGGCGCTGGAGAACGCCGAGATCACCCGGGTCGGCGGAGAGAAGCCCTTCACCGTCGACGTGCGGATCATCGCCGCCACCAACCAGGACCTCGAGGCCATGGTGCGGGCCGGGAGCTTCCGCGAGGACCTGCTCCACCGGCTCAAGGTGGTGCCGCTCTTCGCCCCGCCGCTGCGCGAGCGGCTCTCCGACCTCCCGGCGCTGGTCGACCGCTTCGTCACCCTGGCGGCGCGGCGCAACGAGATGCGCTCCAAGCCGGTCGAGGCCGGGGTGCTGGAGCGGCTGGCCAGCTACCGCTGGCCCGGCAACGTGCGGGAGCTGCGCAACGTCTGCGAGCGGCTGCTGATCATGAGCGGCGACCGGATCCGGCTCAGCGACGTCCCGGCCGAGCTCGGGCCGCGCCCCGCCGCCGCTCACGGAAGCGGCGCGGCCGGGGCCGGGGCCGGGGCCGGGGCCGCGGCCGGGGCCGGCGCGGCGGGCGGGGCGCCGGGCGGGGTGGGCCTGCGCGACATGCGCGATCTCGTGGAGCGCGACTACATCCTCAAGACGCTCGAGGAGCACGACTGGAACGTCACCCAGGCGGCCCAGGCGCTCGGCATCGAGCGGACCAACCTGCACAAGAAGATCAAGCAGCACGGGCTGGCCCGCGGGTCGCGCGGCGGGGCCGAGGAGCCGGGGTAGCGGGGGGAGCGGCGGTCAGGTTTCCCCGGCTGGCTGCTCTCCCTACCGGGCGGACCCTTTCCCCCTCCGCCGCCGGAGCGACCGCATGCCTCTCCTGACCGACGCCGCGCTCGACGCCGAGGTGACCGCCGCCATCGCCGGCGACCGCGACGCCTTCGCCCGGCTGGTGGCCGCCACCAGCTCGCTGGTCACCGCCATCACCCTCTCCGAGACCCGCGACGTGGAGCTGGCGCGCGACGCCGCCCAGGACGTCTACCTGCAGGTCTGGGGCGGGCTCGGCGGGCTGCGCCAGCCCGGCAGCTTCCTCCCCTGGCTGCGGACCGCGGCGCGGCGCCAGGCGCGGCGGCTCTCGCTGCAGCGGACCCGCCGGGCCGGCGGGAGGGAGGCCGAGGCAGCGCTGGCGCAAGCGGCCGACGCCGCCCCCGGGCCGGGCGAGCGGCTGCTCGACGCCGAGCGGGCGGCGCTGGTCCGCTCGGCGCTCGAGTCGCTCCCCGACGAGGCGCGAGAGACGCTGATCCTCTACTACCGCGAGGGCCACTCCTCGGCGCAGGTGGGGCGGCTGCTCGGCCTCTCCGACGCGGCGGTGCAGCAGCGGCTCTCGCGGGCGCGGTCGAAGGTGCGCGAGGAGGTGCTGGCCCGGCTCGGCGAGGCGCTGGCCGCGACCGCCCCGGCGGCCGGCTTCACGGCGGCGGTGGTGGCGCTGCTGGTGCCGCGGACGGCGGCGGCGGCCGGCGCCCAGGCCGCGGGTGGCCTGCTGGCGGCGCTGGAGCTTCCCAAATCGTTGGTGGCCGGGGGCGTGGCGGTGCTGGCCCTGCTCGGCCTGCTGCTCACCTTCGGTCCGCCTGGCCCCGCTGGCGGTGGGCCGCCGACCGTGACCATCGCCCGCCCGGCTGGCGAGCGGCCGCCGTCTGATACGCCGCGCGAGACCCCGCGGACCGAGCCACCGCCGGCCACCGACGGCGCCCTGGAGGTGCAGGTCACGGCCGCCGGTCGGCCGGTCGGCAGCGCGGCGCTGCGGGTCTACGCCTACCTGGCCGGGGAGACCGGCACGGGCCGATCGGCATGGCGGCTGCTGGCCGCCACCGCCACCGACGAGGCCGGCCTCTCCCGCGTGCCGGCAGCCCCCGGCGCCTACCTGGTGGTGGCCGCCGCTGCCGGACTCGCCCCCGGGCAGCGAACCGCGGTCCGCCCCTCCGGCGAGCCGGTCACCCGGGTCGCGCTGGCGCTCGAGCCGCCGGTGGCGCTGACCGGGCGCACCATCGGTCGCGACGGGCAGCCGGTGCCGCTCGCCTCCCTTTCGCTCACCCGGCTCGGTGATCCGGGCACGCCGCGCGTCGAGCCGCCGGCCGAGGCGCGGAGCCATGGCGCCAGCGACGGGCGCGGCGCCTTCCGCATCGAGGCGCTGGCCCCGGGGCGCTGGCGGCTGACCGCCGAGGCGGCTGGCCACGCCCGGACGGTGGTGGAGACGATCACGCTCCCCCGCGCCGCACCGCTCGAGGTGGTGCTCGGCGCGGCCGGGGTGATCGAGGGGCTGGTGGTGACTGGCGACGGCCGGCCGGCGCCCGGCGCCACGGTCGGCTTCGCCGGCGGAGCCGAACTGCTCCAGGTGGAGAGCGGACCGTCGGGCGGCTTCGCCGCAGAGGTGAAGGCCGGCACCTTCCGGGTCTCGGCGGTGCGCGGCGACGAGGCCGGCTGGGTGGAGGGGGCCGTCTCGGTCGGTCCTGGCGCCACCGCCCCGCGACTCACCATCACGCTCGGCGCCGCCGCCCGCTTCGCCGGGAAGGTGGTCGATGGCGCGGAGCGCCCGGTGGGCGGCGCGCAGGTGCTGGTGACCCCGCACGACGCCAACGGCGAGCTGGCGCGGTTGGTGACCGCGGCCGACGGCAGCTTCGCCTCGCCGCCGCTGGCGCCCGGCGAGTACGACCTCGACGCCAGCGCCGACGGGTTCGCACCGGCCAGCAGCAACGGGCTGGTGCTGCTCCCCCACCAGCGCTTCGCCGTGACGCTGCGGCTACGCGCCACCGGCGAGGTCTCGGGCACGGTACGCAGCGAGGCCGGCGGGCCGCTCGCCGGTGTCCGCGTCCGCGGCGGCCAGCGCTGGGGCGACCGGTTCGGCCAGGTCGACGGCGAGGCGGTGACAGACGCCCTGGGGCGCTACCGGCTCTCCGGCCTGGCACCCGGGGTGGTGAGCCTCTCGGTCCGCCACTTCGACTCGCCGCTCGGGCCGGGCCGAAGCGTCGAGCTGAAGGCCGGCCAGGCGGCGACCGCCGACTTCGTCCTACCGGCGCTGGGCCGGATGGAGGGGCGGCTGCAGATGGCCGACGGGAGCCCCCTCCCCGAGGAGGTGGCGGCCATCGTCGGGCCGGACCGTGACAGCTGGTCGAGGGGCGATCTCTCGAGAGAGCCGGTGGGCCCCGACGGACGCTTCCATTTGGCCATGCCGGCCGGCCGCTGGCGGGTCAGGGCCTGGAACTCGAAGGGGACGGTGCGGAACCTGGGGAAGACCAGCGTCGAGGTGAAGGCCGGGGCGACCGCCACGGTCGAGCTGGCGCTCGAGGCAGTCAAGGACCAGCTGGGCCGCGTGATGGTCACCGTGCTTGAACCGGGCGGCGCGCCGTCGGTGGGCGCCAGCGTGGAGCTCCACTCGCCCCCCGGCGCGGTCGTCATGACCTCCACCGACGCCAGCGGCCGCGCCGAGGCGTCGCTCTGGACGCCGCAGCGGGCCACCGAGCCGCTGCTGGTCAACGCCCGCAACGGCGGGCGGCGGGCGGCGCGGGTGGCGGTTCCGCCCGAGGTGAAGGAGGCGATGATCCATCTGCTCCCGGCGGCCCGGCTCCACGGGACGCTCTCGGCCGGCGGCGCACCGGTCACCGGCTTCAACCTGCGGGTCGAGTACGCGCCCATCCCGCCGCTCCGGTACGCAGACAAGGAGGAGCGGCGGTTCGCCGGCGCCAGCTTCCTGCTGGCCGACGCGCCGCCGGGCGACGCCACGCTCATCGTCCTGACCGACGACGGCCGGGCCGGAAGGGCGGGCGTCACGCTCCGTTCGGGCGAGGCGGCCGAGGTGACCGTGGAGGTGGCGCCGGCCGGCTCGCTGCGGGTCCGGCTCCTCAACCCGTCGGGCCAGCCGGAGCCGGATGCCTACCTGATGGTGGGCGGCAAGATGGTCGATGCTGCCATCGACGGCCTCGAGTTCGACCCGGCCCTGGTGAAGGACGGCGCCCTGGTCGCCCCCAACCTGCCGCCTGGCCCTGTCGAACTGGAGCTCGGGGCCCGCTGCTTCGAGCCACAGCACCGCTCGGTGACCATCCCGGCCGGCCAGCCCCTCGACCTTGGCGACGTCAGGCTGAAGCCGCTCCCCCCGGCCGACTGCGGGCGCTGACCCGGCGCCTGGGCATCGTCGAACGCACGTCGACCATGGCGGCGTCCCGGGGGGCGGCCACTCCGGCCATCCCACCAACTCGTACCGATAGTCTCTGGCGGCCCCCGCGCCGTTCGGTAGATGTTGGCGGTACGGGGGGCGTGGAGGCAGCGCTCGATGAGGATCACCGAGGAGACGCTGCGCGACGCGGTCGGCCGCGGCGTGCTGACCGAAGAGGAGGCCAGCGGCATCTGGGCCCACCTCGAGGCCGAGCAGCCTCACGCCGAGGCCGCCTCCACCGGTGCCCCGGTCGCCACGCTGCGCCCCCTCACCCCGCCCTGGCGGCTGGCCGCCGTGGCGCTGACGGTGGCGCTGGTCTCGGCCTTCTCGTCCCTCGCCGCCTTCGACCGCTTCGGCTTCGCCGGCCTCGCCGTCACCGCCGCCGCGCTCTCGGCGGCGCTGCTGGCGGCCGGCCGCAGCCACGCGCTGGGCCGCGGCGGCCGGCTCGGCCAGGTCTTCACCTCCCTCTCCGTGCTGCTGGTGCCGGTCTCGGTCCACGGGCTGGTCCGGGCCATCGACTACCAGTCACCGTGGCTCGGCTCGGCCCTCACCGACTGGCTGCTCGGCCCCTGGTTCCCGGTCCAGGCCGCCACCGTCGCCGCCGCGGCGCTCGCACTCCGCGCCTGGCGCATCCCCTTCCTCTCCGCGGTACTGGCCGGGGCCGCCTGGTTCGCCGCGCAGGACGCCGCCCCGGTCCTCTTCGGCGATGATCCGGCCTGGTCGGAGCGGGCCCTGGTCTCCTCGCTGATCGGCCTGGTGATGCTGGCCGCGGGGCTGGCCGTGGACCGCCGCACCCGGGAGGACCACGCCTTCTGGCTCTACGCCTGCGGGCTGCTGGCGCTCTGCGGCGGCCTCGCCACCATGCAGTCAGAGAGCGACGCCTCGATCGCGCTGGTGGCGCTGCTCCAGGTCGGCCTGGTGGTGGTCTCGCTGCTGCTGGAGCGGCAGAGCTTCGCCGTGGCCGGGGCGCTCGGGCTGGCGGCCGCCGCCGGCCACCTCGCCGACGACCTGCTCGACGCCAAGGCGCTCTCCTTCGCCCTCACCGCCGTCGCGCTCGCGGTCATCGGCCTCGGCCTGGCCTTCCACCTCCACCACGAGCGGCTGGAGCGCTGGGCGGCCGGGCTGGTCCCGCCGCGGCTGCGCCGGCTGCTGCCGCCCGGCACCCCGGCCACCCGGGCCGGCCCCCCGGAGCGCTGAGAGCCGTTGAAGAAAGCTCCTCACCGGCTCTGAGTCGAGCCCGGCCCCGGCGACGCCGGGCCGGGGTAGCATGGCCCCCGGTGTTCCCCTCCCACGTCATCCCCGGCCTGCCGCCCGCCGACCCGGTCGCGCCGGAGAGCGCCGAGCGGCTGGCGCGGCTGCGCAAGCGCTGCGGGCCCCTGGCCGAGGAGGCGCTGGCCTGCTGCCGCCTCTCGCCAGATCCCGACCTGGCGCTGGCCGGGCTGGAGCGCTACCTCGACGGCGCCGGCGCGCTCCCGCCCGAGCACGACCTGCTCGAGGCGCTGTCGCTGCTCTGCGGCGCCTCCTCGCTCTCGGCCGGGCTGCTGGCGCGCTGGCCCCACCTGCTGCGCCGCACCGCCCGCTCGCCCTGGCTGCTGCGCCCCCGCACCGAGGCCAGCCTGCGCCACCTGCTGGCCCGGGTGGCGCGCCGCCTCGACCCCGACGACGTCGACGCCTTCCACGCCCTGCTGCGGCGGGTGCGGGCCCGCGAGGTGCTGCGCATCACGCTGCGCGACCTGCGGCGCGCCCGCATGATGGAGGTGGCGGCCGAGCTCTCGGCGCTGGCCATGGCCTGCGTCGACGCCGCCATCCGCTTCCACGACGCGCGGCTGCGGCGCAAGCACGGCCCGCCGGCGGGGCTGGAGCAGCGCGAGGCCGGGGCCGGCTTCTGCGCCCTGGCCATGGGCAAGCTGGGCGCGCGCGAGCTCAACTTCAGCTCCGACGTCGACCTGATCTACGTCTACGGCGTCGACGGCCAGACCACCGGCGAGCGCTCCACCACCCACTTCGCCTACTACACCCGGCTGGCCGAGCTGGTGACCGAGGCCATCTCGCGCTCCACCGAGGACGGCTTCGTCTTCCGCGTCGACCTCGACCTGCGGCCGGAGGGGCGCTCCGGACCCATCGTCAACAGCCTGCGCGCCGCCGAGCTCTACTACCAGACCTTCGGCCGCAGCTGGGAGCGCAACGCCATGCTGAAGGCCCGCCCCGGCGCCGGCGACCAGCCGGTCGGCGAGGCGCTGCTCCAGGCGCTCGAGCCGTTCATCTGGCGGGCCAGCCTCGACCTCGAGGTGGTCGGCGAGATCCACGCCATGAAGGCGCGCATCGACGCCCGCGCCGGCGCCGAGGGGGCCTCCGACCTCAAGCTCGGCAAGGGGGGCATCCGCGAGGCCGAGTTCTTCGTCTCGGCGCTGCAGCTGCTCCACGGCGGCAAGCCGGGCGCCAAGGCGCTCCGCGAGCGGGGCGTGCTGGCGGCGCTCGACCGGCTGCTCTTCGCCGGGGTGGTCCCGGTCAAGGATCGCGACGCGCTGGCCGACGCCTACCTCTACCTGCGCCGCTGCGAGCACCGGGTGCAGATGGTGGAGGGGGCGCAGACACATCGGCTGCCGCCGCCCGGGGAGCGGCTGGCGCTGGCCCGCGCCCTGGGCGTGGCCACCGCCGCCGAGTTCGAGGCCACGCTGGCCGGCCACCGCGAGCGGGTGGCGGCGCTCTTCGCCGGGCTGCTCGGCACCGCGGGCGAGCAGGCCGCCCCGCTCGACCACGAGCTGGCCCTGCTGGCCGACCAGGAGGTCGAGCCGGCGCGCCGCCACGAGATCGCCGCCCGGCGCGGCCTGCAGGACCCGGATCGCGCCGTGGCCGCCATCGACGCCATGGCCCGGCGGGCCACCCCCTTCTCGCGCACGGGCGACCCGGCGGTGGCGGTCGGCCTGCTCTCCGACGCCCTGGAGACGCCCGACCCCGACCAGGCCTTGAGCCACCTCTCCGACTTCGCCACCGCCCTGCGCAACCCGGCCCCCTACTTCAAGCTGCTCGGCGAGCGGCGGCGCGCCGCCCGCCTGCTGCTCTCGCTCTTCGGCACCTCCGACTTCCTCAGCAAGCGCTTCCTGCGCCACCCGGAGCTGATCGACGCGCTCTTCCGCTCCGACCAGGTCGAGCTCGTGAAGGGGCCGGAGATCTTCGGGCGGGAGCTCGACGAGCGGCTCCTGCATGCCGGCGGCGAGGGGCTCGACGACCGGCTGGAGCGGCGGCTCGGCGAGCTGCGCCGCTACAAGGACGAGGAGGTGCTGCGCATCGCCCTGCACGACATCGCCGGCTCCATCGACCTCGGCAGCGTGGCCGGCCAGCTCACCCACCTCGCCGAGGCCTGCGTGGTCCGCTGCCTGGCGCTGGCCGAGGAGGAGGCCGAGGCCAAGGGCTACCGGCCGCCGGGGCAGCTCTGCGTCATCGGCATGGGGAAGCTGGGCGGGCGCGAGCTCGGCTACCACTCCGACCTCGACCTCATCTTCCTCTACCCGGGCGGCGCCGAGCCGGGCTACGAGCGCTACCCGCGGCTGGCCCAGCGCTTCATGGCCTTCCTGCAGATGCCGCTGCGCGAGGGGCGGCTCTACCAGATCGACACCCGGCTGCGCCCCAGCGGCAACCAGGGGGCGCTGGTGATCGGCGCCGACGCCTTCGCCCGCTACCACGTCGGCGAGGCGGTGCCGCTGGGCGGCGCCGGCGAGGGCTCGCCCGGCACGGTCCGCTCCCAGCTCTGGGAGCGCCAGGCGCTGCTCCGGGCCCGCTTCGTGGCCGGCGACGAGGCGCTCTGGCGGCGCGTCGACGCCGAGGTGATCACCCCGGTCGCCTACGGCGTGCGGACCGACCGGACGGCGCTGGCGGCCGCGGTCCGCACCATGCGCGAGCGGATGGAGAGCCAGCTGGGGCGCGAGTCGACGCGCGGCAAGAACCCCAAGACCGGCCACGGCGGCCTGGTCGACGTCGAGTTCGCCACCCAGTTCCTCCAGCTGGCCCACGGCCACGACGTCCCCTCGGTGCGGACCAGCACCACGCCGGCGGCGCTGCGCCGGCTGCGCGACGCCGGGCTGCTGCGCCCGGTCGACTACGAGCCGCTCTCGGCCGGCTACAAGTTCCTGCGCCGCGTCGAGCTGCGGCTCCGCATCGTCCACGACTACGGCGTCGACCACCTGCCGGAGAGCGGCGCGGGCCTGCACCAGCTGGCGCGGCGGCTCGGCTACTTCGGCGAGGCCCCGGGCGACCGGTTCGTCGCCGAGTACGTGCGGATGACCAGCGCCGTGCGCGAGGCCTTCGACCGGGTGGTCCAGTAGCGTGATCGCGCTCCCCGCCGACGACGTCGTCGACGCCTGGAAGGCCCGCTCGCGCCCCTTCGAGCAGGCCGAGCTCGGGCTGGTGCGGGCCGTGGTGGGGCGGCCGCCCTGGCTCCCGGAGCGCTCCGAGCACTCGCTCCGCTACGCCCTCAACCTGGCCCGCCTCACCAGCGTCCGGCTCCCCGACGGCACCGACCTGGAGGTGGCCGGCTTCCTCGCCCCCTTCCGCGAGGAGCTCCAGCCGCTCGCCACCTCGCTCTTCGTCGACAAGGTGGTGCTCGAGGTGGCGGCGGTGACCGGGCTGGTGCCGCACCTCCACGCCCGGACCCGCGAGGTGCGGGCCGGCCTGCTGGCCGCCTTCGCGGGGCGGCTCGGCGCCGAGGTCCTCGACCGGGAGTGCTGCGAGAAGGCGCTGCTGCTGGTCTGCGGCGGCGGCGGCGGCGTGGCCTGGTCCTACCTGGGGGCCTTCGACCTGCTCCAGCAGTTCGGGATCACGCCGCGGCTGCTGGCCGGCACCAGCATGGGCTCGGCGCTGGCCCTCTTCCGCGCCCGCGCCCTGCGCTGGGACGCCGAGGAGGCGGCCACGGTGCTGGAGCGGCTCACCTTCCGCCGGCTCTTCCGCTTCCTCCAGACCGGGTCGCGCTACGGCCTGCCGGCCGCCATGCGGCTCTACCTGCGCGCCGCCATCCAGGGCCACGTGCAGAAGGGCGACGGCCAGGTCCCGTCGCTGGGCGAGCTGGCCATCCCGCTGGTGGTGGCCTGCGCCGGCCTGCGCACCGGGGCCCTGCCGCGCGAGCCGGAGTACTACGAGCACCTGCTCGACCAGCAGGGCGGCCCCGGGAAGGAGCCGCTGGCCACGCGGGTGCCGACCGGCCTGCTCCGGGTGGTGGGCGAGCTGATGTCGCAGCGCGACCGCTTCGCCCGGCTCTACCTCGGGGCCGAGGAGGGGACCGACGGCTTCGACGCCATCGACGCCGTCGGCTTCTCCTCGGCGCTCCCCGGCGTCGTCCACTACGACGTGCTGCGCGACGACCCGCGCATGCACGCCCTGCTCGACGACCTGTTCCGGCGCCGCGACCTCTTCCGGCTCATCGACGGCGGGCTGGTCGACAACCTGCCGGCGCGGCCGATCTGGGGGCTGGCGCAGGCCGGCGCCATCGGCACGCGCAACACCTTCGTGCTCGGGCTGGAGGGGTTCGCCCCGAAGCTCACCCAGCCGCTCTGGTACGGCCTGGAGCAGATCGCCGCGCAGACCACGGCCCGGAGCCGCCCCTTCGTCAGCCTGCTGCGCAGCTACCAGCGCGTCCTCTCGCCGCTCGAGGTGGTGCCGGGGGCCCGCGCCCTGCGCAAGGCGGTGCAGGCCGGGCGGGCCGAGCTGCTCCCAGACATGCCGCTGGTGGCGCGGCTCTGCCGCCCCTACCCGGCCCCCTTCACGGCCGGCTGAGACCCAACTGGGTCGCGCCGTATGGGGTGGCTACCGGGAGTAGAGCAGTCTGGACAGCCGTTATCGACCTCAAGAGGGCCGCCGGGGGTCAATCCGATTGACCAATCATGTCGGTTTCAGCTAGATTCCCGTCCCCTTGCGGCAAAAGTAGAAAAACCGCAACTATTTCGATAGCTTGCGCTGTCCGGCGGCGACAGGGGTCGCTTTCCGGCGGTGCGCAGGCCTGAGGTGGAGTGAGAATGCGGACCCGTTACGTCGACTTCGACGATCGCCACGAGGACCTGACCGAGCGGATGCGTGCAGCCCCTCGGATCGCCGAGGATTTCCTGCGCAAGTGGGAGGTCTCGTGGCTCTTCCACGAGAACGCGCTCGAGGGCGTGGTCTACACCAGCCAGGAGTTGGAGCTCGGGCTGGAGAACCAGCCGGTCGCCGACGCCACCTTCGTCGGCGCGCTCCGCGACGTCCGCAACCACAAGTCGGCGCTCGACTTCTGCCGCGCCGAGGCGCGCAGCAAGAAGCTCAAGCTCAACCTGACCACGCTGAAGAAGCTCTACGAGCTGCTCACGGCCGGCATCGAGGGGCGCAACGCCGCCGAGTGGCGCAAGGACATGCCGCTCCACCGCAGCTATTTCCACGAGATCGCGCAGCCGCCCCGCATCCTCGCCGGCCTGCAGAAGGTCTTCGAGGGGACCGAGACGGCCGAGTTCCGCAACGCCCACGCCATCCAGCGGGCGGCGCGGCTCCACCACGGCCTGATGCAGGTCTTCCCGTACACCGACAACTCCGGCCGGATCGGGCGGCTCTTCTCCAACATGATCCTCTTCCAGGCCGGCTACCTGCCGGTCATCGTCCACGCCACCGACCGGCAGCGCTACTACGAGTCGCTGCGGCAGCCCGAGGGGGCGCTCCGCGAGGTGACCATGGACGCCATCGGCAACGGCCTCGACCACGCCGAGAAGTTCTTTGCCGAGGCGGCCGAGGCGGAGCGCAAGCAGGTCCGCTGAGGCCTTTTTCGCCGTTGACGACCCTGGCCGGGACCCTTCAGCGGGTCCCCGCCGGGGTTTCTTCATTTTCAAACCCATGATCTTTCAGCGCTTTCAAACTACTCTGGGACGGAAACGAGGACGGGCGCCGGCGATCATGGCGGCACCGACCCGGCCCGTTGTATAGGTCCGCCCCCGATGCTCCTCGGCGCACATGAAGGGATCTCAGGCGGCGTCTCCACGGCCTTCGCACGGGCCGAGGAGGACGGGGCCGAGTGCCTGCAGATCTTCACCCGCAACGCGCGGGGCTGGGCCGCCAAGCCGCTCGAGGCCGAGGAGATCGCCCGCTTCCGGGCCGAGGCGAAGCGGACCGGGCTCCCGGCCGCCGCCCACGCCAGCTACCTCATCAACGCCGCCGGCGCCGACCCCGAGATCCGGCGCAAGAGCTGGGACGGCCTCGCCGACGAACTGCAGCGCTGCGAGCAGCTCGGCCTCCTCGCGCTGGTCTTCCACCCCGGCTCCAACCCCGACGAGGCGGCCGGGCTGGCGCTGGCCGCCGAGGGCATGACCCGGGCGCTCGAGGCGGCCCCGGGCAAGGTGAAGCTGCTCATCGAGACCACCGCCGGCCAGGGGGCGAGCCTCGGCCACACCTTCGGGCAGCTGGCCGCCATCCGGGCCGCCATCCCGGCCGCGCCGCGCCGCCGCGTCGGGATCTGCGTCGACACCTGCCACCTCTTCGCCGCCGGCTACGACCTGACCACCGACGCCGGCTACGCCGCCACCATGAAGGAGCTCGACGAGACCCTCGGGCTCGGGCTGGTCCAGGCCTTCCACGTCAACGACTCGAAGAAGGGGCTCGGGTCGCGCGTCGACCGGCACGACCACATCGGCGACGGGCTGATGGGGCTGTCGCCCTTCCGCCGCCTCGTCAACGACGCCCGCTTCGCCGAAGTCCCGGCCTTCCTCGAGACCGACCTGCGCTTCCGCGAGAACCTCCAGGTCCTGCGCTCCCTGCTGGCATGAAGTCACCAGCCGCCCGCACCACGCGCCCCGCCGCGCCGACCAGGACCCGCGCCGCGGGGCCGGTGCGCGCCACCCGCATGGCGCTCCACCCCACGGGCGACGCCGCGGCCGCGAAGCTCGACCGGCTCGTCGCCTTCGCCAAGGGGCACCGGCGGGCCCTGGTGCTCACCCACGACAACCCCGACCCCGACTCGCTGGCGGCCGGCGTGGCGCTGGCCTGGCTGCTCGGCGAGCTGGCCGGCGTCGAGGCCCAGGTGGCCTACGGCGGCATCGTGGGGCGCGCCGAGAACCGGGCGCTGATCCGCCAGCTCAAGCTGCCGGTGGTGCCGGTCTCGCGCGTGGTCTTCGACGACTTCGACATGATCTGCATGGTCGACACCCAGCCGGAGCAGGGGAACCACTCCCTGCCCAGGCGCCACTTCCCCGACGTGGTCATCGACCACCACCCGGTGCGGGCCGAGACCCGGCTGGCGGCGGTGGCCGACGTGGGCGGCCCCATCGGCGCCACCTCGACGGTGGTGGTCGAGTACCTGCGGGCCAGCCGGCTCGAGGTCCCGCCGGCCATCGCCACCGCGCTCTTCTACGGCATCAAGGCCGACACCCGCGATCTCGGCCGCCACACCACGCCCCAGGACGTCGAGGCCTACCTCTGGCTCTTCCCGCGCGTCGACAAGGACGCCATGGGGCAGATCGAGCACCCGCCCCTCTCGCGTGACTACTTCGCCCTCTCGCGCACCGCCATCGAGAAGGCCGAGGTCCACGGCCACACCGTGGTCCTCCCGCTCGGCCCACTCTACGCCCCCGACATGGTGGCCGAGGTGGCGGAGCGGTTCCTCTACCTGGAGGGGACCCGCTGGTCGCTCGCCTACGGGAGCTTCGAGGGCGATCTCTACTACTCGGTCCGCACCACCGACCGCCGCGCCAACGCCGGCCGGATCATCCGCGAGGTGATCGAGCCGCGCGGTGGGTCGGCGGGCGGTCACGGCTCGATGGCCGGGGCCCGGCTGCCGGCCCAGGGGCTCAAGCCGGCCGCGCTCAAGCGGCTCGCCGACGGCGTGGTGCGCGACTTCCTGGCCGCCTTCGGCGTCAAGGGGCGCGGCGTGACCGGCATCGCCCCGGGCGAGGCCCGGCGCAAGCGGCGCCCGGCCTCGAAGTAGCGGCGCTCAGCCCTGGCGGGGCAGGCCGGCGCTGGTGGCCCCGAAGAGCCCGCGCACCACCGCCGCGATGGCCAGCGGCGTTCCGATGGCCGGATCGTAGCGGGTCTCGATCTCCGCGGCGAAGGCGGCGGCGCTCTCCCAGCGCTCGGCCGGGTCGGGCGCCAGGCAGCGGAGCGTCACCAGGTCGAGCGCGCCCCCGACCTCGGGGCGGAGCGACGAGGGGGCCCGCAGCTCGCCGGCCAGGATGCGCTGCCCCACCTCGTCGACGGTGGTGCCGGGGAAGGCCCGGCGGCTGGTGAGCAGCTCGAAGAGGACGGCCCCGAGCGCGAAGAGGTCGGTGCGCGGGGTGAGCGGCTCGCCGCGCAGCTGCTCCGGGGCCAGGTAGTGGATCTTGCCGAGCGCCCCATGGCGCGCCGCCTTGGAGGCCCCCGGCGTCAGCGCCACGCCGAAGTCCCCCAGCTTCACCTCGCCGAGCCGGGAGATGAAGACGTTGGAGGGGGAGACGTCGCAGTGGATGATGCCGAGCGGGGCCCCCTGGCGGTCGATGCCGGCGTGGGCGTGGTCGAGCGCCAGCGCCAGCTGGTGGCCGAGGAAGGCGCCGAAGTCGACCGGCAGCAGGATGGCGCGCTGGGCGCACTGCGAGAGGACCTGGCGCAGGTTCTTGCCGTCGACGAGGTCCATCACCAGGTAGGGGCGCCCCTCCTCGACGCCGGCGTCGAAGACGTCGATGACGGCGGGGTGGTGGAGCCGGCGGGTGATGAGCGCCTCCTGGCGGAAGAGCTCGACGTACTCGGGGTCGGCGGCCAGCTCCACCTTGAGCTGCTTGACCGCCACCTCCTGGCCGGCGCGCGGCCCGGTCAGCGCCCGGGCCCGGTAGACGTCGGCCATCCCCCCCTGGCCGAGGAGGCCGAGCAGCTCGTAGCCGGCGAAGAGGAGCCCCATCAACGCCCCGTCCCGTGCATGGAGAGCTGTCGAGGCATCAGGTCACATCCTGGCTCGGACCAGCGCCTGGTAGGCCTTGAGCTCGCGCAGGCTGGCGAGATCCGGGTCCTCGCCGATCCCCTCGGCGGTGGCGTAGCCGTTGACGGCGGCGATCTGCAGGTAGCGGAGCGCCAGGTCGGGCTGGCCGGAGAGGGCGTAGACGCAGGCCATGTTGTAGTAGGCGTCGCCGAAGTCGGGGTCGACCGCCAGCGCCTTCTTGTACCAGTCGAGCGCCGAGGTGAAGTCGCCGCGCCCCCGGTAGCTGACGCCGACGCCGTTGTAGGGCTCGGGCAGCTTCGGCGCGAGCGCCACCGCCTCCTCGAAGCGGGCCCGGGCCTTCTCGAAGTTCCCCTCCCCGAGCCAGGCGGCGCCGTCGCGCATGGCGGCGCGGGCCTGCTCGACGCCGTTCGCCGCCGCCGGCGGGGGTGGCGGCGGTGGCTTCACCTTGAGTGCGGTACTCCCGGCCGGCCGGGCCGGGGCGGCCCGGGTGAAGGCCAGCCCGCCGTTCTTGCCGACCGGGGCCTGGCAGCCGGCCGCCACGTGGACGGCGCCGGAGAAGCCCTTGCCGCCGACCAGCAGCACGCCCTTCACCCAGGCCTCGGAGGCGGCGCAGCCGCGCTGGCAGAGCCGCACCTCGCCGGCCAGCGAGTCGTCGAGCAGCGTGGCCCGCAGCACCTGTTCACCTTTCGTGAACTTGCAGGGGCCGGCCGGGACCAGCAGCGTGCCGCGGTAGCTGGTGCCGTCCCCCTCGACGCGCACGCGGCCGAGCGGGGAGTCGTACTCACCGGTGACGGCGGGGGCGGCCGGCGCGGCCAGCGCCTCGCCGAGGAGCAGCAGCGCCAGGAGCAGCGATCGAAGAAGCACCGTCATTCCGCGATAATACCCCCCTGCGGCCGACCCGTGCTTGACAGCTTCGCGGCGGAGGCCTAGGATCCTTGACATAGAAAAAGCTCCGTGAAAACGGGTGCTTGCGCTCTTTTTCAACCGACATCGCCTTGCCCCCTGCCGGGTTCGTGATTGGCCTCGTGTCGTTTGGGCCGACTTGTAGTGAAGATGGGTTCCTGGCTGGCGCCATGTGCAAGCTCCCACTGCCTCAGAGGGAGAAGCCTACGGCGCTGGTCCTGCACACGGGAGCCCCACCTCTGGAGACAGAGGTCCAAGCAACCGAAGCACACGGCCCAAGCGGGGGGCTTTTTTTTGCGCTGCTGGCGTAGGATGCGCCCCCCGATGCCCCCTGACCTCAAGGCCCGCAAGCGGGAGCTCCGCTCCGAGTTGATCGCCGCCCGGGCCCGGCTCACCCCCGAGGAGCGGCAGGCCCGCTCGGCCCGCGTCGCGGCGCGGCTGGCGGCGCTGGCCCCGTTCGCCGAGGCGGCCACGGTCGGCCTCTACGCCCCGCTCGGCACCGAGGTCGACGCCGGGCAGCTGGCCCGCGCCGTGCTGGCGCGCGGCGGCCGGGTCGCCTTCCCGCGCGGCGTGCCGGGCCAGCGGCTGCTCACCTTCGCCGCCTGCGACCCCTCCGAGCTGGTGCGCGGCCCCTTCGGCGCCGGCGAGCCGCCCGCCAGCGCCCGCACGGTGCCGCTCGAGGAGCTCCCCTGCCTGGTCATCCCCGGCATCGGCTTCTCCCGCGACGGCTTCCGGCTCGGGCGCGGCGGCGGCTACTACGACGTGACGCTGAAGCGGGCCAGCGGCGCCGTGCTCATCGGCGTCGGCTTCGACCTGCAGCTGCGCGACCAGCTCCCCCACGAGCCGCACGACGTCCCGCTCGACGCCATCGTCACCGAGTCGGAGACGCTCCTCTTTCCTCGGCAGGTGACCTCCTCATGAAGGTGCTCTTCCTCGGCGACGTCTTCGGCAAGCCGGGCCGGCAGGCGGTGCAGCGGCTGGTGCCGCGCCTGATCTCGCGCCACGGCCTCGACCTGGTGGTGGCCAACGCCGAGAACGTCGCCTCCGGGGTCGGCGTCACCCCCGAGCTGGCCGACGAGCTGCTGGCCTCCGAGGTGAACCTGCTCACCAGCGGCAACCACATCTGGTCGAAGCGCGAGATCGGCCCTTACCTCGACAGGCCCGGCAGCAGGCTGCTGCGCCCGGCCAACTACCCGGCCGGCGCGCCGGGCAAGGGGCGCGGCATCGCCACCACCCCCGACGGCCGCAAGCTCGGCGTCGTCAACCTGGAGGGGCGGGTCTTCATGAAGACGCTCGACGACCCCTTCAAGGCGGCGCTCGAGGAGGTGGCGGCGCTCCGCAAGGAGGGCTGCACCTGCATCCTCGTCGACATGCACTGCGAGGCCACCAGCGAGAAGAACGCCATGGGGCGGTTCCTCGACGGCAAGGTCTCGGCGGTGCTCGGCACCCACACCCACGTGCAGACCGCCGACCAGCGCGTGCTGCCGGGCGGGACCGCCTACATCACCGACGTCGGCATGTGCGGCCCGTGGGACTCGATCATCGGGGTGCGCAAGGAGCTGGTGCTGGAGCGCTTCACCACCCAGCGCCCCATGGCCTTCGAGCCGGCCAGGCGCGAGGTCCACCTGCAGGGGGCCATCGTCGACCTCGACGACGCCACCGGCAAGGCCCGCTCCATCGAGCGGGTCCAGGAGCTGCTGGAGGAGGGGTCAGGGGCGTGATCTTCGAGATCTCGGTCATCCTGCTGCTCATCGGCGTCAACGGGATCTTCGCCGGCGCCGAGATCTCGATCATCTCGGTGCGGCGCAGCCGGCTGCAGCAGCTGGTCGAGGAGGGGCGGGCCGGGGCCAGCGCCATGCAGGCGCTGCGCAGCGTCCCGGAGCGGTTCCTCGCCACCGTGCAGGTCGGCATCACCGTGGTGGGGGCCACCGCGGCCGCCTTCTCCGGTGCCTCGCTCTCGACCCGGCTGGCGCTCGCCTTCGAGGGGCTTGGGTGGAGCGTCGACAACTCCAGGGAGGTGGCGCTGGCGATCGTCATCGCCGCCATCTCCTACCTCTCGCTCATCTTCGGCGAGCTGGTGCCCAAGTCGCTGGCGCTCCGCTCCGGCGAGCGCTACGCGCTGCTGGTGGCCCGCCCGCTCCAGGCGCTGGCCTGGCTGGGGCGGCCGCTGGTCTGGCTGCTGACCGCCAGCTCCAACCTGGTCTTGAAGCCGTTCGGCGACGCCACCTCCTTCACCGAGGCCCGCCTCTCCACCGAGGAGCTGCAGCAGCTGGTCGAGGAGGCGGCGCAGGCCGGCTCGCTCGACGCCCGCAGCAGCGAGATCGCCGCCCGGGCCATCGACTTCGGCGACCTGACCGCGGCGGCGGTGATGGTGCCGCGCAACCGGGTGGTGGCCGTGCCGCTCGGCTCCACCCAGGCCGACCTGCGCAAGGTGGTGGTGGCGGCCCGCTTCTCGCGCATGCCGGTCTTCGACGGGACGCTCGACAACGTGGTCGGCTACATCACCATGCGCGACGTGCTGGCGCTGGCCTGGGACCGCGAGGAGGTGGTGCTGGCCGACATCCTGCGGCCGGCCTTCTTCGTGCCCGAGACCACCGGTGCCGGGCGGGTGCTCCACGAGATGCAGCGGCGGCGGGTCCCCATCGCCATCGTCGTCGACGAGCACGGCGGGGTGGCCGGGCTCATCACCCTCGAGGACCTGGTCGAGGAGCTGGTCGGCGACCTGGCCAGCGAGGACGAGCGGGTCGTCCACGCCCTGCGCTTCGCGCCGGACGGCAGCGCCCTCCTCGAGGGCGCGGTGGCCATCCGCGACGTCAACCGTGAGCTCGGCCTCGACCTGCCCGAGGGCGATGGCTGGACCACCATCGCCGGGCTCTGCATCGAGCTGACCGGCGGCATCCCCCAGCCCGGGGCGCGGGTCGAGGTGGCCGGCCGGGTGCTGGAGATCGTCGAGGCCAGCGCCCGCTCGGTCGGCCTGGTGCGGGTGCTGCCGCTGCCGCCGCCCCGACCGGAGGAGGCCGGCCGGGAGTAGGCCGGCCGACCGATCCGCGCGGCGAGTCCGCCTACCGCGCCGCGCCGGCCAGCGTGCCGCGGCAGCCGTCGCGGGCCGCCAGCACCTGGTCGAAGAACCCGGCCGGCACCGCCTTGCCTCGCAGCATCGGCCAGGTCCGCTCCAGGACCGGTCGCCAGGCGGCCGCGCTGGCCGGCACCTCCTGCAGCCCCTGCCTTCGCAGCATCGTCATGGCGTCGGCGTCGAGCCGCTGCACCTCGGCGTCGATGCGTGCGCCGAGCTGGCGGGCGATCTCGAGCAGCCGGGGGCGCAGCTCGGCCGGGATCCGCTCCCAGGTCTCCTGCCGGACCACCGTGGCCGCCGCCAGGTAGCCGACCGGGAGATCGACCCGGTAGCGCGCCTTCTCGTGGAGGCGGGCGGTCAGGACGTAGAGCGGCACGTTGGAGAAGCAGTCGATCATCCCGGTCTGCAGCGCCGGCACCAGGTCGGTGGAGGAGAGGACCACCGGGTGGAAGCCGGCGCCACGCCAGGCCTCCACCGTGGCCGGGTCGCCCTCCCAGGCGAAGAGCCTGGCGGCGGCCAGCTCGGCCGGCGTCCGGTACGGCCGGGTGCAGAAGAAGGAGACCGCGCCGATCTGGCTCCACTGCAGCACCACCAGCTTCTGGCGCAGGAAGGCGGCGTCGAGCGGCGCCTTGACCCGCTCCATGGTGCAGCCCATCTCGGCCTGGTCGCGGAAGAGCAGCGGCACCGAGAGGGCCTGCGGCTCCGCCACCACGTCGTGCAGGCCGACGTTGGTGACCGCCACCGCCTGCAGCTGGCCGATGGCCAGCTTGCGCAGCATCTCCCCCTCGCTCCCCTGCGTGCCGCCGGCGTAGACCTTGACCTTCACGGCGCCGCCCGAGGCCTGCTCCCAGCGCTGGGCCAGCTCCTTGAGCAGGTCGTGCCAGGAGGAGCCGCTCGGGGCCAGGGTGGCCAGCTTGATGGTCACCGGCCCCTCGGCGCGGGCCGAAGGTGACAGGATCAGGATCAGGGTGGTGAGCAGCAGTCGGCGAGCCGTGGGCATGCCAGCATGCTGGCCTCCGACGGCACCGGCGGCGTGTCGGCGGGGTGACGAGTCGGCGGCGAGCGGAGCGCGACTTGAAGCGGACGCTACGCCACCACCAGCAGGGCGTAGTTGCGCTTGCCCTTCTGCAGCAGCACGTAACGGCCGGCCAGCAGGTCGGCCTCGGAGAGCCTGCGCTCGGCGTCGGAGAGCGGCGCGCCGTTGAGCGAGAAGCCCTTGCCCTGGATGCCGCGCTTGGCGTCACCGCGCGAGGAGGCCAGCCCCACCTTGACCAGCGCGTCGGCGGCGGCCAGCGCGGTGAGCTCGGCGCGCGGCAGGTCGGCGGCCGGGATCTCGCGCCGCAGCACCTCGAAGACCTCGGCGCCGGCGCCCTTGAGATCGGTGCCGCCGAAGAGCAGCCGGCTGGCCGCCAGCACCCCCAGCAGCGTCGCCTCGCCGTGGACCCGCGCCGTCATCTCCTCGGCCAGGGCCCGCTGCGCCGACCGTTTGCCCGGGTCGGCCGCCTGGCTGGCCAGCAGGGCGTCGAGCTCGGGGAGCGGCCTGAAGGAGAAGAACTTGAGCACCTTGCCGACGTCGGCGTCCTCGGTGTTGAGCCAGAACTGGAAGAACTTGTAGGGGGTGGTCTTCTGCGGGTCGAGCCAGACCGCCCCCTCCTCGGTCTTGCCGAACTTGGCGCCGGAGGAGGTGGTGAGCAGCGGCACCACCAGGCCGTGCACGCCCTTCCCTTCCTTGCGGGAGATCAGCTCGGCGCCGGCGGTGATATTGCCCCACTGGTCGCTGCCGCCCATCTGCAGCTCGCAGCGATCGGCCTTCCAGAGGTGCCAGAAGTCGTAGGACTGGACCAGCATGTAGCTGAACTCGGTGAAGGAGATGCCGGCCTCCATGCGGTTCTTCACCGAGTCCTTGCCGAGCATGTAGTTGACGGTGAAGTGCTTGCCGACGTCGCGCAGGAACTCCATCAGGCCGAGCGGGCGGAGCCAGTCGGCGTTGTTGCGGACCAGCGCGGCGTTGGGGCCGTCGAAGCGGAGGAACTTCTCGAGCTGGGCGCGCACCGCGGCGACGTTGCGGTCGATCTCCTCGACCGTCAGCACCGGCCGCTCGCTGCGCTTGCCGGAGGGGTCGCCGACCATGCCGGTGCCGCCGCCCACCACCATGATCGGCGTGCCGCCGGTCCGCTGCAGCCAGGAGAGGGCCATGACCGGGAGCAGGTGGCCGACGTGGAGCGAGTCGGCCGTGGGGTCGAAGCCGACGTAGCCGGTGATGGGCCCCTGGGCGAGCCGGTCGGCGAGGCCGGGGGTTGCTTCGGAGACGAGGCCGCGGGGGGTCAGCTCTTCGATCAGCGTTGGCATGGCGGGCGGCAGTCTAGTCGAGGGGCGGGCAGGCCTCCACCCAGAAGCGCGCGGCGAATGGCGGGGCCGTCAGGCGGCGCAGGTCTCTAGCCTGCGCGTCCGGCCAAAGCGCCCAACCACAGCGTCCAACCACAGCGTCCAACCAGAGCGCCAGACTGCAGCGCCTAGCCAACGCGTCTTCGCCTCCCCGCGTACCGCCCCATCACCCGCTCCCCGAACGCATGTCGCGCCGCGAGCCTGTTGTGCGCGGCAAGTGAGGCGAAGGTTGGCCTCCTGCTCACCGCCCCAGTCGGCCCAGGGGACGATGTGGTCCAACTCCAGCAGGTGGGTCGCGCCGCAGCAGCCGCCACCGTCGATCGGCCAGGTGCAGCGGCCGGCATCGCGCGCCCAGACGGCACGTTTCACCGCGGCCGGGATGGCTTTGCGGGGGCCGTCCCTGCGAATCGCGCGGCCTTCGAGGGCAGCTGGAGCCATCCCGTTAGCGCCTTGCCGGATTTCGCCGACGGCGTCGACGGCAGACCGAGTCGGAATCGCCGTCGGCAAGATTGCCCTCGGCTTCTTCAC
>JANMRY010000193.1:0-3846 GCA_031388695.1 Anaeromyxobacter sp. | reverse complement strand
GGTCAACCAGAGCACGGACCGTGCCTGGCGCTGGAGCGTGTGAGGTCGAAGCAAGTGCCTTGAATCACAGGGCGACCGACTCGACCCGACCGGGCGCCGAGCGGTTATCGCTCCGACCGGGGCGCGCGCGGGAGCGGAAACCGCTCCGGCGAGCTGGATGGACTACTCCACCAGGAGGGTGCGTCGGCGAGCCATGTCTCGACGCGCCCGAAGCACCTCGGCCGGCGCCTGCAGGGCGTCCGCTGGATACCAGACCCATCGGCCCAGCATCACCTTGGCCGGAGGGTAGTCGGCGTTCGGCACCACCTCGCCGATGGCCTGGGCCTGGGCGATCTGGTGGGTCTCGGGGTCGATGAAGGAGGTGAAGCCGGGTGGGTCCTCCGGCAGCTCGAGGCGCAGACCCTCCAGCGCCCGGATCAGCTGCTCGGTCGTCCCGCGAGGTCCGGCGCGCTCCACCGCCGCGGCGATGGCCATGATCCCGCTGTAGGCGCCCTCGGCGGCATAGGTGGGGTATCGCCCCTCGAGCCGGTGGAAGGTGTCCACGAACCAGCGATTCAGCGGCGTGTCGGGCCAGTTGTTGTGGTGGCGCGCCGAGAGGATGAGCCCGGGCGGAGGGCGCTCACCCAGGGCCTCCATGACGTCGTAGTTGCCGCCCGTGTCGAAGTTGGCGAGCCGGGCGCTCTCGAGCAGGTCGGTGGCAGCGGCCTGCTTCAGGAAGGCGATGAAGTCGCCGCCCCACAGGGCCGCCACCACGACGTCCGGCTTGGCGGCCTGGAGCGCGCGGACCACCTCCGCGTAGTCGGGCTCGTAGAGCTTCGGCCAGAGCGTCGCCACCAGCTCGTACTTCACGCCGAGCCGGTCCAGCCCGGTCCGCAGATCCTGGAGCGAGACGTGGCCGTAGTCGTAGTCGGCGCCCACGAAGGCCAGGCGTCGCCACGGCAGCCGCCTCCCGAGATCGGCCAGGTAGCGGGCGCCGGCCGTCATCGAGGCGAAGGTGTCGTTGGAGACCCGGAAGTAGCGCCGGTGGAGGTCCTCGATGGTGAGCCGCGACGAGGCGTGGTCCGTGCCCACGAAGATCACCTCTCGGTTGGCGGCCATCCGGCTGACGGCCTGGGCCACGCCCGAGCTCACCACGCCGCAGAGGAAGCGGGCGTGGTCGCGGCGCAGGTAGTCCTCCGCCAGCTGCACCGCGTAGGAGGCCTTCGACCGGTCGTCGTCCACCAGGATGCGGAGCCGGGGCCGCCGCGCGCCAGGCGCTCGCTGGGCCAGCCGCTCCAGGGCCACGCGGATGCCGCCCACGCTGTCCCGGCCGTAGATGGCGGAGCGTCCGGTCATGGGGAACATGCAGCCGATGGTGACTTCGGCCTCCGCGGCCGAGGCGCCGAGCTCGACGCGCGCTGAGGCTGGAACGGCGCAGGTCACCGCCACCGCTGCCAGCACGAGGAGCACCGGCCGCTGGGCTTCGCGTGGGCGGGCCTCGCCGTCGGGGCCGTGCCGGGTCGCCGAACGAGCCGCGCCGCTCACAGGAGCCCCAGCCGCTGAAGGCGGCGCTTCAGCGCGTGTCGCGAGATGCCCAGTGCCCCGGCGGCCCGGCCCCGGAGCCCTCCGGCCTGCTCCAGCGCCTGGAGCAGCAGGGCCCGCTCCGAGACCTCCAGGTCGGCCTCGATGGAGCGCGGCGCCGCGGGGCCGTTGGCCGGGCGGGGCGGGGCGGGCTGCGCCGACATTCCCGGCAGGTCGCCCGACGAGAGGGTCCGACCCGGACTCAGGATGGTCGCCCGCTCCACCAGGTTGCGCAGCTCGCGCACGTTGCCGGGCCAGCGGTAGCCGAGCAGGGCCGCCTCGGCCTCGGGCGAGAACCCGACCGGCGCGCAGCGCTCCTCGCGCGCGTAGCGCGCCGCGAAGTGGCGAGCCAGGAGCAGGATGTCGTGTCCCCGGTCGCGGAGCGGCGGTACGGCGAGCTGCACCACGTTCAGCCGGTAGTACAGGTCCTCCCGGAAGGTGCCCGCCCGGACCACGGCGTCCAGGTTGCGGTTGGTGGCCGCCACCACGCGGGCGTCGGACGTGACGGGCGCGCCGGAGCCGACGGGCCGGTAGGAGCCGTTCTCCAGGAAGTGGAGGAGCTTGGACTGGACCGGCAGGGGCAGCTCACCCACCTCGTCGAGGAAGAGCGTCCCGCCGTCGGCCAGCGTGACGAGCCCGACGCGCCGGCGGTCGGCGCCGGTGTAGGCCCCCTTCTCGACGCCGAAGAGCTCCGCTTCGATGAGGTGCTCCGGCATGGCGGCGCAGTTCACCTCGATGAACGGCCCCTTGGCCCGCGCGCTATGGCTGTGAAGGGCGCGCGCCACCAGGGACTTGCCGGTACCCGACTCTCCCAGGAGCAGCACCCGGCCGGCGTGGCTGGCGCCGACCTGCCGGGTCGCCTCGGCCAGCCTGCGGGCCGCCGGGCTCTCGCCCACCAGCGCGCCGCCGGCCAGCGTGGCCTCGCGGTAACGGGTGATCTCCTGGCTCATGCGCTCGCGCTCGAGCGCCGAGCGGATGGTCAGCAGGAGGTCGTCGAGCTCGAAGGGCTTGGTCAGGTAGTCCTGGGCGCCCTTCTTCACCGCCTGGACGGCGGCCCGGGTGTCGCCGTGGGCGGAGATCATGATGACCGGGACGCCCGGCAGCGCGACCTGGAGCCTCTCCAGCACGTCCAGCCCGGACCCGTCCGGGAGCCTGAGATCGAGGAGGATCAGCGAGGGCGCGGAGCGCTCTGCCGCGCGCAGACCGTCGGCGGCCAGGCCGACGCCCTCCACCGTGTAGCCCTCCCCGCGGAGGGCGAACGCCAGGGAGCTCACCAGCGCGGCCTCGTCGTCGATGATGAGGATGCCCGACAACCCAGCTCCCTCGCCGAGCGGCGAACCAGTGGGCGCCTGGAGGTCGGCGCCGGGCCCCCGCGCGAGCGCGCTCCGCTCCGGCCGGGACCCGGCCCGACGGTGGCATGCTCGGGCGCCCCGGGCAAGAGGGCGCCCGCACAGGGCGCCCGGAGCAGGGGCGCCTCGTGGTACTCCAATGCCGGGTGACGCGTTGGGCAGGAAACCCGGGTTTCGTCGACGAGGTCGATGGCCGCCTTCAAGCTGACCGAGCTCCGCGGCAGCGTCGTGAGGAGGTTCTCCCTCCTCCTGCTGGCGTCGGCCGTCGTCCCCATCGCGGTGGTCGGCTTCGTCTACGACCGCTACGCGCGAAGCCTCCTCGCCGAGTTCACCGGCGAGCGGATCCAGTCCCAGCTGGCGGCCACGGCCAGCCGCGTCGGCTCGTTCCTCGACGCCCGCACCTACCAGCTGGAGACCCTGGCCACCTACCCGGCGTCGGCCGCCAGCGGTCGTGGGGCGGCCATCGACTCGCTGGTGCACATCGAAGCCGACGCCGCCGACCTGTACGGAATCCTCTTCTTCTCCGAGCGTGGCGCCCTGGTCCGGGCCATCGCCGGCCAGGCCGCCTCGGGCCCGCCCTACTGGAGCGACTTCGAGGTCGACCTGGCCGCGCTGCCGAGGGAGGCCGTCGGGGAGACCAGCGTGGTCGGCCCGGTGCCCCCGCGGGACGGCCACTCCGGCTGGTTCCTCCTGCAGCGGCGGCTTCACGGTGGCGGCTCCATCGCGCTCCACGTCAGGCTCGCCTCCGTCACCGAGCTCATGGGCGGCTCCTCCGCGGCCGACGTGGTGCGGCCCGTCCTCCGCACGCCGGGCGGGGACTTCGACGGGCGGGGGCTCCCGGTCGTGGTTCGCGGCGAGGTCGTGGTGGGGCCCGAGGTCCTCCCCGGCTGGAGGCCGTGTCTGGTGGTGGACCCCGAGGAGCTTCTCCGGCCCTTCC
>JANMRY010000127.1:0-11779 GCA_031388695.1 Anaeromyxobacter sp. | reverse complement strand
TACGCCAGGCCACTTCGTCGACGCCGTGACCACTCATCGGAGTGAAGCTACCACGGCGCGCCCGTGGTCATAGTGGCTAAGGATACCTACCCGGTAGTATACCTACATGGTAGTATGGTGCGGTGAAACGCAGGTTCGTGGAATCCAAGGGCTTAAGTGAGGATCGAAGGCGGCTCGAGCGAGCCCGTGAGCTGTCGCTTGTCGATCTCGTCGCCATGGAGCAGAGCATCCTGAGGGATCCCCAGTCAGGTGACCTCGTTCCAGGAACGGGTGGCCTCCGGAAGATTCGGCTCGGTCAACGACTGGTCCGCCGCGGCAAGAGCGGTGGCGTCCGGGTCTATTACCTGGACCTTCCACACCAGGCTGTCACTCACCTGGTCGCCATCTTCGGGAAGCGAGAGAAGGCAGACCTGTCGCCTGTAGAACGTCGAGCCGTCGCAGAACTTGTGAAGAAGTTGAAGGAGGAGAAGTCATGAAGCGCAAGGCCACGAAGACCTCGGCGTTCTCGAAGCTGAAGGCGGGACTCGAGGACGCAATCGCATATCACCGGGGCGCCCGGCAGCTGACCGTTCGCGATGTCGAATTGATGCCGCCGCCGCCCATGGGCGCCAAGGACGTGCTCGCCGTCCGCGTCAGTCTCCGGGTATCCCAGGCCGCGTTTGCCCGCATCCTCAACGTGAGCCCGAGGACCGTGCAGGCCTGGGAGACCAGCGCCCGGCGCCCTTCGGACGCGGCGCTGAAGCTTCTGGCTGTCGCCAAGAGGCATCCCGAAGCACTGCTGGCGTGATCGCCAGATACCCAGTGGCAGTGGTGCGCCCGAGTGGCGCCCGAGCGAAATCACGACGGAATCCTCGCGGTGATTTTGGCGCTTCGAATGAAGTCGCCGATATCCTTGCTCCGGATGTACCGAGCGCCGGCGAAGACATTGAAGAGCAGGATGCCGCGGGCCAGCAGCCCGTACGCCCTGGACCGGCTGAAACCGGTGGCGCGCATCAGGTCGGCGACTGTGCACCAGTCTTCGTCGGCCGGAGGGCGTGAGGCGCTCAGCGATCGGACATACGCATCCAGGTCCTCCGGCCGCACACGGCGGACCGAGCCGAACAAGACCCAGCGCAGGCTACCCGCGTTGATCGCCGCATGGACGGTCGCCACGCTGACACCGAGCCGCTCGGCGACCGCGCTCACCGGCAGGAGAAGCTCGGGGCGCAGGAACCCGGTCCGCCGCAAATCCGCCGCAACTTGGTCCGCGGGCGCGCTTCCATCCCTTCCATTGGGTGGATCCCGTGGCAAGCCTTCGACGGAGGACGTCGCCCCGGCTCCAGTGTCGTCGAGGGGTTGCGAAGACTTGCCACTCCCTCCCACGGCTGGGACAAGACCGGTCGCAGGTTCGGGACCAAGGGGTCGCAGGTTCAAATCCTGTCTCCCCGACTCAGAAGGCCGCGGAACGACGCGAGAAATCGTATCGGTCCGGGGCCTTCTCTTTTTACTGACAGCAAACTGTGCAGAGAATGTGCATGGCGCCTTCCGGGACCGGCCTGTTCTGCCTGGAGTGGCGCCTCGCAAGTACCCGGAATCCATGGGGACGCGCGGAGCGACTCGGGCGGGAGCAGCGCTGGCGTTGGCGTCATCCCAAGGGGCCGTAGGTTCCACTGGGGTCCCGGGGTGGAGCGGGGTGCCCGACTGGGCCAGTTGCGTTCGTTTCGATAGATTCGTATGTTTCGGTCACTGCAGGAGGCCAACGTGACCCCACTTGTCGACATCGCCCGCCCTTCCCCCGACATCGCCGCCGAGGCCGGGGAGGCGGCACGCTCGCTCGCCCCGCTCCTCAGGAAGCGGAGGGGCGGCCAGCACATCACCCTGGTCACCGATGGCGACCTGCCCGTTCGCGTCGTGGTACCCCGCGCCGCCCTGGAGCTCTTCGTCCGCATCCTGGGTGAGATGGCCGCTGGCAACGCCGTCACCATCGTGCCGGTCCACGCCGAGCTGACGACCCAGCAGGCGGCCGAGCTGCTCAACGTGTCACGCCCGTTCATGGTGAAGCTGCTCGAGGAGGGACGCATCCCGTTCCGGCTGGTAGGGACCCGCCGACGGGTCCGCTTCGAGGACCTCGCCCGCTTCAGGCAGCGGGACGACGAGGAGCGGAGCAAGGTGATGGATGAGCTGACCGCCGAGGCGCAGCGGCTGGGGTTCGAGTACTGACCATGGGGTTCGTGGTCGTCTACGACGCCTGCGTGCTCTATCCAGCGGCCGTCCGCGACCTGCTCATCCGGCTGGCTGCCTCGGGGCTCTTCCAGGCTCGCTGGACCAACCGAATCCTGGACGAGTGCTTCAGGAGCATCGTCGAGTCCCGCCCGGACCTGGCCGGGAAGCTCGACCGGACCCGTGCGCTGATGGAGGCGGCCGTCCCAGCGGCCATGGTGAGCGGCTACGAGCCCCTGGTGCCAACCTTGACGCTCCCCGATGAGGATGATCGGCACGTGTTGGCCGCCGCGATCAGGTGCAGTGCCCAGGTCATCGTCACGACCAACCTTCGTGACTTCCCGGTGGAGGCCTTGGCCCCGTGGGAGGTGGAAGCGCAGCACCCGGACACCTTTGTGCTTCACCTGCTCTCCCTGGAACCTGGAGCTGTCGTCCGGGCGGTGATGGCCCAGGCCGCGGGGCTCAGGGCTCCGCCGATGACGGTGAGGGAGCTCCTCTCCACACTCGAGGCTCGGGGGTTGGTGCAAGCGGTCGGAAAGCTCCGACGGTTGATGTGAGCGGCAGGTTGAAGGCCCTATCCCCACCTTGCGTTGGTGCGGGACCGAGCGTGCAGGGGCGCGGGAGACCGCACCGCCCGTGCTACCGTCCTTGGGGAGGGAATTCACCATGACGAACGGTGGAAGCCGCCACGCCGAATTCAGAAGCGAGGTTCTTACCCGGTGCCAGTTCCTGGAGGAAAGAGGCTTCCGCAGGGCCAAGGAACTGGAGGAGCAAGAATCGGTTGGGTCTGGCGTCGCTTACATGGGCCGAGCGGTGGGGAGGAAGCCGTGAAGAGACATCCAGTGGCCACGCTGCCGATGGTAGCCGCCCTCGCGCTGGCCGCCGTGGCCGGTACTGCCGCTGCGAATGGAGGCCCGGTGGAGATCGTGCCGAGACTGGCAGGGCGGGGCACGATCCAGCCGATCGAGGAGAGCCAGGTGCAGCTTGTTTCCGAGCGCCTAAGCCTGTCCATCCTGAACGATGGCTACTGGCGCGCGCGCGCCGAGTACCAACTCGACAACCCAGGACCAGCGCGCTTGCTGCTCTTCGGGGTTCCCACGCCGTGGGCGGCGTTCGAGTTCCTCGTCGTAGATCCGCCCGCCCCACCCGAGTCGATCGTCGAGGGCGCGAAGTTGGTCCAGATCGTGTTCCAGGGCATGCGGGTGCCCTGTAAGCCGTACCTCGACGCCAAGGCGCCAGCTGGCCGCTGGTCCGAAAAGATCGAGGCCTGGTGTGTGGCGAAGTTGAACGTACCTGCTGGACGTGGGCTTAAGCTCACCCTCGAGATTGATGGCCGGCCAGCAGATGTGGGGCGCGTCCACACATCAGCTGGAGCGAGCAGGATTTCATATATCCTCGCGCCTGCAGGCTAATGGCGAGGCCGTATTCGCAGCCTCTCGCTCGAGATCGATCCAGGTCCGCTCGCCGGCCAGGTCAAGGTGGTCTGGCCACCAAACATGCGCGAGGAGAACGGGAGGTACCGATTGTTGCCCATGAACGACGAAGCCCCCGCGCTCGGGATGAGCGAAGGGGCGACGTGGATGTGTTCTGTGGTTGCTAGAGACTTATCCCGATGTCGCACGGGGAATTGAAGGACCTACAGCACGGGCTGCGGCCCGGCGCCGGTCCTCAACTCGGCCATCGCTCTCGGCGCGTCGTTGGCCGAGATGGAAAACGACGACGGCGGCCAGGTACGCCAGCGCCTCGCTCAAGGAGACCGCCACGGCTACGGGCAGTCGATCTCGGCGCTCTTCTCAAGCTTGAGGAGCCTGGGGCGGGACCTGATGGCGCGAACGTCGGGGGACCTGGCCGTCACGGCCGTCAGGGCCAGCCTGCGCCTCGGCAGCATGCGCAACACGCTGGCCGAAGGAGAAGAAGCGCCCCGAGCCCGGGCCCTTCTTCTTAGCTCTCGGTTCCGGTCGGCCACTGTCGACCTCCTGAGACCAAGTCTCCCGCCGCACCGCGCAGCGTCCGATCAGGGATCACTCAGGGTCTGGTCATCAACCGTTGCCATGCAGCATCCGGATGCGCACAGTGGGTACTACTGACTCACCATGACCGACGGTCACAGAGCCTCCACTGTCAGGTCTCTCGTTGTGGGTTGTCTACACTCAGAGGCCGGCCGGAGCTGGGTCCTTCCACCAGCTCCTTGAGGATGTCTCGAGGTTCACCCCGCAGCGCACCACCACCAAGGAGCACGCCATGACTCGTCACGTCGCAGGAGCCGCACTCCTCGCCCTGCTGGCCGCCTGTGGAGGGAGCGGCCCGATGCCGCCGCCGCCAGGGGCCTTCGCCGGAACTTTCCAGGTCACCGGGATTCACTGCAACGGTGGCGCGGGGCCACCGTCCATGACCGCCAGGATCACCCCGCCGTACAGCAACACCTTGGTATCGCTGGACGGCTACTCCGTGAGCAGCACATTCACGGACGGCACCTGCACCATCGGCTTCCCCTTTACACAATCATACCCGAGCACCAGCACCTTTATCGTCGAGGGCATCGGGGTCGCCGTGACCTGCGCGCCAACCGCCGCCGCCTGCACCAGCCTCTCAAGCCGGTTCTTCGGCGGAGCTGTGTGCGGCACGGCCAACACCGAGGTGCAAAGCTTCTGGAGCTTCACGGCCGTTCCGACAGTCGTTGAAGGGACCGCAACGGTCACCGCAACGGGGGGCCCAGCCGGGTACACCAACCTATGCAGTGAAGCGGGCCTGACGGGGCCGCTGACCATGGTGCTCACGAAGAAGTAGCCACGGGGATCCCCTCCGCAGCCCTGGTTCGAAACGGGGCGCGCCCCTGCACTGGCGACGCGCCCCCGGCTACCGCTTGCCCTTCGGCTTCATTGCGATGGCCGCCACGACCTCGAGCAGGACTGCCGCGGCGATCTGCCTCGCGAGCTTCGACTTCAGGAACGCCAGCAAGACGGTCACGAAACTCCTCCTCTCCAGGCAGGCCTGCCTTGGTGGGTTGAGGAGGAGCAGCGGCAGCCGTGAAGGGTGCCGCTACGTGCCGAACAGCCTCTCGGCGCTTGCGTCGCTGATGCTTGAGAGGTCCTGAAGCGACGTCCCTCCAGAAGCTGGACGGTTGTCAGCTGGAGGAAATCGCAGCGGCCCGCCGGCTCCTCTGCGCTCGCTTCCTGAACCGCGCCCCCATCTTGGTCCTGCCCTCGCCGTCCGGGGGCTGGCCAAGCGCGACCGACACCAGGTGCGATGCTTGGGCAGTCGTCACGCCGTCGGTCTTGAGCTGGCCGAGCAAGGTGAGCTGGAGCTGGGCCGCCTCCTTCGCCTCCGTGGTCGCGGTGGCGGCCGCCTCCCGTGCCGAGGCCTCGCGACGGACGGCGTCCGCCATGGCCATCACGATGGCCATCGTGGACTCGGTCATGGCAGGCCCCCGGGGCCAGCGGGTGGCTGCCGGTCTTGGAGCAGCCGTCCTGCCTGGTCGGCCGCGCGGCGGAGGACCGCCTCTACCTCGGCACGCCCGTGGCCGTGGCGGACGGCGCGTTCGGCTGCGATGGCGCCGGCCGTGATGAAGATCTTGGCGACGGGTGTCGGCAGCGCCGCGCTGGCGAAAGTCCGCAGTCCGCTCGCAGTCCAGCCGCTGAGTCCCGGTGCTTTCGGGGCCACCGTGTGCGAAGCAGAGGTCTCCCCAGCGGCAGCAGAATCAACGGGTTGCGACTGCGTGCGACCCGGTGAAGCCGGTGCGACGGAGGGTGACGCGGTTCGGGACCAAGGGGTCGCAGGTTCACTCCTGTCTCCCCGACTTGGAAGGCCTCGGAACGACACGCGAAACCGTGTCGGTCCGGGGCCTTTCTGTTTTACCGACAGCAAACTGTGACGAGAACGTGCATGGCGCCTGCTCGGATCGGCCGGCTCCGCCTGGCGTGGTGCCTCGCAAGTCCCGGGAATCCATGGTGTCCACGAAGTCGGTCAAGCCCACTTTGGTGCCGTCCCCCGGGAGCTTGCCCAGCCGTGAGGGCGGCAGGCGACCCCCGGGGGCCGGCGCTGGGTGGCGCCAGCCTGCACTACTTGGACAGGCCGATCTGCTTCATGAACTCGCCGTTGTCCCAGAAGAGGAACTCCTCGAACATGATGCCGTCCTTGTTCCAATGGCCGATGGTGGCCATGGGGATCCGGTAGGCCTTGCCGGTCGGTTCGATGAACTTGCCTTCGCCGATGGCCATGGGCTTCGTGAAGGTGCCCTCCAGCCAGCCGGTCACCGCCGTCCACTCGCCGTCGGCGGTGCCAAAGCGGGCCGGGTGCTCCTTGATCCGGTTGTCGGGGGCGAAGGTCCACATGACCTTCAGGTCCTCGATGTGCTTCTCGATGCCCTTGGTGGAGTGGCCGTCAGGCCAGTGCACCACCACGTCCTTGGTGTGGCTCCTATGGAGGTCCTGCCACTGCTGGCCGGTGTAGACGCGGAAGTCGAGGTCGTCGAAGTTGGCGAGGTTGCGCGCCAGCTCGGCGGGGACGCCCTTGACCTTGGGGGTGGGCTCGCCGGCCTTGGTCCCCGGCCACCTGGTGGTGGCCTTCTGGTCTGCGAAGGCGGGAGTGGCGCCGAGCAGCGCGCCGCCGATGCTCGCGCCGAGCACGAGCGTGGTGAAGCGGTTCATCCTGATCATGGCTTCGTTCCTTTCGTCCTGCTTGCTGCGTGGGCGACCGACGGACGATCCGCCGGTCGTGAAGTTCGACTGCTTCCCGCCTCTCTGAGCTCGCCCTGAAGCTCGGCGAGGTAGTCGCACCCCAGCATCTGCTGGAGGGCAGGGAGGAGAGTTCGCTCCTCGAAGTGGAGGTGCGCCGAGAGCTTCGCCGCAAGGGCGGCTGCGGCCACCGCGGCGGCCGGGCCCGTGGCGTTCCTCAGGTCGCGGGCGAGACGCCGCAGGACCAGGTGATCGCCCGACGTGAAGACGATCACGGCGTCGGCCTCGGAGAGCCGCCGGCCCAGCTCGGGGAGGAGCACCTCCTCCTCGGCGCGGCAGTGCGGCTGGACCTCCGCGTCCCAGAGCGCGAGGAGCCGCGCGCCGCCGCCGTCCGCGCTCTCCGGGCCGGCCAGCTCCATGAGCCAGCGGGCGTGATCGGCCGAGAGGCGGCGCAGCTGGGGGCAGAGGGTCATCGGCGCGCTCGCCTAGGCGACCTTCGCAGCGGCCTGCTTGATGGCCTGCAGCTCGATCTCGATGTCGACGCGGTCGGCCACCAGGACGCCGCCGGTCTCGAGCGCCTGGTTCCAGGTGAGGCCGAAGTCCTTTCGGTTGAGCGAGGTGGTGGCGGTGAAGCCCACGCGGGTGTTGCCCCACGGATCCTTGCCCTGGCCGCCGTACTCGACGTCGAGGACAATCTCGCGGGTCACGTCGCGGATGGTGAGGTCGCCAACCACGCGCAGCCGGTCCTTGGAGACGGCCTCGACGCGGCGGCTGCGGTACCGCAGGGTGGGGTACTTCGCGGCGTCGAGGAAGTCGGGCGAGCGGAGGTGGGTGTCGCGGTCGGCCACGCCGGTCTCGATGCTGGCCGCCTCGATGTCGACCTCGACGGTCGAGCGGGTCAGCTCCGCGGTGTCGAGCTGGAGCGTGGCGGACCACTTTCCGAAGTGGCCGCGCACCTTGGTGATCACCATGTGCCGGACAGTGAGGTTCACCGCCGAGTGGACGCCGTCGACCTGCCAGTGCTCCTGAGCCATCTGCCTTCTCCTTGTCGGTGGCCCGAAGGCCGTGTGCTGGACGGGATTGCATCCGGCGGGCCGAGGCGGACAGCGCCGTAACCGGCCGTGATCACGCGACGCCCGGTTGTGCGGTCCATCCAGATCGGCTCACAATGAGCCGTATCGGCTCATTTCGATCAGGAGCGAATCATGCGCGCCAAGGACCTGGACCTGCGGGAGCTGCTCAGCTTCGAACCCGGGGGCGGCGTCATCCACTTCGGCGGCGAGCGGGTGCTCCTCTTCGACGCGGTGGCGCTCGGCCTCCTCCGCAAGGAGCTCATCGGCAGCCTGGGGCTCACCGCGGCACGCGGCATCCTGACTCGCCTCGGCTACGCGCACGGCCACCGCGTGGCGGAGACCCTTCGGATCGGGCTGCCCTGGGAGAGCCAGGAGGAATGGCGCCTGGCGGGTGCCCGGATCCACATGCTCCAGGGGCAGGTCGTGATCGAGATGGTCGAGCAACATCCGCCTGGCGAGACGCCGCCCTTCGTCGAGTCGATCTGGCACGAGTCGTACGAGGCCGAGCAACACCTGGCCCATGTCGGCCAGGCCGAGGAGCCCGTCTGCTGGACGCTGGCCGGCTTCGCCAGCGGCTACCTCAGCGCGGCCAACGGGCGGGAGATCTACTGCGTCGAGGACCGCTGCCGCGGCCGGGGGGACGCGACCTGCCACATCGTCGGCCGCCCCCGTGACCAGTGGGGACCTGCGATCGAGCCCCACCTCGCCTTTTACGCCATGGCGAGCATCGACTCGGCGCTGGCGAATGTCACCGAGGTCCTGCGCGCCACCGAGCGGCGCCTCCGGGCACGGCGGCATGAGCTGACCCGGCTGGCTCCCGAGGCCGACGAGCGTTCAGGCCTGGTGGTCCGGAGCGAGGCGATGGCGCGCGTCCTCGACCTGGCCAGGCGGGTGGCGAAGGTCGAGTCGACCACCCTGGTCACGGGAGAGAGCGGGGCGGGCAAGGAGCGGCTGGCCCGCCTCATCCACGACGAGTCGTCGCGCAGCGGCGGCCCCTTCGTGGCGGTGAACTGCGGTGCCGTGACCGAGACCTTGCTGGAGAGCGAACTCTTCGGCCACGCCCGCGGCGCCTTCACTGGCGCGGACCGGGAACGCGCCGGCTTCTTCGAGGCGGCCACCGGAGGCACGCTCTTCTTGGACGAGATCCGGGAGATCTCCGCTGGCATGCAGGTGAAGCTCCTGCGGGTGCTCCAGGAGAAGGAGATCCGTCGGGTCGGCGAGAACCGGTCGCGACCGGTCGACGTCCGGGTGGTGGCGGCGACCAACCGGAACCTCGCCGAAGACGTCTCGGCCGGTCGGTTCCGCCAGGACCTCTACTACCGGCTCAGGGTCATCGAGCTGCGCGTGCCGCCGCTTCGCGAGCGGCCCGAGGACATCCTGCCGTTGGCTCGCGTCTTCCTGGCCGAAACGGGGCGGCGGATGGGGCGAAAGGTCACCGGGTTCACGCCGCTGGCCGCCGACCAGCTGGTCCGTTACGCCTGGCCAGGCAACGTGCGCGAGGTCCAGAACTCGGTCGAGCACGCGGTGGCGCTCAGTAGCGGGAGCCGCATCGAGGTCGAGGACCTACCGGAGGAGCTGCGCGTCGCCTTGCCGAGGCCACGCCCCACCGGCGCGGCGCGCCCGCTCGCCGACGTCGAGAGGGAGTACATCCTGGCGGCCCTGGAGGCGGCCGGTGGGAACCGGACCCGGGCCGCCACCGATCTCCAGATCGGGCTCGCGACCTTGAAGCGCAAGCTCAAGGGTTACGGCGGAGCGCGAAAGCCAACGCCGTGAGCCCGAGGCCACGGACCAGCGCCATTCAGCGAACGTCGTGGATCTTGGCGGGCTTGGGCTGTGGGCCTGCTCCGACTCCGTGGACGCCAGCCGAGCGGGACCAAGGGGCCCGAAGTGCCTGGGCGATGTTCGCGGCCAGCTCGGACTTGGCGAGCGCCTCGGAGTCCGGTTCGCTTACCAATGACCTGTCAACCATGGTAGACAAGCCGCTCGGGGGACTGGCGGCGACAAGGGCAGTCAGCGGGCAGACATCTCGAACGCGAAGCTGGAGGCGCAGGCGCAGGCGTTGGCCCTGCACGAGACGACCATGGCGACCAAGCTCAAGAAGTGGGATGTACAGGATCACCTTCGGACTTCGAGGCAGGTGGAGGCCTTCTGGGACGCCATCCTCTCCGAGAGCGAAGGCGACGCGAAGGTGCTCACCAGCGCCCTCAACGAAATCGCCCGCTCCAAGGGGATGGCCGAGCTCGCCAAGAAGGCCGGGATGACCCGCGCCGGTCTCTACAAGGCCCTGGGGCCCGCTGGGAACCCGAGCTTCGCGTCGATGATGAGGCTGCTGCACACCATGAGGCTCGCCCCGTTCTCGCGCGCGGAGCGGCCCGGCCACGTGGCGCGTCGCTGATCTCGGTCTCGGTCTCGGGTCGCGAGCAGGAGCCCGTTCCTTTATGGCTCCGCGAGCGGGCTGGTTGATTGCCGTTCCGGTTCCCGTTCCCGCACGTTGTAGAGGCGCTGGGAACGCCCTCCTCTGGGATCGCTTGATACCAGCCGCGTCCCCTTGTCGCCGAGACACCTTGCCCGTCGTTCCCCTCAGGCCGAAGTCCCTGTCTGAAGGGCTCGCAACAGACCGATCGCCGTGCACCAGCCTTCGTCGGGTCTTGCCGACAACAGGCGTGAGATCCGCTTAGCGCAGCCGGAAGATCCGGTACGCGCCAATGAGCACGAGCGCCGAGACGGCGGTCCCGACGACGAGGTCGGGAGCGTGCGACCCCGTCCAGGCTACGAGCGCGCCGGCCGCCATGACGCCGAGGTTGGCCAGCACGTCGTTGGTGGAGAAGATCCAGCTCGCCCGCATGTGGGCCTCGCCGTCCCGGTGCTTCGCGAGGAGGAAGAGACAGCTCACGTTGGCGACGAGGGCGAGCGTCGAGACCGAGATCATCGTGGGCGGCTCTGGAGCGCTGCCGGTCGCGAAGCGCCGCACCACGTCCACGATGACGCCGACCGCCAGGATCCCCTGGAACACTCCGGAGAGGTGGGCGGCGCGCACCTTCACGTGGGCCGCCCGGCCGACCGCGTAGAGCGCGAGCCCGTAGACGACGGCGTCGGCCAGCATGTCGAGCGAGTCGGCGATGAGCCCGGTGGACTCCGCGGACCACCCCGCCAACAGCTCCACGACGAACATGACGGCGTTGATGCCGAGGAGCACCCGGAGGACGCCGGCCTCCGACTTCCGACCCTGGAGAGCGGGGAGCTCTCCGGGCACGGCCTCCCCGGTGGACTCGATCCGTGCGCCGAGGCCGAGCGGCTCGAGCTTGGCGATGACCGGGCCAGGGTCGCCGCTGTGGAGCACGGTGAGCTTCCGCTGGCCGAGGTCGAACCGAAGGTCGACGATCCCCGGGAGGCCGTCGAGCGCCATGCGAATTATCCGCTCCTCGGAAGGGCAGTCCATCTTGGGGACTGCGAGCAGCGTCTTCCGGGTCGACATTCAAGTTCTCGCGCGGGGCCAAGGGACTGGAGGGGAGTAAGGGTCAACTGGGACTGTAAGGGCGATCGCCCTAGGCCAGGAGCATGGGCCCCAAAGGGATCCAGGCCGAGCCGCTCCTGCTGGAACCGACCCTTCGGCGGGCGGTTGGTTCGAGGAGTGCATACGAAGTCATGAAAACCAGCGAAAGGCACCAATGAAGCAGCGCGTCCTCGCAGTAGTTTCGCTCCTCGCATCATCGATTGTAGACGGCGGCCGGCTTCCGTCGAAATCTGACGGGCGACGGTCAGTACGAGCGTAGTTGTCACCGCTTCCTTGCTGGGCGAGCAGGCGGGAGCTTCTCGGGCGCGTCATCGCGCTCG
>JANMRY010000119.1:0-5603 GCA_031388695.1 Anaeromyxobacter sp. | reverse complement strand
GCGATGTAGGGCCTCTTCGGACGAACCGGCCGCTTGCGCTTCATTGTGTCCTCTCCTTGCCTGGCGCCAGGCGGTGCGGTGTACGACGACTCCGCTGCCTACCGCTCGCAGCGTCCTTTTCCGCCCTCTCGCTGGCTGCTCGCCGCGCCACCTGGTCCACGATGGTGGCCACAGTGCGCAAGGCCGTCTTCGGTGTTGGCCTGCCGCCACTCCCCCGCAGTTCGCGGAGGGCCTCCGACCGGAGCCGCTCTCCCTCCCCCACCAGGAAGCTGAGGAGCATCTCGGACTTCCTCGACTCGGGCAGGCCACGGATCCACTGGCGCAGGTGGTCGACCTTCATCGGAGGCGATGATGGTGGGCTGCCGGAGGCTGCGGCATTGACCAAGTCTCGGTCGAGGCGGAGGAAGTCCACCAGTGCCCCCTGAGGCGCGCTCAGGCTCCCGAGGCCGGGCGGGGGCGGCGGCTCCACGGCGCCTAGGTCGAGCTCGCCCGCCTGCACACGACCGAGCCACGCGAGGTAGAGCGGCCGAAGGTCCCCGCTGGCCAGCTCGCCGCGGAGCGGCACGAGCGACGCCATCAGGCCGTCGTCCTCCTCAACCCAGTCTCCACCTCCCTCGTCGTCCGAGCCCAGGTCGAGGATGACGTGCCGCCCATGGCGCCTCGCCTCGGCCGAGCCACCGCCACAGTACCGGCGCGCCTCCTTGAACGTGAGCTGGGCAGCCGGCAGCCGGAGCGACAGGTACCGCGTCCCCCAGTTGGCCTGGTAGAGAAACGCGTCGAAGTACCGCTCCATCCACTTCCGCTCGTCCCCCTTGAACCTGCCGTAGGAGTAGGAGTTCACGAATCGCGAGGGCGTGATGGTCGCCCTCGTTGAGCAGGCCCTCAAGGCGGCCATCTCGGCGCGGGTCAGCGTACGGTCGATCGCCTGGAATTCGTAGTACTGGCACTCGCTCACGGCCCACCTCTGCCGGCGGTCCAATCGGCGGCGATGAGCCGCGCGGCGAGCGCTGCCGCTTGGTCCGGTGTCCCAAGATCTCCGGCGAACTCGAAGAGGCCCGCACGATCGCAGGGGGGCAGCCGCCGGTGGCGCTCGACGACGGCGGAGGCGAAGCCTTCAGGATCCGTGACCTCGGAGAGCACCTGGAGCCAGGCCGGCAGCACCTTCCTCCAATCGACGCCGACCAGCCACGACCCACCCTCGTCGGCGAAGAAGAGGACCTCGTCACCGCACTCGTCAAGGTGCTGCAGCAATCCGAAGAGGAGGTCCATGGCCGCCAGCACCTCGGCGCCGTCTCCTCTTCCTACCTCGGCCACGCATTGATCGAGAAGCCGGCAGTGCGCCGAGATCCAGGCCAGCGTTCCCCTCGACAGCTTGGTGTAGTTCCTGGAGTCCACGTCGAAGCTCTCGTAGTACTCCCCGGCGCGGGTTGCGTTGGCGAACGCCCGAACGCGGTCGACGAGCCGGTCCATCTCGCCCGCGCGCGTGGTCCGCTGAACGCGCTGGAGGTCGAGATAGGGTCGGACCACCTCCTCGAGATCTCCCGGGGAGAGGTGCTCGATGGCCTCGTCGAGCATGAAGAAGACATCTTGTTCCCGGACCGATCGGAGGCAGGCGCGCAGCTTCTCGATGTCGATCTCCAAGGTGCCGGTGCTCATGGTCCGCGACCCTGCCATGGGGATCGGACAGCTACGGGGCCTCTGGGACTGGCCGGCGCCTACTTCGCCCGCGGCGCCGGCCTTGCCTTCCCTTTGCCCGGGAATCGACTCCCCGGCCCGTACTCGACGCTCGGCCCTCGCTGCGCCTTCGAGGTCTTCTTGAGGAGGTACCGTTCCACCATGTCCTTCAGGATTCCGCGTGCGCGCTGCACCTCGACGTCGAGCATGTTCTGCACGGTTCGGTTCGTCACCTTCCCGTACTCGCGCACGTGGGCAATGACCTTTCGGTCGATCTCGTCCACGGTCCGGCGCTGGTAGGGGACGGCTGAGCCCAGCTCTCGCAGCACGTCTCCGCGCAGCCGGTAGGACGGGTTCGTCCGGCGTGCCGTCTGGCGAGTGGGTTCCAGGATGCCGACCCCGTCGGTCGCCAGGCGCCTCAACACCTGCTCCGTCTCGACCACGCTCTTCTGGAGCAGCTGAGCAAGCTGCTGAGCCGCCGCGGTCTTGACGCTGCACAGCCGGAAGAGCACGAGCATGGTGTCGGTGTCGTCGCGCTCCTGCTCCGGCAGCTGTGCCACGTAGCGCGCGACCTGGGTGTTGGCCCTTCCACCGACCAGGCTGACCCGAACGTGGTCATGGTGCGACTCGATCCGCGGGATGTCGCGGCCCGCGCTGATCATCTCGCGGAACATCCGGTCTACGCCGCGGCCCACCTCCTCGGCGAGCCCGAGCACCCGGGCGGCCTTGGTCAGGCAGGGGTTCCGCGGCTTCGACGGGTGCGTGAGGATGTTCTCGGGGGTCACCCCGGAGACGAGCGGCCCGGGTGAGGCGACGGTCAGAAGCTCCGGTGAGTGGATGACGTTGACCGGTCCCCCCAGGTGGTGGTCGCGGTGGATGATGGCGTTGGCGAGGGCCTCTCTCACGGCGAGCGTCGGGAAGTCCTCGAGCTGCACCTGCTGACCACCGGCCAGGTTGAGTGGCGTGACGGACTGCCGGGCGCGAACCAGCTGTAGGGTCGCCTGGAAACTGGTGAGCAACGGCGCCGACAGACGCTCGATCGCCTTCGGTTCGCCACCTGGCGTGGCCCGATACTCGTACACGATGGCGGGCTGGTTTCCTGAGACCGACTTCCCGAAGAGCAACTGGCCGGCGATGAGAACCCGGCCCGTGTTGGTGACCACACCCAGCGCTCTGAGGAGCTCCTCGGCACCGAGACGCGCCAGGCGGCGTCGTTCGTCGGCGAAGTTGGCCAGGAGCTCCCTGGCCACCTCCAGGGCAGGCTCCGAGAGGTCCTTCAGCCCGAGCTCGGTTTCGCGGGCGGTCAAGTCGATTCCGAGTCGGTCCTCGCGCAGCCTCATCTGCTCGCTCGGATCCATGGGCTGGCAGTCCCGTCCGACCCGGCGCGGCGCCCGCCCCTGGGGATCCGAGTGGATCTCCGGGCTCTGTGGAACCGAGACGACAAGCAGCCGAGCCGCCCCGACGTGTTCTTCCCATGCGTCCACCGTCAAGGGTGGCTTGCTGAGCTCCCAGACGCGGCGACGAACGGCGTCGACCTCGAGCGAGCAGCCGACCAGGGCCGCCGGCCCCGCCTTCTGGTCGGCGACGCCGACGACGACGATCCCGCCTGAGGAGTTCGCGAAGCACAGCGCGGCCTCCGCGACGACCTTGAGCGTGTCACCATCGCTGCGCCCCTGCTCCTTGAACTCCAGGGTGTGGGACTCCAGGTCGCGGGGCGTTCCGCCTGCCTGGATGGCCGCCAGCGCGGCGTGGGCTTCGTCGGTCCTGGGCATCAGCACCTCGGTTTCGAACGTGTTTATACATACCCTTCACCGTGTAGCCATGCAACAAACACGATCGAAACTCCACCTGCAACCCGGCTGAATTGTCCAGGCGCCAGCTCGCCGGGGCCATGGCCCGCTGGGCCTGCCGTCATCCTCCGGCTTCCGCGCACTCCTTCCAGCTTCGACCTTCCTCGATCAAGGCCAGGCACTGACGAGCGTCCTGGTGGTCTGCGGGGTCCAGCCAGAGCTCCCGTCGGAAGAGGGCTGCGGCCTGCTCGAGGTTGCCCAGGCACCAGTTCGCGAGCGCCGCACCGTTGAGGCACCGCAGGAAGGGGCGGTTGTCCAACTGAGACCAGGGGAGCACGCCCTCGAAGCCGGCCCCGAGCGCCAGCTCGCCAATCCCTACCCCCACCGCGTAGTGCCGGAGCGCCTTCTGCGGCCGGAAGGTGAACTCCCAGTTGCCGAGGTGGGCGTGGGCGTCGAGGCAGCGGAGGTCTTTGCCGAGGAGGCTCATGAGCAGCGCTTCGGCGTCACCTCCCGCGTCGGCATCCTTGAGGTCGACCGCCTCGGTGGTCGGGTCCAGGTCGACGCCTTCTGGATCTGCGCCCGGAATGATCTGCTCCATCACGAACGAGGAGCGGGGGCTCCGCACCGGCCGCGACGCGGCCCACTCCGGGAGCGGCCTGCCCTCCCGGCTCCAATACGCCTCATCGGGATCCCAGTCTCCCGCTGGGCGGAGGGCCAGCGGCACGAGGCCGAGCGCGGCCACATCGAGCCGCCACCGCTCGACCTTCCCGCTCAGGTAAGGGTGCCTGGCGTGGGTCCATGTCCTGGTGGGAAGGACCGTGATGATCTCGCCGGGGACCTCGTCTCGAACGGCGGTCCTCATCGTGAGTTCGAGCGCGGTCCCCGCCATCCGGCAGCGCAGCGCATTCGACTTGCAGGCCAGGACGACCAGATCCACGCATGTCCCGGGCTCGAGCTCCCCGATCTCCACCTTGTGACCGCGCTCCTGGGTGTCGGCCGACCCGTCGGTCGCCAGGGGTCCGAGGCCGAGCCACTCCCGGTAGAGCGCGGAGATCCGGGCTCCGCCCGTCCCCGGCCCGAACCGGACGTCGGCCAGGCAGACCTGGTGGCGTTCCTCCCCGCGGCGGCAGGTGGCCGAGAGCCCCCGCCGCGGGCGGCCGTCGTACTCGACCGCGACGACCTGCACTGGCTCTCCGACCACCAGCGCGTCGGCAGGCAGCGCGAGTTCGGAGAGCGACACCTTCAGCAGCGCCTCCAGTTGATGGTGGTCGGACTGTGCGCCCGCGAGGACGGTCTCGAGTTCCATGGAATCCACCTCCGCGGCGCATGCTAGCTGACCGGGCGAAGGTGCGGCCGAGAAGTCATCCGCCGCAGCATTTCTTGAACTTCTTCCCGCTCCCGCACGGGCAGGGGTCATTGCGGCCGACCTGGGGTCCAGCGTTGCGCACCGTGCCGCCCACCAGTTCGGCGCGCCGGCGCTTCAGCTTGGCCGCCTGACCACCGAGCCGCGCCGCCTCCTCGCCCTCGCCGCGCGAGCCGAGCAGGTCGGCGAGCGCCTCGATGGCAGCGCAGCGCTCCTCCGTGGCGAGGTGGCGCCGCCCGGACAGGGCCCGGAGCCTGGACTCGGCCCCCGTGGGATCACCGGAAGCAATCTGGAGCCGCGCCCAAGCGAGCTCGACGGCCCCGCTCCGCCACTCCGGGATGGCGGTGGCTGCCTCCAGGAGGGCCTTGAACTGAGTGCGAGCGGAGGGATGCTTCGAGGGATCAGCCTCGACCAGCTCGCCGGCCAGGTCGAGCAGCGGATCGGGCACGCCACGCCAGCAGGCCAGTCGGGTGGCGATCGCCACGGCCGCATCGGGCTGTCCGCGCAGGCCGAGGGTTCGCGCCGCGTCCTCCATCCATTCGGCCAGTGGCGCCGGGGAGCGCCGGGACAGCGCTGCCAGGCGGGCGGGCGAGTCGCAGGCCTCCAGGACCTCGAGCGCCAGCCGGGCCAGCCCGGCTGGATCGTCATCCAGCAGCTGGTACGGCGCACCTCGCTCCCACCGCTGGAGCGAAGCGTCGAGCGCCGCGAGGAGCGGCGCCGCGAACGGCGCCGTCACCTGAGGCGCAGACGGCGGAGAAACCTCCAGCTCCTCCTCC
>JANMRY010000079.1:0-18346 GCA_031388695.1 Anaeromyxobacter sp. | reverse complement strand
CTTGGGCGCCTTCGGGTTGACCTCCATGCCGCAGACCGGGTCGATGGCGAACCACCTCGCCGGCTCGGCCTCGAAGCGGGCCCGGCAGGCGGCGTCGTGGAAGTGGTAGCGGTAGCGGCCGCGCTCCACCGTCCCCCCCGCCGGGGAGGACGGGTCGACCTCGGCTCCGCAGACCGGGTCGCGGGCCGGTGGCGCGGGTGGTGAGGCGGTGGTCGGGGCGGCGGGCTCGGTCATCTTTGGGGCGGCCTCCTTGCGGCCGCGACAGGCGAGGGTGATCTAGCCCGCGCCGGCCTCCCTCGCCAGAGCCATGCGGGCAGCGCGGGGTTCGGGCGGCGAGGCGCCTTACCCCGTGCTACAACGCCGGCCGTGAGCGAGGAGATCCTCATCGTCGCCGGGGAGGCGAGCGCCGACCTCCACGCGGCCCGGGCGCTGCTCGAGCTGCGCGCCCTGCGCCCCGGCCTCCAGGCCTTCGGGGTGGGCGGGCCGGCGCTGCGCGCCGCCGGGATGGAGGTGCTCTACCCGGCCGAGGAGATCAGCGTCATGGGGCTGGTCGAGGTGCTGCCGCGGCTGCCGCGCATCCTCGCCATCCTCAAGGGGCTGGCCCGGGCCGCCGAGGCCCGGCGCCCGGTGGTGGCCCTGCTGGTCGACCTGCCCGACTTCAACCTGCGGCTGGCCGCCAGGCTCAAGGCGCTCGGCATCCGGGTCGTCTACTACATCTCGCCGACCATCTGGGCCTGGCGCCCGGGGCGCGCCTTCACCATCGCCCGGCTGGTCGACCGGATGCTCTGCATCCTGCCGTTCGAGCCGGAGGCCTACCGCGGCTCCGGGGTCGACGCCCGCTTCGTCGGCCACCCCTTCGCCGAGCGACCGCTCCCGGCGCCGCCCCGCGCCTACCGTGAGGCGCTCGGGCTGCCGCTCGACCGGACCGTCATCGGGCTGGTGCCGGGGAGCCGCCCGGGAGAGATCGGGCGGCTGCTCCCCCCCATGCTCGAGGCGGCCGAGCTGCTGCTGGCCAACCACCCCGACGCCGCCTTCGTCCTGCCGGTCGCCCCCACGCTCGATCGCGCCCTGCTGGCGCCGCACCTCGCCGCCCACCCCGGGCTCGACGTCAGGCTGGTCGACGGGCGGACCGAGGAGGTGGTCGGGGCCAGCGACGGCTCGCTCGTCAAGAGCGGCACCTCGGCGCTGGAGGCCGGGCTGATGCACCGGCCCATGGTGGTGACCTACAAGGTCTCCTGGCTCACCTACTTCATCGGCAAGCTGCTGGTGAAGGTGGCCCACTACTCGCTCGTCAACCTGCTGGTGGGGCGCGAGGTGGTGCGCGAGCTGATCCAGGGGGCGGCCACCGGCCGGCGGCTGGCCGAGGAGCTGGAGCGGGTGCTGCCCGAGGGGCCGGCGCGGACGGCCCAGCTGGCCGGGCTCCTCGAGGTGCGCGCCACGCTCGGCACGCCCGGGGCGCCGGAGCGGGTGGCCCGACAGATCGTGGAGGTGATCGAGCGATGACGACCGCACGCCGGGCCCTGCTCTGCCTGCCCACCTACGACGAGCGCGAGAACCTCGGCCCCATGGTCGACGCCATCCTGGCGGCGGTCCCGCAGGTCGACGTGCTGGTCATCGACGACAACTCCCCCGACGGCACCGGCCAGCTCGCCGACCGGATCGCGGCCCGCGACCCGCGCGTCAAGGTGCTCCACCGCGCCGGCAAGGAGGGGCTGGGGCGGGCCTACCTGGCCGGCTTTGCCTGGGCGCTGGCCCGCGACTACGGGCTGATCCTGGAGATGGACTGCGACTTCTCCCACGACCCGAAGTACCTGCCGGGCATGCTGGCCGCCGCCGGCGAGGTCGACCTGGTGCTCGGGTCGCGCTACGTGGCCGGGGGCGGCACCGTCAACTGGGGGGCGCTGCGCAAGCTCATCTCCCGCGGCGGCAGCCTCTACGCCCGCACCATCCTCGGCCTCTCGGTGCGCGACCTGACCGGCGGCTTCAAGTGCTTCCGGCGCGAGGTGCTGGAGGGGATCGACCTCCCCAGCGTGGAGTGCACCGGCTACGCCTTCCAGATCGAGCTCACCTACCGGGCGGTCCGCCGCGGCTTCACGGTGCGCGAGCTGCCCATCGTCTTCGCCGACCGGCGCGTCGGGCACTCCAAGATGTCGCGGCGCATCGTCCTCGAGGCCATCCGCAAGGTCTGGTCGATCCGTCTGAGCGGCTGGTGACGCCGCGGGCGCGACGCGCGGCCCGTTCCCGGGTATCTTCGCCGCCGTGAACGAGGTCCTCGCCACCTTCCTGGTCTCATTCTCGGCCATCTTCTTCGTGGTCGACCCGCTCTCGGCCGTGCCCATGTTCCTCGCCATGACGAGGAGCGACTCGGTCGAGAAGCGGCGTGAGACCGCCCTGCGCGCCGCGGTCACGGCGGCGCTGATCCTCTCCGGCTTCGCCCTCGGGGGCGCCTGGATCTTCAAGCTGCTCGGCATCGGCCTGCCGGCCTTCAAGGTGGCCGGCGGCGTGGTGCTGCTGCTGCTGGCGCTCGACATGCTCCGCACCCAGCCCTCCAAGACCCGCATCACCGAGGGCGAGGTCGAGGAGGGGGCCAGCAAGGACGACATCGCCATCGTGCCGCTGGCCATGCCGCTGCTGGCCGGCCCCGGCTCGATCGCCACCGCCATCGTGCTGATGGCCCGGGCCCGCGTCGGCCCCTGGTGGCACGCCGCGGCGGTGCTGCTGGCCATCGCGCTCACCTGCGCGGCGGCCTGGCTCATCCTCGCCGGCGCCGCCCGCACCGAGCGGGTGCTCGGCAAGACCACGCTCGCCATCCTGGAGCGCGCCGCCGGCCTGCTGCTGGTCGCCATCGCCGTCCAGTTCATGATGGACGGCCTCGGCGAGGGGCTGCCGGGGCTGGCCGGGGCGCTTCGCCCCTAAAGGAGGTTACCGTGTCGTCCACCGAGATCTTCCGCCGTGCCCGTGACTTCCTGCTCCGCCACCGGACCGACTACGAGACCGCCTACCGCGGCTTCAGCTGGCCGGTGCTCGATCGCTTCAACTGGGCGCTCGACTGGTTCGACGTCATCGCCGAGGGGAACGACCGGACCGCCGTCCACCTGGTCGAGGAGGACGGCAGCGAGGTCAAGGTCAGCTACGCCGAGCTGGCCGACCGCTCCAACCGGGTCGCCATGTACCTGCGCCACCACGGCGTGAAGCGCGGCGACCGGGTGCTGATGATGCTCCCCAACTGCATCCAGATCTGGGAGGTGATGCTGGCCACCATGAAGATGGGGGTGGCGGTCATCCCGGCCTCGTCGCTGCTGACCCAGGAGGATCTCGCCGACCGGATCGAGCGAGGGCGGGTCGGCCACGTCATCACCGACGACGCCGGCACCGAGAAGTTCCGCGGGCTGGGCGGGGGCTGGCAGCGCCACGTGGTCGGCGCCCAGGTGCCTGGCTGGAGCAGCTTCGAGCAGGCCTACGGCGAGTGGCCGGCCTTCATCCCCCACGGCGACTCGCTCCCCTCCGAGCCGATCCTGCTCTACTTCACGAGCGGGACCACCCGGAAGCCGAAGCTGGTGACCCACACCCAGCTCAGCTACCCGGTCGGCCACCTCTCCACCATGTACTGGCTCGGGCTGCAGGAGGGCGACGTCCACATGAACGTCTCCTCGCCCGGCTGGGCCAAGCACGCCTGGTCCAACTTCTTCGCTCCCTTCAACGCCGGCGCCACCGTCTTCCTCTACAATTACGCCCGCTTCAACGGCGGCAAGCTCATGGAGGTGCTGGCCACCCACCAGGTGACCACGCTCTGCGCCCCGCCCACGGTCTGGCGCATGCTCATCCTCGAGGACCTGAGGAAGTACCCGGTCAAGCTGCGCGAGGCGCTCAGCGCCGGCGAGCCGCTCAACCCCGAGGTGATCGAGAAGGTGAAGGCGGCCTGGGGCGTCACCATCCGTGACGGTTACGGCCAGACCGAGACCACCGCCCAGGTCGGCAACTCGCCCGGCCAGCCGCTCAAGGCCGGCTCGATGGGGCGCCCGCTGCCCGGCTACCAGGTGGCGCTGCTCGACGAGGAGGGCCACTCGGCGCCCGAGGAGGGGGAGATCTGCATCTCGCTCTCGCCGCGGCCGACCGGGATCATGGCCGGCTACGACGGCGACGACAACCTCAACGACTTCGTCACCCGCCACGGCTACTTCCACACCGGCGACGTCGCCACCCGCGACGGCGAGGGCTACATCACCTACGTGGGGCGCGCCGACGACGTCTTCAAGAGCTCCGACTACCGCATCTCGCCCTTCGAGCTGGAGAGCGCCCTCATCGAGCACGACGCCGTCGCCGAGGCGGCCATCGTCCCCAGCCCCGACGACGTCAAGGGGCTGGTCCCCAAGGCCTTCATCATCCTCAAGCCGGGGACGGCGCCGAGCCGGGAGCTGGCGCTGGAGATCTTCCGCTTCCTGCGGCTGCGCCTCGCCCCCTACAAGCGGGTGCGCCGGCTCGAGTTCTCCGACCTGCCCAAGACCGTCTCCGGCAAGATCAAGCGGGTCGAGCTGCGCAAGCGGGAATCGCAGCGCGGCCCTTCGGGGGCGCGCCGCGAGCACGAGTTCTGGCAGGACGACTTCGGGGAGCTCAAGTAGACTCACCGCAGTTCCAGAGCGCCCCGCGCAGCGCGGAGGCAGGAGGCAGCGAGACCATGGCCACGCCCCGGGTGATCCGCACCTTCTCGATGCTCGGCGCCGACGGCGCCGGCAAGACCGCGCTGGTGGAGGCGCTGCTGCGGGTCGCCGATCCGCGCCGCGCCAGCCCGGACGGCTCCTCGGCCCGGCTCGACGCCGAGCCGGAGGAGAAGAAGCGCAACTTCACGCTCAGCCTCCACCCCGAGTCCTTCGACGAGGGCGGGCGCAGCTTCCACGTCCTCGACTGCCCCGGCTTCGCCGCCTTCCTCACCGAGGTGGAGTGGGCGCTGCAGGTGACCGACGGCGCCGTCATGGCCATCTCGGCCGCCGACGGCTGCCACAACCGCGCCGAGCGGACCTACGACGTGCTGGCCGACTCCGGCCTGCCGGCCCTCGGGGTCATCACCAGGGTCGACCACGAGCAGGCCAACTTCCAGCGGGCGCTCTCCGACATCGAGGCCTCGCTCAAGGTGCGGCCGGTGGCCATCCAGCTCCCCATCGGCGAGGGGCCGGCCTGCCAGGGGCTGATCGATCTCATCACCATGAAGGCCCACCTGCCCGACCCCAAGACCTTCGGGGCCTACCGCGTGGCCGAGGTGCCGGCCGGGCAGCTGGCCGAGGCGACGGCGCTGCGCACCACGCTGCTCGAGGCGGCCGCGGAGGCCGACGACGTGCTGCTGGGCCACTACCTCGACGCCGGCACCCTCACCGAGGAGGAGCTGCGGCGCGGGCTGGCGGCCGGGGCCCGGGCCCGGAAGTTCATGCCGGTGGCGGTGGCCGCCGCCAAGCGTGGGCTGGGGGTGCGGCAGCTGCTCGACCTCGCGGTACTGATCTTCCCCGCGCCGGGCGACCGGGTGGTGGCCGGGATCGACCTCGGCGGCAAGGAGGTGCTCTGGGCCGGCGACGCCAGCGCCCCCTTCTGCGGCCAGGTCTTCAAGACCACCATCGACCACTTCACGGGGCGGATCGACTACCTGCGCATCGTCTCGGGCACCCTCAGGCCCGAGACCTCGCTGATGAACCCGCGCACCCGCTCCGAGGAGCGGGTGGCCCACTTCTTCCGGACCGACGGTGCGCAGACCGCCGAGGTGGCCGAGGCCGGCCCCGGCGAGTTCGTGGTGCTGGTCAAGCTCAAGGACGCCCACACCGGCGACACCCTCTGTGACCGCGAGTCACCCATCCTGCTGCCGGCCTTCAAGCAGCACTCCCGTCCGGTGGCCTACGCCGTCCACGCCAAGGGCGGGGACGACAAGGCGGCCGCCGCCCTCCACAAGCTGATCGAGGAGGACCCCTCGCTGGAGCTGGCCCGCTCGCCCGAGACCGGCGAGATGCTGCTGCAGGGCATGGGGCAGGCCCACATCGACGTGACGGTGGAGCGGGTCAAGCGCAAGCACGGCGTCGAGATCACGCTCTCGCCGCCGTCCCCGGCCTACCTGGAGACCATCACCGCCACCTCCAAGGCCCAGGGCAAGTTCAAGCGCCAGACCGGCGGCCACGGCGCCTTCGGCGACGCCCACGTCGAGCTCTCGCCGATGCCCCGCGGGGCCGGCTTCGAGTTCGAGGACGCCATCGTGGGCGGGTCGATCCCGCGCCAGTTCATCCCCTCGGTGGAGAAGGGGATCCGCGGCTCGCTCGGCAGCGGGCCGCTGGCCGGCTACCAGGTGGTCGACTTCAGGGCCAAGCTGGTCTACGGCAGCTACCACGACGTCGACAGCTCCGACATGGCCTTCCAGGTGGCCGGCTCGATGGCCTTCAAGAAGGCGATGGTCGAGGCCCGGCCCATCCTGCTCGAGCCGGTCATGCAGCTCGAGGTGCGGGTGCCGGAGGAGTACGTCGGCCCGGTCATGGGTGACCTCAACTCGCGCCGGGCCCGGGTGCAGGGGCTGGAGCCGGCCGCCCGGGGGGTCACCATCCGGGCCACCTGCCCCCACGCCGAGGCCATGACCTACGACGCCGACCTGCGCTCCCTGACCCAGGGGCTCGGCTACTTCACGATGGCCCCGTCCCACTACGACCCGGTGCCGCCGCCGCTGGCCCAGAAGATCATCGAGCGGCGCCGCGCCGAGGGGAAGGTGAAGGGGGTCGAGGAGGAGAAGTAGCGGTTTGGCGTTAGGATGCACGCAGCTTGGACACCTATCTCCGCCTGCTCCGCTTCGTCGCCCCGTACCGTGTCCGGTTCGCCTTCGCGATCCTCTGCATGGTCGTCTTCGCCGCGACCAGCGCCGCCTACGCGACCATGATGGGGCCGCTGCTCGCCTTCCTCTTCACCGGGGAGGGGAGCTCGTTCATCTCGCTGGAGAAGTTCCTCCCGGCCGGCCTCGGCTTCCCCGGGGCGCTGGCGGCCGCCGACCGGGGCCAGATCCTGGCCGTGCTCCCGCTGGTGATCGTCGGCGTCTCGCTGGTCAAGGGCGCCGCCGCCTTCGGGCAGTTCTACCTGATGGGGATGCTCGGCCAGCGGGTGGTGGTCGACCTGCGCCGCGCCCTCTTCGATCACCTCCTGCGGCTCTCCCCGGCCTTCTTCTCGCGGCGCCACTCCGGCGACCTGATGTCCCGCTTCGCCGCCGACATCGGCGCCGTCGAGGTGGCCATCACCAACTCGGTCGCCAGCTACCTGCGCGACGGGCTGACGGTGGTGGTGATGCTGGCGACGCTCTTCTACCTCGACTGGCAGATGTCGCTGGTGGTCTTCGGCGTCATCCCCATCACCCTCTTCCCGGTGATCCGGCTCGGCAAGCGGCTCAAGAGGGCCACGCAGCTGGGCCAGGCCTCGATCGGGCAGATCTCGGAGATGGTGCAGGAGACCGTCTCCGGCATCCGTGTCGTCCAGGCCTTCGGCATGGAGCGCTGGGAGGCGGAGCGGTTCGGCGAGGCCAACCGCAAGTGGCTCAAGTTCCAGAAGCGCAGCTTCCTGGTGCGGGCCTTCTCCTCGCCGCTCATGGAGGTGATGGCGGCGGTGGGGCTGGCGGCGGTCATCGGCTGGGTGGGGCCGAAGATCGTCTCCGGCGCGCTGCCGGCGGCCAAGCTCCTCTCCTTCATCGCCGCGGTGATCCAGCTCTACCAGCCGGTCAAGCAGCTGGGGCGGGTCAGCCAGATGGCGCTGCAGGGGGCCGCCGCCGGCGAGCGGGTCTTCGAGATCCTCGACACCCCCACCGCGGTGCCGGACGGCGGCGCCGGAACGCTGGCCCCCTTCACGACCGCCATCCGCTACGAGGGGGTCGGCTTCGCCTACGGCGAGGCCCGCGTGCTCCACGACCTCACCCTGGAGATCAAGAAGGGCGAGGTGGTGGCGCTGGTGGGCGGCTCGGGCGGCGGCAAGACCACGGTGGCCAACCTGCTGCCGCGCTTCTGGGACCCGGGGCAGGGGCGCGTCACCATCGACGGCCGCGACATCCGCGAGGTGACGCTGCGCAGCCTCCGGGCCCAGCTCGCCCTGGTGACCCAGGACACCGTCCTCTTCAGCGACACCATCCGCAACAACATCGCCTACGGCGCCCCCGACGTGCCCCAGGCCAGCCTGGAGCGGGCGGCCCGCATGGCCCAGGCCCACGACTTCATCATGGCGCTGCCGCAGGGCTACGACACCGAGGTGGGCGAGAAGGGGACGCTGCTCTCCGGCGGCCAGCGCCAGCGGCTCGCCATCGCCCGGGCCTTCCTGAAGGACGCCCCCATCCTGATCCTCGACGAGGCCACCAGCGCCCTCGACGCCGAGAGCGAGCGCGAGGTGCAGCGCGCCCTCGAGTCGCTCATGGGGCTCGGCTCGGCCGGCCACCGCACCACGCTGGTGATCGCCCACCGGCTCTCCACCATCCGCAACGCCGACCGGATCGTGGTGCTGTCGCAGGGGCGTGTGGTCGAGGAGGGGCGCCACGCCGAGCTGCTGGCCCGTGGCGGTGAGTACGCCCGGCTCCACGCCATCTACGAGGGGGAGGGTCGGGGCGAGCCCCCGGCCCTGTCGGCATGAGCGGACCGGTCCGCCGCGGCTGGAGTGCCAGGCGCCTGGCGCTGCTGGCCGGAGGCCTGGCGCTGCTCGGCTGGCTCGGCTGGGGGCTGGCGGTGGTGCGGCCGGCCCGGGCCGCCCGGCCGCCGCCGGTGGCGGGCGAGCTGCGCGGGGCCTGGCACGTCCACACCACCCGCAGCGACGGCCGGGGCACGCTCCCGGAGGTGCTGGCCGCGGCCCGCGCCGCCGGGCTCCAGTTCGTGGTGGTGACCGACCACAACGTGCTCGCCCCCGAGGACGCCGGCTGGCACGACGGGGTGCTGGTGATCGAGGCCTCGGAGGCCTCCTCCCGCTTCGGCCATGTCATCGCCGTCGGCCTGCCGCGCGCCCTGACGCTGGCCGAGCGCAACGGCGAGCCGCTCGAGGTCATCGCCGCCCAGGGCGGCCTGGCGGTGCTGGCCCACCCCTTCCACCCGCGCCGCCCCTGGAGCGGCTGGGAGCGCGGGCCGTGGCGCGGCCTCGAGGTGGTCTCCAACGACACCTCCTGGGGCGAGATCACGGTGGGGCGCGGCTGGGGCCGGCTCCTGCCGGGCCTGGCGGCGCTCCCCTTCGATTCGGCCCGGACCGTGATCGGCCTCGTCCCCTCCACCGCGCGCGAGGAGGCGGTGCTCGACGCCGCCCTGCGCGGGCCACGGCAGGTCCCGGCGCGCCGCCCCGACGGCACGCCGGCGCCGCCGCGGGTGCTGCTCTGCTCCGCCGACGCCCACGGCTACCCGAGCTACCGGGCCGCCTTCGAGGCCTTCAGCATGCACGTGCCGGTGAGCCCCAGCGGCGACGCCGCCGCCGACGGCCAGGCGGTGCTCTCGGCGCTCCTCGACGGCCGGGCCACCTGCGTCTTCGACGGCGTGGCCCCCGCCGCCCACGTCCGGCTGGCCGCCGACGGCAAGGCCCTGCGGCTCACCGCCGAGGCGGCGCTCGACGGGGCCGAGGCCGGGCTCTGGCGCGACGGGGCGGTGGTCGCCAGCGGGCGCGGCGAGGGCGGCGCCATCCGCTTCGAGTGCCCGGGCGGCTGCGGCCCCGGCACCTACCGGGCGGTGGTGAGGCGCGGCGGGCGCCCCTGGCTCTTCACCAACCCCGCGGTGATCGAGTAGAACCGCCCCCCCTTGCACCTCCTCTACGCCATCGCCAGCGTCGCCCTCTTCCTGCTGGCCCTGCCGGTGCTGCTGACCCACCGCAAGCTCCGCCACGGCATCCCCCAGCGGCTCGGGCTCTACCGGCGCTCGCTCGACCTGGGCCGGGGCCGGCCGCGCATCTGGCTGCACGGCGCCAGCGCCGGCGACCTGCTCTCGCTGCAGCCCATGATGAGGGAGCTCAAGGCCCGCCTCCCGGGCTGCTGCCTGGTGGTCAGCACCATCACCAACAGCGGGCAGGAGATGGCGCGCAGCAAGCTGGCCGAGGCCGACGTGGTGGTCTACGCCCCCTACGACCTGCCCGGCGCCACCGCCCGGGCCATGCGGACGCTCCGGCCCGACCTGCTGGTGCTCGAGTACACCGAGATCTGGCCCGGCCTGATCCGGGCCGCCCACCGGGCCGGGGCCCGCATCGCCCTGACCAACGGCCGCTTCAACCCCAGGAAGCTCGCCAGCTACCGGCTGCTCTTCGGGCTGGTCGGCAACCCGCTCGAGGTCATCGACTGCTTCCTGATGCGCTCCGACGAGGAGGCCGAGCGGGCCCTGCTGCTGGGGGCGGCGCCGGACCGGGTCTGGGCCACCGGCAACACCAAGTTCGACGCCCTGGTCTTCGAGCCGCCGCCGGGGCGGGAGAAGGCGCTGCGGCGCGAGCTGGGGCTCGATCCCCGGGCGCCGGTCTTCATGGCCGGCTCCACGCACGAGGGGGAGGAGGAGCTGCTCCTCGAGGTCTACCGCCGCCTCGCCGAGCGCCACTCCGGGCTGCAGCTGGTGGTGGCGCCGCGCTACGTGGAGCGGGCCGGCCGGATCATGGCGCTGGCCGCCGGGGCCGGGCTGGGGGTGCGGCTGCGGAGCGCCGGCGCGGCGGCCGGGAGCGCCCCGGTGGTGGTGCTCGACACCATCGGCGAGCTGGCGGCCGCCTACCGGCTGGCCACGCTGGTATTCGTGGGCGGCAGCTTCGTCACCCGCGGCGGCCAGAACGTGCTGGAGCCGGCGGCCCAGGGCAAGCCGGTCCTCTTCGGGCCGCACATGGAGAACTTCAAGGACTCGGTGCAGGTCCTGCAGGGGCGCGGCGGCCTGCAGGTGCAGACGCCGGAGCAGCTCTTCCAGGTGGCCGACCAGCTGTTCTCACGCCCCGACCAGCTCGCCGAGCTGGGGCTGCTGGCGAGGCGGGCCGTCACCGCCATCCGCGGCGCCAGCGCCCGCAACGTCGACCACATGCTGGCCTGCCTGCCGCGGCAGCAACTCGACCACGGGAGCGTCGGCCCATGAGCGGCGAGCGGCTCCTCGTCATCCGCTACTCGGCGCTCGGCGACGTGGTGCTGGCCACCAGCGTCATCGAGCCGCTGCTGCGGCGCTTCCCGGGCGCCACGCTCGAGCTGGTCACCTCGCCGGCGGCGGCGGCGCCGCTGCTCGAGGGGATCCCGGGCGTGGCCGCCGTCCACCGGCTCGGCACCGGGGCCGACGACGGCCCGCGCGCCCTGGCCCGGAGGCTGCGCGGGCGCTTCGACATCGCCATCGACCTGCAGGAGAAGGTGAAGAGCCGCTACCTGGCCATGGTGGCGGCGCCGCGGCGGCTGCTCTACCGCCGCCGCACGCCGGGGCAGGCGCTGCTGGCGCTGCTGGGGCACGACCGCCCGCTGCAGCGCGCCCACGCCACCGCGCTCTACGCCGAGGTGCTCCGGCCGCTCGGCGTCGACGGCCCGGGGCGGCTCCAGGTGGTGCCGCCGGAGGCGGCGCGGGTGTGGGCCGCCGCGCTGCTCGACGGCGCCCACCGGCCGCTGGTCGGCATCGCCCCGGGAGCGACCTGGGCCACCAAGCGCTGGGCGCCGGAGCGCTTCGCCAGGGTGGCCGACGCCCTCCACGCCGCCGGCCATGGCCTGGTGCTGGTGGCCGGCCCCGGGGACGCCGCCGCGGTGGCCGCCTTCCGGGCGGCGCTGCGGGCGCCGCTCCAGGCCGACCTGACGCCGCTCCCGGTCGACGCCATGGCCGCCGCGCTGGCGAGGCTGAAGCTGCTCATCGCCTGCGACTCCGGGCCGGTCCACCTCGCCACCGCCCAGGGCGTCCCGGCGCTGGTCCTCTTCGGCCCCACCAGCACGGTCCGCTGGGGGCCGCCGCCGCCGGGCCGGGCCCTGGCGCTCGGGCTCGACTGCCAGCCCTGCTCCAACCACGGCGGCGAGCGCTGCCCGCTCGGCCACCACGACTGCCTGGGACGCCTCGAGGTCGAGGCGGTGCTGGGCGCGGCGCGGGAGCTGCTGGCGTGAGCGCGCTCTTGCAGGCCTGGTGGAGCCCGCGGGCCACGCCCGGGCAGCGCGCCGCGCTGGCGCCGCTCTGGCCGGCCGAGCTGATCTTCCGGGCGCTGGTCTCGCTGCGCGGCCTCGCCTACGACCGCGGCTGGCGGAGCGTGGCCGAGGCGGCGGCGCCGGTCATCTCGATCGGCAACGTGGCGGTCGGCGGCGCCGGCAAGACCCCGGTCACCCTGGCCATCGCCACCCGGCTGGCGGCGCGGGGGCGGCGGGTGGCGGTGCTCTCGCGCGGCTACGGCGCCACCCGCGGTGACGCCCGGCTGGTGGCCGACGGCGAGCGGGTGCTGCTCTCGGCCGAGGAGGGCGGGGACGAGCCGGTGCTGCTGGCGCGCCGGCTCCCCGGGGTGCTGGTGCTCTGCGGCCCGCGGCGGGCCGAGCTGGCCGCGCTGGCGACCGGCGACCACGGCGCCGACGCCCTGCTGCTCGACGACGGCTTCCAGCACCGGGCCCTGGCCCGCGACCTCGACGTGGTGGTGCTCGACGCCGCCAACCCCTTCGGCAACGGCCGCCTGCTCCCGGCCGGCCCCAACCGCGAGCCGCGCCAGGCCCTGCGGCGGGCCGGGCTGGTCTGGCTCTCGCGCGTCGACCAGGCCGACCCGGAGCTGCTGGAGCGGCTCCGGGTCCTCGCCTACCGCTTCACCGGCCGCGGGCCGGTCGAGTCGCGCCACGCCCCGCTCGACCTGCTCGACGGCACGCTGGCCCGGTCCCGCGGGCTGGCGGCGGCGCGCGGCAAGCGGGTGCTGCTGCTCTCCGGGCTGGCGCGGCCGGGGGCCTTCCGGGCCACCGTCGAGGGGCTGGGGGCCGAGGTGGTGGCGGAGCGCCGCCACCCCGATCACCACCGCTTCACCTCGGGTGAGCTCGACGAGGCGCGCCGGTGCGCCGACGAGGCCCGGGCCGAGCTGATCCTGACCACCGAGAAGGACGCGGTGCGGCTGCCTCCCGGGGTGGCGGCCGAGCCGCGCCTGGCGGTGGTCCGCATCGAGGCCGAGATCCTGGCCGGCGAGGCGGCGCTGCGGGCGGTGCTCGACGCGGCGCTGGCGGCCGGCGACCGGCGGAGGACCAGGCGCACGCCATGAACTTCCTGCTCGACCTGCTGGGGCGGATCCCCCGCCCGGTGCTGGCCGCCTTCGGCCGCTTCCTCGGCTGGCTCACCTGGACGCTGCGCATCCGGCGGGGCGTGGCGCTCGAGAACCTGCGCCTGGCCTTCCCGGAGAAGACCGAGGCCGAGCGGGTGGCCATCGCCCGCGCCAACTACGACCACCTCGGCCAGATGATCCCCGACTTCCTGCGCGTGCCCACGCTGGGGCCGGCCGAGCTGGAGCGGATCTTCGTCTACGAGGGGTGGGAGAACTACGAGAGGGCGGCCGCCATGAAGACCGGGGTGGTGGCCTGCACCGCCCACTTCGGCAACTTCGACACCCTGGCCTCGGCCCACAACCGGCGCGGCGTGCCCATCACCCAGCTCTCCCGCGAGATGGGCGACAACTTCTTCAACGACCTGCTCCACCACGTGCGGCGGCGCTCCGGGGTGCAGGACCTGGTCATCTCCAGGGGGAACACGCTGCGGGCCCTGCTCAAGGCGCTCAAGGAGCAGCGGGTGCTCGGCTTCGTCTTCGACCAGAACGAGGTGGGGCGCCCCATCTTCCCGACCTTCTTCGGGGTCCCGGCCGCCACCACCTCGACGCCGGCCTTTCTGGCGAGGCGCGCCGGCGCCGCGGTGGTCTTCGTGGTCTCGGTGCCGCTCGGCGACGGCCGCCACAAGGTGGTGATCGACGGCCCGCTCACGCCGGCCGACACCGGCGACCCCGAGGCCGACGACCTGGCCTTCATGCAGCTGCTCAACGACAAGCTCGAGGCCTGGGTGCGGCGCCATCCGGAGCGCTGGTACTGGCTCCACCGGCGCTGGAAGACCCGCCCGCCGCCAGCCCCTCCGCCGCCCCAGCCCGCGGCCGAGGCGCCCCCGCCTGCCCCGAATTGACGCCCCCAGGGCCACGCGGTAGGGAACCCCGGTGCCCGCGCTCCGCCCGCCACCGCTCGACGAGGTCGCCGCGCTGCTCCCCGCCTTCGCGAAGCGCGAGGTGCTGGTGGTGGGCGACTTCGTGGCCGACGAGTACGTCTTCGGCGAGACCGAGCGGATCAGCCGCGAGGCCCCGGTCCTCATCGTCCGCTACGAGTCCTCCGAGCTGAAGGCCGGCGGCGCCGGCAACGCCGCGCAGAACCTGGCGGCGCTCGGCGTCCGGGTCAAGGTGCTCGGCGTGGTCGGCGACGACCCGCTCGGCACCGCGCTGCTCGACGAGCTGGAGGGGGGCGGCATCGACGTCTCCGGCCTGCTGCGGGTCAAGGGGCGCGCCACCGAGGCCAAGACCCGCATCCTCGCCGGCGGCCGCTCGACGCGCCGCCAGCAGATGATCAGGCTCGACCGCGCCGCCCGCGAGCCGCTGCCGCCGGCAGTGGTCCGCAAGCTGGCGGCCCAGGCGGCCAGGCTGGGGCGCCGCGCCGACGCCGTGCTGGCGAGCGACTACGGCTCGGGCGTGACCGGCCCCGAGGTGATCGAGGCGCTGCGGCGGGTCCACCGGGCCCGGGTCCCGGTCTGCGTCGACTCGCGCTACGCCCTGGCCCAGTTCAAGGGGCTCACCATGGTGAAGCCGAACGAGGTGGAGCTGGAGACCGCCACCGGCCTCTCGCTGGCCGCCCCCGACGGCCTGGCGAGGGCCGCCCGGGCGCTGCTGCGCAAGGTGGCCTGCGAGGTGCTGCTGGTGACCCGCGGCCGCCACGGGATGTCGGTCTTCCGCCCCGGGCAGCCGCCGGTCCACCTCGCCGCCCACGGTGGCCTCTCCGCCGTCGACGTCACCGGGGCCGGCGACACCGTGGCCGCCGCCTTCGCTGCCGGCCTGGCCGCTGGCGGCGACTTCCTGGCGGCGGCGCGCCTCGCCAACGTGGCCGGCGCGCTCCAGGTGCAGAAGCTCGGCACCGCCACCGTCTCGCGGTCGGAGCTCGCCATCGAGCTGCAGGGGCCTTAGAGCCATGGCCCGGATCGTCACCCTCGAGGAGCTCCCGGCCATCCGCGCCGAGGCCAGCGCCGCCGGCAGGACCGTGGCGCTCGCCAACGGCATCTTCGACCTCTTCCACGTCGGCCACCTGCGCTACCTGCAGGGGGCCCGGGCCGAGGCCGACCTGCTGCTGGTGGCCGTCAACAGCGACGCCTCCACCCGCGCCTACAAGGGGCCGGGGCGCCCGGTGGTGCCCGAGGGCGAGCGGGCCGAGATCGTGGCCGGGCTGGCCTGCGTCGACCTGGTGGTGATCTTCCCGAGCCAGGACGTGGTCCCCATCATCCGGGCGCTGCGCCCCGATGTGCACGTCAAGGGGACCGACTACACCCCCGAGACCATCCCCGAGGCGGCCGAGGTCAAGGCCTACGGCGGGCGGGTGGCGGTGGCCGGCGACCCCAAGAACCACTCCACCACCGCGCTCATCGCCGCCCTCGAGGCGGCCAGGGCGTCCCGCCGCTGACCACCGAGGAGAGCACCATGGCGCTGTCCCCCGAGCTGAAGGAGATCCTGGCCTGCCCCAAGTGCAAGGGGGCGCTCGTCTTCCGTGAGGAGGTCGGCGAGATCCACTGCCAGGCCTGCCGCCTCGTCTACCGGATCGAGGAGGGCATCCCGGTGATGCTGGTCGACGAGGCCAGGGCGCTGCCATGAGCCGCGCCCCGGGCGCCGCGACCAGGAGGGGAGGGCCATGATCCGCAGCATGACCGGCTTCGGGGCGGGGCGCGGGGCCTCCGGCGGCGAGGAGATCGCCATCGAGCTCCGCTCCGTCAACCAGAAGTTCTGCGAGGTGAAGGCGCGGCTGCCACGCGAGCTGGCGGCGCTGGAGCCGGGGCTGGTGCGGCAGGTCAAGGACCGGCTGGCGCGCGGCGGCATCGACCTCTCGATGCGGCGGATCGGCCCGGGCGGCGCCATGGCCCCGCGGGTCGACGTGGCGCTGGCCGAGGCCTACGCCCGGGTCTACGCCGAGCTGCGGGCGCGGCTCGGGCTCGAGGAGCCGCTGCGGCTGGCCGATATCGCCGCCGCCGAGGGGGTGATCCGGCTCGATGAGCGCGAGACCGACCTCGAGGCGGCCCGGGCGGCCGCCGAGAAGGCCCTGGGGAGCGCCCTGGAGGCCCTGCTGGCGATGCGGGAGCGGGAGGGGCAGGCCCTGGCCGCCGACCTCGAGGCGCGCCTCGCCACGGTCCTCTCGCTGGTCGGGCAGGTCGAGGTGCTGGCGCCCCAGGCGGTCGAGCACCACCGGGCCCGGCTGGCAGAGCGGGTGCGGGAGCTGACGCAGGGGCTGCCGCTCGACCCGGGGCGGCTGGCCCAGGAGGTGGCGCTGCTGGCCGACCGGAGCGACGTGGCCGAGGAGATCACCCGGCTGCGCAGCCACGTCGGCCAGGCCCGCCAGCTGCTGGTCGGGAAGGAGCCGTCCGGGCGGAAGCTCGACTTCCTCGTCCAGGAGATGCACCGCGAGGTCAACACCATCGGCTCCAAGTCGCAGCACGCCGAGCTCTCCGGGCTGGTGGTGTCGCTCAAGGTCGAGGTGGAACGGATGCGGGAGCAGGTCCAGAATGTCGAGTGAGGCGCCGCCGCCCGTCCGGTCCGGCGAGACCGGAGAGGCCGGCGAGGCCGGCGAGGCCACCGGGGCCGCCGACGCCGCCGGGGCTCCACCGGGGCTGCTGCTGGTGCTCTCGGCCCCCTCCGGCGCCGGAAAGACCACGCTGGCGCGCCGTTTCGTGGCCGCCCACGCCGACGCCACCTTCTCCATCTCGGTGACCACCCGGGCGCCGCGGGGCGCCGAGCGGGATGGCGTCGACTACCACTTCGTCAGCGGGGAGCGGTTCGAGGCGCTGGTGGCGGAGCGGGCGCTGGCCGAGTGGGCCGACGTCCACGGGCGCCGCTACGGGACGCTCAAGGCGACCGTCGACCGCTCCCTGGCCGAGGGCCGGGTGGCGGTCTTCGACATCGACGTGCAGGGCGGCGAGCAGCTCCTGGCGGCCTACCCGGCGCAGGCGCTCACCGTCTTCATCCTGCCGCCCGACGAGGCCGAGCTGGCCCGCCGGCTCCGCGGCCGATCGACGGAGAGTGAAGCGGCGGTGGCGGCGCGCCTCGACGCGGCCCGGGGCGAGGTGGCGCGCGGCCTCGCGGGCTATGAGTACGTGCTGGTCAACGACGAGCTGGAGGCGGCGCACCTCCGCCTCGAGCTGATCGTCCGGGCGGCGCGGGCCAGGCTGGCCGGGAGGCCGGACCGGGACGCGGAAAGCGCTGCGGCACAGTGCCGCCGGGGCGTGGCGGCCATCGGCGCATGGCGCGCTGCGACACCCACTTGACACAAGCTCTGGGCGCGGCTACAAGGCGCTCCCCGTCGAGAGGGGCTGCGGGAAGGAAACGCAGCGAAGTCGAGGTACTTCTTGACGGCTTTCCTCGGAGGGGCTACATAGCGCGCCCCTCGCAGGACGATGGACCGGGTGACCGGGCCTGACTCTTGACGGGGAACCCGGAGTGGGGATAGAAGCTGCCCCCCTCGGAGCAGAACTGGTGCGCGGAAGCCAACCAGGGATGCTTGACGGGACGAAGAGCCCGGTGTAGATAACCGGGACCTTCGGTCGGAAGGGCGACGGAGTTTTCTGTAAAACGCCCTCTTGACAGCAAGGAGCGCCAGGAGTAGATACGGCGCCCCAACTTGAACCAGCTCGGTCGTCTTCGTGACCCCCGCGGTGGCCAAGGTTCGAATCCGGAAATCTCGATTCGAACGGTGAAGCTCGGTCTTTGAAAGCTGAATAGCAAGCCGATGTTTGGAATGCGGTCCACGCATTCCTTCGAGTTTGCAATAAATATGAATCACCATGCCAGTTCGCCTCGCAAGAGGAAGCTGGCTGGGATCGAAATCTCTTAATTGGAGAGTTTGATCCTGGCTCAGAACGAACGCTGGCGGCGTGCCTAACACATGCAAGTCGAGCGAGAAAGCCCGCAAGGGTGAGTACAGCGGCGCACGGGTGCGTAACACGTGGGTAATCTGCCCTGAAGCCCGGAATAACCTCCCGAAAGGGAAGCTAATACCGGATGAGACCACGGGAGCCTCGGCTCCTGTGGGAAAAGGTGGCCTCTGCATGCAAGCTATCACTTCAGGATGAGCCCGCGGCCCATCAGCTCGTTGGCGGGGTAACGGCCCACCAAGGCTACGACGGGTAGCTGGTCTGAGAGGACGATCAGCCACACTGGAACTGAG
>JANMRY010000069.1:0-15647 GCA_031388695.1 Anaeromyxobacter sp. | reverse complement strand
CTCGACGTCGAGGCGCTGCGCCGCGAGCTGGCCGGGGTCAAGCCGGCCCGCGTCGAGGAGGTTCCGCCGGAGGCCGACGAGCCGGGGGAGGAGCAGGGCCTCCGCCGCGACTGGCGGCCGCAGCGCCCGGCGCAGGGGCAGGGGCAGCGACCCGGCCAGGCCGGCCCGGCCGGCCAGGGGGCCCGGGCCGGCCAGCGCGTCCAGGCGGTGCTGCCGGGGCCGGCGGTCGATGCACTGGGTCTCTTGATTGCGTTCCCCGATCTCGCCCCGGTGGCGGCCGAGGAGCACCTGCCCACGCTGCTTCCGGCCGGGCCATTGGCGGAGCTGGCCCGGGACCTCATCCGCGAGCCCATGCCGCGCGAGACGGCGCTGGCCCGGCTGGCCGACGCGGCCGAGCCGCTGCGCCGCCGCATCGAGGCCCTGGTCGGCCCGGGCGGGGTGGAGCGGGCCGACGCCGAGCGGCTGCTGCGCCGGGCCGCCCTGACCGCGTCGATCGCGGCGGTGGCCGAGCTGCAGGAGCGGTGCAACGCCCGGGTGGCCCGGGCCGGCTCACCGGTCCCCGAGGAGCTGCGCATCGAGGCCGAGACGGCGATGCGCCGCCGGGCCGACCTGGAGAAGCGGTTGCGGGGGCTGGCGCGCGGTTAGCGGGCCCGCTGGACGGCCCAGGGTTAGTGATCACATCGCAGCACCGAAGTCAGAAGGAGTCGAGCGACATGGCGAAGAAGTCCCCCAAGGCGGTCAAGGCGAAGAAGGCGGCCCACAAGGCCAAGCCCGCGGTCAAGGCCAGGACGGACCGCGCGGCCAAGCCGGCCGACAGGGCCGTCAAGGGCGCCAAGGGCGCCAAGGCGCCGGGCAAGGCCGTCGAGGAGAAGCCGCTCAAGGGCAAGGGCGCCCCGCCGGTCGAGCTCTCCAAGCCGCCGAAGCCGGTCAAGCTGCGCAAGGCCCCCTCGGCGCCGGTGGTGGCCGACGACGAGGAGGAGGAGGACGCGGTGCCGGCGGTGGCCGACGCCGACGACGACGACGGCCAGAAGCTCCCCGCCGATGACATGAGCGACATCACCGAGCGGTCCGAGGTGAAGGCGCTGATGGAGCGCGGCCGCGAGAAGGGCTTCCTCACCTACGACGAGGTCAACGACGCCCTCCCGTCCGACATCGCCTCCGACCAGATCGACGACGTCATGTCGATGTTCGGCGAGCACGACATCGAGGTGGTTGACGACGCCTCCAAGATGAAGCTCCCGGAGAAGCCGCCGGAGCCCGACAAGGACGACAAGGAGGACAAGAAGGAGGAGGAGGAGGAGGACGCCGGCTACGGCAAGTCCAACGACCCGGTCCGCATGTACCTGCGGAAGATGGGCTCGGTCTCGCTCCTCACCCGCGAGGGCGAGGTGGAGATCGCCAAGCGCATCGAGACCGGGGAGAAGGAGATCCTGGCCGCGGTGCTCGGCTCCGCCATCGCCATCCGCGAGATCATCGACCTCGGCAAGAAGCTCAAGGAGAAGAAGATCCGCGTCCGGGAGATCATCAAGGACAGCGGCGAGGAGCAGCCGGCCGAGGAGGTCGAGGAGGTCGAGGAGGTGGAGGAGGTCGAGGCCACCGAGGCCGAGCCGGGCGCCGAGGGGGCGCCGGCGGCGCCCGAGGTCCCGGCCATCCCCAAGGACGAGGAGCGCAAGGGCGAGAAGGTCCTGAAGCACATCGACGAGATCGCCAAGCAGCTCAAGCACGCCGACGCCATCAAGAAGGAGCTCCGCGAGAAGGGGGCCTCCGAGGCCGAGCGCAAGAAGCTGCGCATCAAGCTGGAGAAGGTCGTCGGCACGATGCTCAAGGAGTTCGAGGCGATCAAGATCAACAAGAAGCAGATCGATCGCATCGTAGCCAAGCTCAAGGCCGCCATCCGGCCGGTCGAGGACGCCAAGCGCGACCTCTGGGAGTGGGAGCGGCGGCTCGGCATGGCCTCGCACGAGCTGAAGCGGCTGGTGCGCGACGTGGCCGACGACGCCTCGCGGCGCAAGATGGCCCGCAAGCTCGGCATCACCTCAGACGACCTGCTGGAGATCGACCGGGCGGTGCGGAACATCCACAAGCGGATGGCCCGCATCCGCGAAGAGAACAAGAAGGACGTCAACGGCAAGGACACCGGCTCGGAGACCACCTACGAGGACCTGGCCCGCACCCACCAGTCGATCCTCGACGGGGAGCGGCGCGCCGAGCGGGCCAAGACCGAGCTGGTCGAGGCCAACCTGCGCCTGGTCGTCTCGATCGCCAAGAAGTACACCAACCGCGGCCTGCAGTTCCTCGACCTGATCCAGGAGGGGAACATCGGCCTGATGAAGGCGGTCGACAAGTTCGAGTACCAGCGCGGCTACAAGTTCTCCACCTACGCCACCTGGTGGATCCGCCAGGCCATCACCCGCGCCATCGCCGACCAGGCCCGGACCATCCGCATCCCGGTCCACATGATCGAGACCATCAACAAGCTGATCCGCACCTCGCGCTACCTGGTGCAGGAGCTGGGGCGCGAGCCGACCCCGGAGGAGATCGCCGAGAAGATGGAGCTCCCGCTCGACAAGGTCCGCAAGGTCCTCAAGATCGCCAAGGAGCCCATCTCGCTGGAGACCCCCATCGGCGAGGAGGAGGACAGCCACCTCGGCGACTTCATCGAGGACAAGTCGCTGGTCTCGCCCTCCGAGGCGGTCATCAACATGAACCTGGCCGAGCAGACCAGGAAGGTGCTGGCGACGCTGACGCCGCGCGAGGAGAAGGTGCTGCGCATGCGCTTCGGCATCGGCGAGAAGAGCGACCACACCCTTGAGGAGGTCGGCCAGGACTTCGAGGTCACCCGCGAGCGCATCCGGCAGATCGAGGCCAAGGCGCTGCGGAAGCTGCGCCACCCGAGCCGCTCCAAGCGGCTCAAGAGCTTCGTGGAGAACTAGGGGCCCATAGCTCAACGGCAGAGCCATCGGCTCATAACCGACCCTATCCAGGTTCAAATCCTGGTGGGCCCAAACCCCCCGCAGTCGAAGAGTCAGGAGAACCGCTTTGTCGCTGAGAGAGAAGCTGAGGGTCCTGGAAGAGCTGCAGCAGATCGACCTCGACGCCCACGCCGCCAGGCAGGGGCTCGACGGCATCCCCGCCGAGCGGGCCCTGCTGGAGGCCAGGGTCAAGGAGGCCCGCAAGGCCTACGACGACCAGAAGGCCCGGCTCGAGGCCAACGAGCGCGAGAAGCGGCAGGTCGAGACCCTGCTCGGCATGGACCGCGACAAGGTGAAGAAGTGGGAGGGGCGGCTCGGCGAGATCAAGACGCCGCGCGAGTACGCCGCCATGTCGCGCGAGATCGACATCGCCAAGAAGTCGAACGAGACCCAGACCGAGGCCGGCAAGGCCCTGGCCGCCGCCGCCATCGAGATCAAGCGGCTGCTCGAGGCCAGCGGCGAGGCGCTCGCCGAGGTGGAGGAGGCCGCCCAGGCGGCCGCCGAAAAGCTCGACCAGGCCGCCGCCGAGACCGAGGGCAAGCTGGCCTCGCTGGCGAGCCGCCGCGCCACCGCCGCCACGCTGGTCGACGCCGGCCTGCTGGCCAAGTACGAGAACATCCGCAAGCGCCGGGCCGGCGTGGCCGTGGCCGCCGTGGTCGGGTCGACCTGCAAGGGCTGCCAGCGCAACATCCCGCCGCAGCTCTCCATCGTCCTGCAGCGGGTCAACACCATCGAGACCTGCCCCAACTGCCACCGCATCATCTACTCGCACGACGCCGTCAACCCGCCGGCGCCGGCGCCGCCGGCTTAAGGGCGGTCTCACCCCTCATGCCCAAGTCCGTCCTCGCCGACCTGCTCCGCTTCATCGCCGCCAACGAGGAGCTGCCGCACGCCCTGGCCCGCTACCCGGGCCACACCCGCGACACGCTCGGGCGGGTGCTCAACGCCGCCGCCGACCGGATCGAGGCCCTCGACGCCGAGGCCCCGCCGCCGCCCGCGGCCGGCAAGCAGGGGCTCAAGGTCCGCAAGGGGAGCGAGGTGGAGCGGGCCGCGGCCCGGGCCGCCGAGGAGCTGCAGGAGTCGATGGAGCTCTCCAAGGCCGAGCGCGAGGCGCGCCGCCGGGAGCGGGCCGCCGCCGCCGCCGCGGTCGAGAAGCAGGAGGCGGCCGAGGAGGCCGAGGTGGCGGCCCTGGCCAGGCCGGTCCAGACCCGGCTCTACTGCGACGGCGCGGCCCGCGGCAACCCCGGCCCGGCCGGCGCCGGGGCGGTGATCGTCAACCCGGCCGGCCACATCGTGGCCAAGGTCGGCAAGTTCCTCGGCGAGGAGACCAACAACGTCGCCGAGTACATGGGGCTGATCCTGGGCCTGAAGCGGGCCAAGGCCATGGGCATCAAGGAGCTCGAGGTGCTGGCCGACTCCGAGCTGGTGGTGAAGCAGGTGCGCGGCGAGTACGCCGTCAAGGCCGAGCACCTGGCCCCGCTCCACGCCGAGGCGATCGCCCTCTTCAAGGCCTTCGACCAGATCGAGATCCGCCACATCCCGCGAGAAGAGAACGGCCAGGCCGACGCCATGTCGAACCGGGCCATCGACGAGCGGCTGTAGGCCGAGCGAAGGCAAGGCCGGCGGCTATCCCCCCTTGGCCCGGAGGTGGCGCGCCAACTCGGCGTCGGCGCCCCGGACATGCTCACGCAGCCAGTCGTACAGCCACTCGGCGAGCCCCACGAGCAGGGCGGCCTGCGACCGGTGGGCCAGGAACTCGGACCTGCGGCGGGCCAGCTCGGCCGTGAAGGCCGCATGGAGGGCCCGGTGCCCCGGCATCCCCGGGAAGCCGGTGGAGACCATGTGGCGCTCCTCGGCGGCGAAGTGCTCGGCTGCGTAGCGCTCCAGGAAACGCAGGGCCTGCTCGGCCTTGGCGAGGTGGCCCCCGCGCGCGGCGTCCTCGAGGGTGGCGATCCAGTCGAGCAGCTCCCGGTGCTGCAGGTCGACCTCCGCGACCCCGCTGACCAGGTCCGGGATCCAGAGCGCTTCCCCGGCCGTGCCGGTCCGCGCCAAGGTGGCCGGGTGCTCCAGCACGCCCGCGGAGGCCGTGGCCTCGTCCACCCTCGGCGGGGGTGGCGACCCGGACGCGGGGGCGCGAGGCAGGTGGACCTGGAAGGCGGTGCCCTGGCCAGGCTCGCTCTCCACGCTGATCTCGCCGCCGCACTGGATGACGATGCCCTGGACCGTCGCCAGCCCCAGCCCGGTGCCCTTGCCCCGGGGCTTGGTGGTGAAGAAGGGCTCGAAGAGGTGTTCCCTGGCCTCTGGGGAGAGCCCGGTGCCGGTGTCGCGCACGCTCAGGCGGACCCACCCCCCGGGCTGCCCGCCCTGCGTCTCGACGTTCGAGGTCTCGATGGTGAGGGTGCCACCGGCCGGCATGGCGTCGCGGGCGTTCACCGACAGGTTGACGACGACCTGCTCGAGCTGCCCGGGGTCGAAGCGCGCCAGCCAGAGGCCCGGATGGAGCATCAGCCGCAGCTCCACGCCGGCGCCCACCAGCCTGCGCAGCAGCTTCTCGGCGGCGCGCACCGTCTCGTTGACGTCGAGCGAGACCAGCGAGGCATCCTGCTTCCGCGCGAAGGTCAGCAGCTGCCGGGTGAGCGTCCTGGCGCGGCCCGCGGCGAAGGCGATCTCCTCCACGACCTCCGCGTCGACGGGCCGGCCCCGGAGGCCATCCTCCTTGAGCGAGGCGGCGCAGCCCACGATCACGGTGAGCAGGTTGTTGAAGTCGTGGGACACGCTGCCGGCGAGCTGGCCGATCGCCTCCAGCTTTGACGCCTGGCGGAGGCTGGACCGGAGCCGATCGCGCTCGGCTTCGATCTCCCGGAGCGCGGCCTCGGTGCGCTGTCGTTCGGTGATGTCCCTGAAGATGGTGCAGGCGTAGGGCGCGCCGCCGGCCCTGAGGACGCGAGTGGAGGAGAGCTCGACCGGGAAGACCGTCCCGTCCCCCCGGCGGAAGCGCAGCTCACCGGCCGCGCCCCCCTTCTCGTCCCGCTCGGCGAGGAGAACGCGGAGCGAGGCGTCGTCGACCACGATGCCCTCGCGTCCGGTGCGCACGATGTCGGCCTCGCTCATGCGCAGCGCGCGGCAGGCCGCCGGGTTGGCTCGCAGGATCGACCCGTCCAGCCTGGCGAGCAGGACGCCGTCCACGCTCTGCTCGAAGAGGCTTGCGTAGAGCGAGGCGGTCTGTGGATCAGAGCTGGACATTTGCGGGGGAAAATCCTGCACGCATCGGTCTTGAACCTCAACCCGAAGCGGGGCAGCCCGGCTGGGCCGTAAGTGTCGCCTTGCTTCGGGCAGTGCGACCGCTACCCGATCGCCCCGATGGTCCCGGCCACCGCGATGTAGTGGCAGATGGCCGCCGCGATCACCAGCGCGTGGAAGACCTCGTGGTACCCGAAGACGCGCGGGTTGGGGTCGGGGAAGCGGGTGGCGTAGACCACCGCGCCGAGCGTGTAGGCGACGCCGCCGGCGCCGAGCAGCCCGACGCCGCGCCAGCCGATGGCCGCCAGCATGGCCGGGAAGGTCGGCACGATGGCCCAGCCGAGCGCCACGGTCAGGAGCGCCATCAGCCACTTGGGCGCCCTGGGCCAGAGCACCGAGAGCAACATGCCGGCCAGCGCGCCGCCCCAGACCACGGCGAGGAGCGGCCGCCCGGTCTCAGGCGGCACCAGCATGCAGAACGGAGTGTAGGTGCCGGCGATCAGCAGGAAGATGGCGGCGTGGTCGAGGCGGCGCATCAGCATGCGCGGCCGCTCGCTCCAGGTGGGCCGGTGGTAGAGGGCCGAGATGGCGAACTGGGCGGTCAGGGCGAAGCCGTAGACGGCCGCCGCCACCGCGCCGCGCAGGCCGGTCGAGGTGTTGACCAGCGCGATCCAGCCGGCCACGGCGAAGGCGGCGGCGACCTGGTGGGAGACGCCGCGGAGCAGCGGCTTGGGGCCGGGGGCGTGGGTGGTGGCGTGGGCGACCTGGGACATGGCGGCATCCTGACCGCCTCGCGTCATCGCGCTGTCACCGGCTGGGCCTCAACCCGAAAACGTCCCCCGACAGGGCCGGCTCGGGCCCCTGCCGCCGCAGCGGGCAGGGCTACAGCGCCGACTGGTGGTTCTTGGCGCCCTTGACCTGCTCGGCCCGGTCGGTGGCCCGCTCCTCGGCCTGCTCGGCCTTGAGCTTCTTCATGCGCCGGCGGATCAGCTCGCGCTTGAGCGACGAGAGGTGGTCGACGAAGACGGTTCCCTGCAGGTGGTCGTACTCGTGCTGCACGGCGATGGCCAGCAGCTCGTCGCACTCCAGCTCGAACCTCTTGCCGTCGCGTCCCAGCGCCCGGACCCAGACCTTGTCGGCCCGCTCCACGTCCTCGGCCTCTCCGGGGATCGAGAGGCAGCCCTCGGTGTAGACCCGCGTCCCCTCGCTCTTGATGATCTCCGGGTTGACGAAGTGGAGCAGCGACTGCCCCTCCTGCCTGGGCGAGGTGTCGATGACGATGACCCGCTGCAGCACCCCGACCTGCGGCGCCGCCAGCCCGACGCCGTCGGCCGCGTACATGGTCTCGGACATGTCGTCGAGGAGCCGGCGGATGCCGTCGTCGACCCTCTCGACCGGCTTGGCCACCTGCTTGAGGATCGGATCTGGCCAGATGACGATGTCGCGAACCATGCGGATTCCTTCGAGCGGGGACAGGCCCTTCTTAACCCGGAGCCCCCCCCGGCGCACAAGATCCGGCCTCAGGCCGACAGGCCGCGCTGGTACTCCTCGCGCAGCAGCGGGTCGGCCAGCACCTCGCGGGCGTCGGCCAGCACCCGGCGGATCTCCTCGAGCCGCGCCGGCAGCCCCTCCTCCTGGTGACCCCGGTAGCGCTCCGGCTGGAACTCGGCGGTGAGCCGCTCGGCGGCGGCCCGCACCTCGTGCGGCGTCGCCACCCGGCCGAGACCGAGGATGGTGAAGTAGTCGGCACGCCGCACCTGCTCCAGCTTCTCCTTCACCCGCGCCAGGTCGATGCCGGCCGAGACCTGCGCCGCCGGCCGCCCGGCCTGCACCACCTTGACGGCGAGGGCGCCGACCAGCACCAGCGCGGTGATCAGCTGGCGGGTCGAGAGGGCATCGAGCGGGCTCTGCGCCAGCACCTCGTCGAGGGTGCGCAGGCCGTCGGTGATGGCGAGGGCGCGCCGCTCCTCGGGGAGCAGCTCCAGCTCGTCGGCGGTCGGGCCGCCGGGGAGCGGGCTGACCAGCGTCGCCGGCCCGCCGAGGATCGCCTCGGTGCGCGGCGCCAGCCAGCGGCGGCGCACGCCCTCCACCGCCAGCGCCAGCGGCCCGCGATCGAGCGAGATCCGCTCGTCGGCCGGGACCGGGTCGGCCACCCAGCGGAAGCGGGCGTTGACCTCGCCGAAGATGCCGAAGGCCACCTCCTCGGCGCGGGCCCGCACCAGCCCGGTCAGCTCGCCCGGCTTGAGGTAGCCGCGGTCGACCAGCAGCACGGCGGCGCGGCGCGAGGCGAGGCCGGTCACCGCCGCCGCCACCTGGCGGTGCTGGTCCCGGGTGAGCAGGCCGAGCCGGAGCGCCACCTCGTCGGTCCGCTCGCCGGCGGCGCCGCTGCTGGCGCCGACCACGCGCCCGTCCTCGAACCAGAGCGAGCGGCTCGCCTCGCCGGCCACGTCGAGCCGGCCGGCGGCGCGCGCCTTCCAGGCGACCGTGAGCAGCCGGGCCATGGGCAGGTCGTCGAGGTTGCCGCCGCGCAGCTCGGCCGGCGGCGGCTCGAGCGGCAGGCGCACCCAGGGCTCCGGCTCGGCCGGCGCGACATCGGCCGGGACGCGGCGGGAGAGGGCGCGGCGGCGGGCCGCCTCCTGGACCGGATCGATCGGCGGCAGGTCGGCGAAGAAGGGCTGGGGGGCCTCGGGGCCGGGCGGGGCCAGCGGCGGCTCGAGGCGCTCGGCGGCCAGCCGGGCCAGCGTCTCCTCGGCGGCGGTGCGGCGCACCGCTTCGGCCTCGGCGCGGCCCCGCAGCTCGTCGAGCGCGGCCGAAAGCCTGATCTCGACCTCGGCGGCGGCGAGGCGGGCCGCCTCCGCGGCGCTCCCGGTCAGCTGCTGCAGCGCCGCCTGCTCGTGGGCGGCGGCCCGCTCGATGGCGGTCTGCAGCTCCTGGTCGTGGCGGCGCCGGTCGGCCTCGACCTGCTCGCGCAGCAGCCGCAGCTCCTCCTCGAGGGCGCGGCGGGCGGCCGCCTCCTCGACGCCGGCCCGCTCCCGATCGGGCAGGACGGCGGCGCGGGGCGGCAGCGTGGGCGGGCGCGGGGCGAGGGCCGGAGCCGGCGCCGGGGTCGCGGTCGGGGTCGGGGTCGGGGTCGGGGTCGGGGTCGGTGGCGGGTCGGCTGGCGGCTCCAGCTCGAGCGGCGCATCGAGGTCGAGCGGCGGCAGGTCGCGCGGGTCGAAGGCCGGCACCGACGCCAGGCCGATCGGGGTGAACGCCGGCAGCTCCGGGCCGGTCGGCACGCCGGCGGGAGGCGCCAGCTCGAAGAGGGCGTCGAGGCCGGCGGCGGCCTCGGCCGGGGCCGGCTTCGGCGTCGGCTCCGACTTCACGACCGGTGCACGCTTGCCGCCGCGCAGCTCGCGGGCCCGGGCCAGCAGCGCCTCGGCCGCCGCCTTGCGGGCCAGCGCCGGATCGCTCGGGCCGGCGCGCCGGTCGATGTTGCCGGGCAGATCGGGGGCGGCGACGCGCCGCTCGAAGAGGGGCGCGGCCGGCAGGCTGGAGAGGAGGGCCTTGACCTGTTCGGAGAGCCCGGCCGGGTCGACCGGGCGGGGCAGCTGGATGGCCCGGGCCGGTGCGCCGGCCGCTTCGCCGAGGGTGATGAGCGGGATGTCGCGGGTGGCGGCGTCGTCGTCGAGCGTGGCGATGGCTGCCAGGGCCTCGCCACCCTGGCAGGTGGCGCCGAGGATGATCAGGTCGGGGCGAGCCTGGCCGACCGAGGCGAGCGCGTCCGAGCCGGTGGTGGCGAGCAGCGGCGCCAGCCCGGAGCGCGACAGCACCCGCTTGACCGCGGAGATCTCGGAGATGTCGTCGTCGACGAGGAGGAGGCGAGCCACGCGCTCCTGATGATGGATCGGCCCCGATGGGGGGGCAAGCTCGCGTCTACATCATCGAGTAGGGGTCCATGTCGAAGCGGATGGTGGCGCCGCCCGGGGGCCGGTGGGCCACCACCGCCAAGGCCCGGTGGATCTTCATCAACGGGGGGTTGGCCGAGGCCCGGAAGAGCAGGTGCCAGCGGCTCTTGCCGCGGATCCGCTCGATGGCGGCCGGCGCCGGGCCGATCAGCGCGGTCCCCGGCCCCAGCGCCGGCCGGGCCGCCTCGGCCAGCGCCTCGGCGGTGCGCCGCGCCCCCTCGTCGGACCCCTCGACCCGGACCGCCATGAGCCGGGCGAAGGGCGGGTAGGAGAGGGCCTGGCGCCGCGCCAGCTCCTCCTCGGCGAAGCCGAGGTAGTCATGGCGCACCGAGAAGGCCACCGCCGGGGTGGCCGGGTTGTAGGTCTGGATCAACACCCGCCCGGCGTCGGCGCCGCGCCCGGCCCGGCCGGCCACCTGCGTGAGCAGTTGGAAGGTCCGCTCGGCGGCGCGGAAGTCGGGGAGGCCGAGCGAGGTGTTGGCCAGCACCACGCCGACCAGCGTGACCCCCGGGAAGTCGTGCCCCTTGGTGACCATCTGCGTGCCGACCAGCACGTCGAGCTCGCGCCGGGCGAAGCGGGCCAGCACCGCGGCGGTGTCGCCGGCCCCGCTGACGGCGTCGCGGTCGAGCCGGCCGACGCGGGCCCCGGGGAGCAGCCGCCTGGCCGCCTCCTCGACCTGCTCGGTGCCGAAGCCGAGGCCGAAGCGGAGCCCGTCGCACCCGCCGCAGCGGCCGCCGAACGGCTCGCTCCGCCCGCAGTAGTGACAGAGCAGCAGCCCGCGCCGGGCGTGGTGGGTGAGCGCCACCGAGCAGTCGGGGCAGCGGGCCTCGGCGCCGCAGCTCTCGCAGAGCACCAGCGTCTGGTAGCCGCGCCGGTTGAGGAAGAGGATCGACTGCTGCCCGGCCGCCAGGGTCTCGCCGAGCGCCTGCTGCAGCTCGGCCGAGAGCAGGGTGGGCGGCTCGCCGCGCCGGGCCCGGGGGCGGCCGGTGAGATCGACCAGCTCGACGCGCGGCATGGGCCGGTCGTCGACCCTGACCGGCAGGGAGAGCAGCCGGTAGCGGCCACGCCGGGCGTTCTCCAGCGTCTCCAGCGACGGGGTGGCCGAGCCGAGCAGCACCACGGCGTCCTCGAACCTGCCGCGCACCACGGCGAGATCGCGGGCGTGGTAGGGCGGGCCGTCCTCCTGCTTGAAGCTCGGCTCGTGCTCCTCGTCGACGACGATGACCGCCAGGTCCTCGACCGGCGCGAAGATGGCGCTGCGCACGCCGACGCAGATGCGGGCCTCGCCGCGCCGCAGCCGCAGCCACTCGGCGTGGCGCTCGGCGTCGGAGAGGCCGGAGTGGAGCAGGGCCACCTCGTCGCCGAAGCGGGCGCGGAAGCGGCCGGAGAGCTGCGGCGTCAGCGCGATCTCCGGGACCAGCACCAGCGCCCCCTTGCCGGCGGCGCGGGCGGCGGCGATGGTCCGCAGGTAGACCTCCGTCTTGCCCGAGCCGGTGACACCGTGGAGCAGGAAGGTGGAGAAGGTGCCGAAGGCGCCGGTCACCGCCGCGAGCGCGGTGGCCTGGTCGCCGGTCAGCTCGACCGCCCGGTCGGCGGCGGGGAGGACGCCGCGCTCGGCCACCGGGCTCTCGGCGTCGAGCAGGGCCAGGCCGCGCTTCACGAGAAGCAGCAGCGCGGTGCGCCCGGCCGGGAAGGCGGCCTTGAGCTCCTCGACCGGGATGCGGCCGCGGGCCAGCAGGTACTCGAGCACCGCCCGCTGGGCGCGGGCCCGCGAGAGCGACGGCAGGGCCTCGGCGGCGCCGGGGGCCGGGGCGGCGAACTCGACGCGGCGGCGATCCGGGCCGGTGGCCCCGCCGCGGGTGTTGAGGCCGGGGGGGAGCGCGGCCCGCAGCAGCTCGCCGGGCGGGACCAGGTAGTAGGACTCGGCCCAGCGCAGCAGCTCGACCAGCTTCGGCGTGAAGGGGGGGAAGGCGTCGAGCACCGCCGCCACGTCGCGCAGCTCGAAGCCGGGGGGCGGTGCGGTGGGGAAGCCGACCACGTAGCCGGTGGCGCGCGGGCTGCGGCCGAAGGGGACGGCGACCCGCTGCCCGAGCGAGACCTCTCCCGCCAGCGCCGCCGGGACGCGGTAGGTGAAGGTGCCGCGCACGGCGGCGGCGACGGCGACCTCGACGAGCACTAGTGTCCCGCCCCCGGCGGGATGGCGTAACGAGGCCGCCCGCCACAGCGAGAGGATCGGCGCACGCAGTAGGCATCCTGCCGGGGTCGGGACACTCCACTACCTTAGCAGCCGCGTCTCACGGCGAGCGGCGGGTCAGAAGAGGCTGTCGGGCAGCCGCGGGTTGGCGGCGGCCCTCTCGGTGTTGAAGCGGACCAGCAGCTCGGTCCCCTGCCAGACCTCGATGGCGCGCGGGACCCGGTCGGCCCCGACCGCCGAGGCCCAGTCGAGGAAGCGCAGGTCGTAGCTCGCCCCCCCCTCGATCACCTGGAGCCGCAGCGGCATCCAGCTCTCCTTGTCGACCAGCGCGAAGGGGGTCGGCGTCGGATCGCCGACGCGGCCGCCCAGCACCCAGGCGAGCCGGCCGTTGAAGCGCCCCAGCGAGACCTCGTCGATCTTGACGCCACGCCGCGCCAGCGCCTCGCCGAAGCCCTTGCCGTCGTTGCCGGTCTGCCAGGTGAGCAGCGTGGCCAGGCCGCGCACCAGGGCGGCCACGCCGGGCGACTGCTCCAGCCCGCCACGCCCGGCCAGGCGATCGTCCTTCAGGGAGGCGGCCGGGCGATCGGCCTCGGCGCCATCGGGCGGCAGCAGCTCGAGCCGCGCCCGCCCCGGCATCTTGAGCAGCAGCCGGGCGGTGGAGTTGGGAGGAAGACCGGGAGGCAGGGCGGCGCCGCGCAGCTCGAGGGCGCCGATCGCCTCGACGGCGGAGAGCTCCAGGCCGACGCGCCGCTCCGAGGCCTTGCGCAGGATCGCCTCGGCCGGGAGCAGGTAGGCGAGCGCCGGCAGCGCCAGGGCGAGGCCGGCCACGGCCAGCAGGGCGTGGCGGCGCGGCGTCAAGGCAGCTCCGCGAGGTACTGGCGCAGCGGGCCGGCCAGCTCGGGCCGCTTCATGGCGAAGGCGATGTTGGCCTTGAGGTACCCGAGCCGGTCACCGGCGTCGTAGCGGTCGCCCTCGAAGCGGTAGCCGAGCAGCCCCTCCTCCTTGGCCAGCATGGCCAGCGCGTCGGTCAGCTGGATCTCTCCGCCCACCCCCGGCTTGACCTGCTCGAGCAGCTCGAAGATGCGCGGCGGCAGCACGTAGCGGCCGATGACCGCCAGGTTGGAGGGGGCGTCCTGCTTCGGCTTCTCCACCAGCCGGTCGATGCGGGTGGTGCGTGCGTCGACCACCGTGCCGGCGGCGATGCCGTACATGGAGGTCTCGGCGGGCGGGACCTCCATGAGGGCGATGGTGCCGAGGCCGTGGCGGGCGTAGCAGTCGGTCAGCTGCCGGGTGGCCGGCACCTTGGCGTCGATGATGTCGTCGCCGAGCATCACCACGAACGGCTCGTCGCCGACCAGCGCCTTGGCGCAGAGCACGGCGTGGCCGAGGCCGAGCGGCTCCTGCTGGCGCACCGTCACCACCTGCGCCATCCGGGCGATGCGGCGCATCTCCTTGCGCAGCTCGGTCTTGCCGGAGCGCTCCAGGTTGGCCTCGAGCTCGGCGGCGAGGTCGAAGTGGTCGACGATCGAGTCCTTGCCGCGGGCGCAGATGAGGATGACGTCGCGGACCCCGGCGGCCACCGCCTCCTCGACGATGTACTGGATGGTCGGGATGTCGACGATGGGGAGCAGCTCCTTGGGCACCGCCTTGGTGGCGGGGAGGAAGCGCGTTCCGAGGCCGGCGGCGGGGATGACCGCCTTGCGAATTGGTTTCGACATGCTTGAAGTCTAACATCCTTGCCCCTCGCCCCTTCCGGGCTATCCTCGACGCGTGACCCGCCCGGTACGCCCCACCCTCAACGCCCTGACGCTCGCCCTGCTGACCGCCGCGTGGCCGGCCGCCGCCGACCTGCCGCCGCCGGGCCGGCTCTTCGACCTGGTCGGGCCGCGCGCCCTCGGGGTGAGCGCCGCCACCGCCGGGACCACCGGCACCGAGGCGATCTTCGTCAACCCGGCCGCCATCGGCATCCGCACCGGCTTCGTGGCCGAGACCCTCGGGGTCCAGGAGCGGCGCGGCGCCGACACCGTCTCGCGTTACCTGGGCGGCGTGATGGTCGACGGCGTCAGCTCGCCGGTGGCCGCCGGCTTCGGCTACTTCCGGTCGATGTCGGGGGAGCAGAAGGGAAACCTCTACTTCCTGACGCTGGCCGGGCCGCTCACCGAGCGGCTCCACGTCGGCCTGCAGGGGCGCTACATGGACCTCGGCGGAGTCGAGCCGATCGACGCCATCACCCTCGACGCCGGGGTGAGCTACCAGGCGAGCAGCCTGGTGACCATCGGCGTGGCCGGCTTCAACCTGGTGCCGACCGCCCACCCTGAGCAGCTGCCGCAGGCGATGTCGGCCGGGCTGGCCATCGGCACCGACACCTTCTTCCGGGTGCTGGGCGACTGGAAGGGGACCTGGCTGCCGCACGGCCGGATGGCCCACCGCTACGCCGCCGGCGCCGACGCCCTGCTGGGCGGGATGGTGGTGCTGCGGGCCGGCTGGAAGCGCGACGAGCTGCTGGAGACCAGCTGGTGGTCGGCCGGCGTCGGCCTGGTGACCGGCGACGGCTTCGCGCTCGACGTCGGCTACAAGCAGTCCTTCGAGGCGACCTCGGCGCGCGAGATGGGGCTGTCGCTGCGCTACTACCCGCCGCAGTAGGGCGGGGTGGCCGTCGAAGAAGTGCCGGTGGGCGAAGCGGGGGAGCGGCGGGCGCTGGAAGAAACGCGCGCACGCCCCGTACTTGGCCCCGCTCTTGCACTTTGGGCGCCCAAAACGGACCCAGAGTAATATCGCGTCGCGTCGCGTCGCAGCGCTGGGCTACCCCAGCGACCGAAGCTCGGGGAAGGCTCCGCGGATGCGCCCCTCGTGAAAGGCGACCCGGCTCGCGGCCAGTTCCCCGGCGAGCGCCGACGCCGAAGCCCGCTGAAGACGGCCGCCCTGGTCGAGCACGCATCGCCCAGCCAGCTCGGCCGGCAGGGACCGCAGCTGCGCCCGTGCCTCGTCGACCGCCCGGTGCCACCTCGAGGAGAGGTCGGTCGCTGACGGCGTCGGTCCGTCGAACTCGAGCTGATCGACCTCGCCCTGAACGTACCGGGTCCGCGCCGCCTGCTCCACGATGAAGGCGGGCGAGAGGCCAGGGTCCTTCCCCGCCGCCGCCCAGGCCAGGTAGCCGAGCGGCTGGAGCTGCTCGTGGCACTGGATCGCATCGACCCAGTCGCGGACCTTGCGGCGACCGGCCAGCGCCAGCACCTTGTTGGTGGCGTGGTCGAGCGGGTGGAGCGTCAGGCCGAAGACCTCGCTCTCGACCAG
>JANMRY010000010.1:0-18251 GCA_031388695.1 Anaeromyxobacter sp. | reverse complement strand
GGGGACGCCGGTCATGCCGCCGGCCAGCTCCCCGCAGAGGTAGAGGGCCGCCGCGCCGATCTCCTCGACGCTGAGCAGGCGGCGCTGTGGCACCAGCGGGAAGATGACCTCCTCCAGCACCTTCTCCAGCGCCACGCCGCGGGTGCGGGCCAGGTCGGCCAGCTGGTTGCGGACCAGCGGCGTGTCGACGTAGCCGGGGCAGAGGGCGTTGACGGTGATGCCGTGCGGGGCCCCCTCCAGCGCCGCCACCCTGGTGAGGCCGATGAGGCCGTGCTTGGCCGAGTTGTAGCCGGCCTTCCCGGCGAAGCCGACCAGCCCGTTGACCGAGGCGACGTTGACGATCCGCCCCCAGCGCTGGCGCTTCATGACGGGGAAGACGCGCTTGATGGCGAGGAAGGGGGCCACCAGCATCACCTTGAGCAGCAGCTCGAACTTCTCGGTGGGGAACTCGTCGACCGGGGCGACGTGCTGCAGCCCGGCGTTGTTGACGAGGATGTCGAGCCGGCCCCAGCGCGCCACCGCCGCGTCGATGGCGGCGTGGAGGGCCACCTCGCTGGTGACGTCGCAGGGCAGGGCCAGGGCCTCGTGCCCCGCCGCGGCCAGCGTCGCCACCGCGGCGTCGAGCGCCGGGCCTGGCCGGTCGGAGAGGGCGAGCCGCGCCCCGGTGCGGCCGAGGTCGAGGGCCACCTGCAGCCCGATGGCGCCGGCGGCGCCGGTGATGAAGACGACGCGCGGCGAGCTGGGCGAGTTCATGTCGCGCTCCCGGCCTAGAAGGGGAAGTTGCGGGCCAGGTGGAGCGCCTCGCCGACGAAGCCGCGCCGGAAGGCCAGCACCCCGACCACGAAGACGCTGCCGATGATGACGGTGACCCAGTCCCCGACGCCGGAGAGGTAGTTCTCCATGGTCACCACCACCAGCGCGCCGACCGACGGCCCCATCACCGTGCCCATGCCCCCCAGCAGCGTCATCAGCACCACCTCGCCCGACTTGTGCCAGTGCGAGTCGGTCAGGGTGGCGAACTGGAGCACCAGCGCCTTGGTCGAGCCGGCCAGGCCGGAGAGGCCGGCCGAGATGACGAAGGCCACCAGCTTGTAGCGATCCACGTCGTAGCCGAGCGAGAGGGCGCGCGGCTCGTTCTCGCGGATGGAGCGGAGCACGTGGCCGAAGGGGGAGTGGATGGTCCGGTAGATGATGAAGAAGCCGAGCAGGAAGACGGCGTAGACCACGTAGTAGAGGATCAGCGGCCGGTCGAGCGGGATGAGCCCGAAGAGCGTGCCGCGCGGGATCCCCTGCAGCCCGTCCTCGCCGCCCGTGAAGGGGAGCTGCACGGCGAGGAAGTAGAGCATCTGGGCGAAGCCGAGCGTGATCATGGCGAAGTAGATGCCGGAGCGGCGGATGGCCAGGCCGCCGATGCAGAGGCCGAGCAGGGTGGCCACCAGGGTGCCGGCCAGCAGCCCGGCCTCGGGCGGCCAGCCCCAGGCCTTGAGCACGTGGCCGGTGACGTAGCCGGCGCTCCCCAGGAAGGCGGCGTGGCCGAAGGAGAGCAGCCCGGTGTAGCCGAGCAGCAGGTTGAAGGCGCTGGCGAAGAGCGCCATGCAGAGCACGTTCATCAGGAAGACCGGGTAGACGGCCAGCGGCAGCGCCAGCCCGGCCAGCCCCATGACCACGAAGAAGGCCCGCTTTCGCCCCGGGGTGATGATGCCGAGCCGGGAGGCGGTGCGCGACTCCTGGATGCCGGGGACGCTCACCGCTCCCTCCCGAAGAGCCCGGCGGGGCGGACGAGCAGCACCAGCGCCATGATGACGAAGACCACCGTCGAGGCGGCCGGCGGGTAGAGGTACTTGGTCAGCCCCTCCACCAGCCCGAGCCCGAGGCCGGTGACGATGGAGCCGAGGATCGACCCCATGCCGCCGACCACCACCACGGCGAAGACCACGATGATCAGCGACGAGCCCATCGACGGGCTCACCTGGTAGATGGGGGCGGCCATGACCCCGGCGAAGCCGGCCAGCGCCACCCCGAAGCCGAAGGTGAGCGTCATCATCAGCGGCACGTTGACCCCGAAGGCCTGCAGCAGCCGCGGGTTCTCGGTGCCGGCGCGCAGGTAGGCGCCCAGCTTGGTGCGCTCGATGACGAACCAGCTGCCGAAGCAGACCACCAGCGAGACCAGCACCACCCAGGCGCGGTAGCGGGGCAGGTACATGAAGCCGAGGTCGGCGCCGCCCCGCAGCGCCTCGGGGACCGGGTAGGAGCTCCCCGAGTTGCCGTAGGCGTGGTGGAAGAGCCCCTCGATGATCAGGGTGAGGCCGAAGGTGAGGAGGAGGCCGTAGAGGTTGTCGAGCTGGTAGAGCCTGCGCAGCATGGTGCGCTCCACCACCATGCCGAGCAGGCCGACCGCCAGCGGCGAGAGCAGCAGCGCCGGCCAGTAGCCGATGCCGAGCTGGCTCATGCCGAACCAGGCCAGGAAGGCCCCCGTCATGTAGAGGGCCCCGTGGGCGAAGTTCACGACGTTGACGAGGCCGAAGATGACGGCCAGGCCGAGCGAGAGCAGCGCGTAGAACGAGCCGTTGATGAGCCCCACCAGCAGCTGTCCGTAGAGCGCCTGCATGCTCGCCTCCTCCTCCCCGCCGCCTACTTCTTCACCGCCAGCGGGCAGGCCTGGGCCTCGACCGTGGGGAAGGCCTCGGCGGCCGGGATGGTCTTGACGATCTTGTAGTAGTCCCACTCGTACTTGGAGGCCTCGGGGGTCTTGACCTGCACCAGGTACATGTCGTGGCGGAAGAGGCCGTCGGGCCCGATGGTCCCCTTGGCGAAGAAGTCGTTGACCGGGGTGGCCTTCATCCTGGCGATGACGGCGTCGGCGCCGTCGCTGTCGGCCGCCTTGATGGCCTTGAGGTAGTGGGTCACCGCGGAGTAGAGGCCGGCCTGCACCATGGTCGGCATCGCCTTCTTCTTGTTGTCGGCGTGCCCCTGGAACTTCTTCGACCAGGCGCGGCTGGCCTCGTCGCGGTCCCAGTAGAAGGCGGTGGTCAGGTACATGTTCTTGGCGATGCCGAGGCCGAGGCTGTGGATGTCGGAGATGAAGACCAGCAGGCCGGCCAGGGTCTGCTTGGGCGTCAGGCCGAACTCGGCCGCCTGCTTGATGGTGTTGATGGTGTCGGCGCCGGCGTTGGCCATGCCGACCACCTGGGCGCCGGAGGCCTGGGCCTGCAGCAGGTAGCTGGAGAAGTCGGAGCTGTTCTGCGGGTGGCGGACCTGCCCGAGCACCTTGCCGCCCGAGGCCTCGACCACCTTGGCGGTGTCGGCCTCCAGCGACTTGCCGAAGACGTAGTCGGCGGTGACGAAGAACCAGCTCTTGCCGCCGTTCTTCACCACCTCGCGGCCGGTGCCGTTGGCCAGCGACCAGTTGTTGTAGGTGTAGTGGACGTTGTAGGCGTTGCACTTCTCGCCGGTGATGGCGGTGGTGGCCGGGCCGGAGAGCAGGGTGAGCCGCTTCTTCTCGGCGGCCAGCGGCATCACCGCCAGCGCGGTGCCGCTGTTGACGAGATCGACCACCACGTCGACCCCGCCCTCGTCGAACCACTTGCGGGCGGTGTTGGAGGCGATGTCGGCCTTGTTCTGGTGGTCGGCCGAGACCACCTCGATCTTCTTGCCGAGCACGGTGCCGCCGAAGTCGGCCACCGCCATCTGCACCGCCAGCACCGAGCCGGGGCCGGCCAGGTCGGAGTAGAAGCCGGTCATGTCGGTGAGCACGCCGATGCGGACCACGCCGTCGGAGACCTTGTCGGCGGCGCGGGGGGCGGCGGGGAGGGTGAGCAGCACGGCGGCCATCAGGAGGGATGCGAACGCTCTCATCACGGACCTCGATTCGTTGCGGGGGGTGCGGCTAGACGCCCAGGTATCCTTGCAGCTTCTCCATGCTCGCTTCGAGCTGGTCCTTCTCGATCATGTCGACGATGCGGCCGTGCTCGACCACGTAGTGGCGGTCGGCGAGGCGGGCCGCGAAGCGGAAGTTCTGCTCCACCAGCACCACCGTGAAGCCGCGCGCCTTCAGGGTGGCCACCGCCCGGCCCAGCGCCTGGACGATGACCGGCGCCAGCCCCTCGGTGATCTCGTCGAGCAGCAACAGCTTGGCGCCGACGCGGAGGATGCGGGCCATGGCCAGCATCTGCTGCTCGCCTCCCGAGAGCCGGCTCCCCGGGCTCTTCCTGCGCTCCTGCAGGTTGGGGAACATGGCGTAGAGCTCCTCCACCGACAGCCCGCCGCTGCCGACCGGCGGCGGCAGGGTGAGGTTCTCCTCGGCGGTCAGGCTGGCGAAGATGCCGCGCTCCTCCGGGCAGTAGCCGATGCCGAGCTGGACGATCTTGTGGGTCGCCATGCCCACGGTCTCGCGGCCGTTGAGCATGACCGAGCCGGTGCGCTTCCCGGTCAGGCCGAGGATCGCCTTGAGCGTGGTGGTGCGCCCCGAGCCGTTGCGCCCCAGCAGGGTGACCAGCTCGCCGCGGTGAACCCGGAAGTCCATGCCGTGGAGGATGTGCGACTCGCCGTAGAAGGCGTGCAGGTCGGTGACCCGCAGCATCTCCAGTGGCGGGGCGGCGACCGGTGCGATCACTCGGGCACCCCGATGTAGGCCTCGAGCACGCGGGGATCGGTGGAGACCTGGGCGTAGGGCCCCTCGGCGAGGATGGCGCCGCGCTGCAGGACGGTGATGGTCTGGCAGAGGTCGGCCACCACCGAGAGGTTGTGCTCCACCATCAGGACCGTCCGCTGCGCCGCCACCCGCCGGATCAGCTCGACGACGCGCCCGACGTCCTCGTGGCCCATCCCCTGGGTCGGCTCGTCGAGCAGCAGCAGCTCGGGGTCGAGCGCCAGCGTGGTGGCCAGCTCGAGCGCCCGCTTGCGGCCGTAGGGGAGCTCGACCGCCACGGTGTCGCGGTGGGTGGCGAGGTCGACCTGCTCGAGCAGCTCGAGGGCGCGGCCGTGGAGCCCCTGCAGCGTCTGGTCGCTCTTCCAGAAGTGGAAGGAGGTGCCGAGCGGCCGCTGCAGCGCCACGCGGACGTTATCCAGCACGGTCAGGTTGGGGAAGACGGCCGAGACCTGGAAGGAGCGGACCATCCCCTCGCGGGCCACGTCGGAGGGGCGGGCCCGGGTGATGTCGCGCCCGCGGTAGAGGATGGACCCGGAGGTCGGCTGGATGAACTTGGTGAGCAGGTTGAAGACGGTGGTCTTGCCGGCGCCGTTGGGGCCGATCAGCGCGTGGATGGTGCCGCGCCGGACCTTCAGGTCGACGCCGCTCACGGCCACGAAGCCGCGGAAGTCCTTGGTGAGGGCACGGGTCTCGAGGACCAGGTCGCCCGGGGTGGGCGCCACCGCCGCCGCACCGGTCACGCCGGGACTCCGGTGGTGGGGCGAGTCGCCGCGCCCGGCCTGCCGGGAGCCGCCACCGCCCGCTTCACCGAACCGAGGACCATTGCGCCACACTCCTTGCGGAAGTTTCGACCGCCACCTCCAGGACTGGAGCTTAAGGCCGATCGCGAAAACTTTTCCGTTCGATCTGGAAGGAGCAGTAGGCGTGCCAAGTGCCGGCCAATGGCTCGGTGCGGCATGGGCTCAATGAATCCGGCTGGTTGAAGCGCTCATTCCCATCCCAGAGCAGTTCGCGGCGGCGCCCGAGTCCAGAAGTCTGGACACCGCGAAGGAGTTGCGCGCAGCGGCTGTGCCGGAATTGGCCAGTTTCAGCCCCATTCGGGCGAGTCCGAAAAACTGGACGACGGATCCAGAAAAACGGACTACGCCTCTCCGTCGCCGCCGCCCAGGCCATGGAGGCCGAGCTTGGCGTAGATCGAGGAGCGGCTGATGCCGAGCCGGGCCGCCGCCGCCACGCGGTCGCCCCGCGACTCCCGGAGCGCCCGCCGCAGGATTTCACGTTCCGTGAACATCAGCTGGGCCTTCAGGCTCGAGGTCTCCGCCGGGACGCCGACGGCGCCGGCTTGCAGCGCCTGGGGCAGGTCCTCCCGGGTGACGACGCTCCCGCTCTTCACGTAGAGCGCCTGCTCCAGCACGTTGCGCAGCTCGCGCACGTTGCCCGGCCAGGCGTGCCCCCGCAGCGCCGCGGTGGCCCCCTCGTCGAGCCCCTCGACCGGCACGCCGGTCTCCCGCTCCAGCTGCCGCAGGATCTGCTCGGTGAGCAGCGGCAGGTCGTCGCGCCGCTCGCGCAGCGGCGGGATCTCCAGCCGCACCACGTTGAGCCGGTAATAGAGGTCGTGCCGGAAGCTCCCCAGCTCCAGCAGCGGCTCAGCCGGCGGTTGGTGGCCGCCACGATGCGCACGTCGATGGCCTCGGGCCGGTCGGCGCCGACCGGCTCGACCTCCCGCTCCTGGAGCACCCGCAGCAGCTTGGCCTGCATGGCCAGCGGCAGCTCGCTGATCTCGTCGAGGAAGAGGGTGCCGCCGTCGGCCAGGCTGAACTTGCCCTTCTTGCCGCGCGCCCGGGCCCCGGTGAAGGCGCCATCCTTGTAGCCGAACAGCTCCGACTCGAAGAGCTCGGAGGGGATGGCGGCGCAGTTCACCTTGAGGAAAGGGCGGAGCGCCCGGCCGCTCTCCACGTGGATGGCGTGCGCGAAGAGCTCCTTGCCGGTGCCGCTCTCGCCCACCAGCAGCACGGTGGTGTCGCTGTGCGCCACCTTGCGGGCCAGCTCCTTGACCCGCGCCAGCTGCTCGTCGCGGCCCACGATCTCCTCGAAGCTGTAGCGGGCCCCCAGCTGCTTGTTGAGCTCGGTCTTGTAGTAGTCGAGCTCCTTCTTGAGGGTGCGGAAGCGGCCGGTCATGGCGAAGAGGTCGTCGATGTCCTGGAACTGGATGGTGCCGACCACCGCCACCAGCTTCCCCTGCTCGAAGATGGGGATGCGGTTGCAGATCATCTCGTGCCCGCGGATCTTCTGGACATGGGCGATCTCGGGGACCCCGGTGCGGGCCACGATGTGCATCCGGGTGTTCTCCACCACCTCGGTGACGTGGCGGCCCACCAGCGCCTCGGCCGGCTGCCCGAGGAACTGGGCGTAGGCCCGGTTGGTCTTGAGGATGCGCCCCTCCGGGTCGACGATGATCAGCCCCTCGTAGGCGTTGCCGAGCGCGTCCTCGAGCATGGCGCGCTCCTTCTCCGACGCGGTGGCCCGGGCCGCCAGGCGGGTGATGAGCCGGTGGACCCAGCCGCCGCGCCGGATCCTCACGGGGCGGGCGCCTCGATCCCGGCCGGCCCCAGCATCCGGTCGAGCACCCAGGCCAGCGCCGCGGCCCGCGGCAGGCCGAAGGCGAGGCTGCCGAGCGCGACCGGCCAGGGCGCCGTGAGGTAGAGCGTCAGCATCGAGCCGCCGGTCAGCAGCCAGACGAAGGCGAGCAGCAGCGCGATCTTGAGCCGCCGCGAGCCGGCCTCGAACAGGGCGGCTGAGAAGACCGCCGCGATCAGCCCGTTGATGGCGCAGGTCACCGCCGAGATGGCGTTGACGCCGAGCAGCCCGAGCATGTCCCGGAAGAGCTCGTTCATGAACGGCAGCAGCAGGTAGGGCGGGGTGGTGGCGGTGAAGAGCCGGCCCGCCGTGTCGAAGGCGAGGTGGACGGCGGTGGCGGCGAGCGCCAGCCGGGCCAGGGAAGGCGGGGCGGTCGTCGTTCGGGACATGCCCCGTCGTAGCAGGGCAGGGGTCCTCGCGCCACCACCGCCGCCCGCCTCGATCGGGATCGCGCCTTTTGCCCGGGGCGAGGTAGAACAGGGGCTCAACGCCTCCCCAGGGGATTCCATGAAGGTCGCTGCCCTGCTCGCCACCGCCCTCCTCGCCGCCGGCTCCACGGCGCCATTCCTGGCCCGGGCCGCCGCAGAGGCTCCTCCGGCCGCGCCGGCCGTCCCCGCGCCGCGCAGCCTCGCCGAGGTGAGCCGGGCCTTCACGGTCATCGAGGACGCCGCCCGCCAGGGCGCGATGGGGGAGCAGCGCACCCGCTGGCTGGCCGCCGCCGCCGCCAACCGGCAGGATCTCGGGGCGCGCATCCTGGCGGCCTACGCCCTGCCCCACGACGAGGACACCTGGGCCGAGCTCAAGTTCCACGCCGCCCGGGCGCCCGGCTCGGCCATCCCCTGGGTGGCCATGATGCGCATCTACATGGAGTGGGGCGTGCTCGACCAGGTCGAGCGCTCGCTGCCGGTGGCCCGCGAGGCCGAGCCGGGGAACTGGCTCGTCGGCCTGGCCGAGGCGGCGCTGGCCGAGCGTCGCGGGCAGGCCGCGGCGGCCGCGGCCGGCTACCAGGCGGCGCTGGGGCGCGATCCCGCCAACGTCGAGGCGCGGGTCGGGCTGGCCCGCCTCGCCCAGGCGGCCGGGGACGAGGTGACCGCCCGGCTCCAGTGCGACGCCGTGCTGGCCGACCTGCCGGGCCACGCGCCGGCGCTGGTGGTGCTGGCGGCGCTGGCCGAGGGGCGCGGCGACCTGCCCGGTTCGATCGCGCTGCTCTCCAGGGTGGTGGCCGCCAACCCCGGCGACCGCCCGGCCCGCGTCAAGCTGGCCCGGCTGCTGCGGCAGAACGGCGACGCGGCGGGCGCCCGCGACCAGTGGAAGGCGGCGCTGGAGCTCAAGGAGGACGCCGAGACCATGGTGGCGCTGGCCGAGGCGGCGCGGCTCTGCGGCGACACGGCCACCGAGCAGCGCGCCCTGGAGCGGCTGTCGGCGCTCGACCCGGGCAGCCCGGAGTGGCGGCGCATCGCCGAGATCCGGGTCGCCGCCAAGGACCTCGCCGGGGCGGAGCGGGCCCTGCGCCAGGCCGTGGCCCGCGACCAGAAGGATCCGCTCAACCACGCCGCGCTGGGACGGCTGCTGGCCGAAACCGGGCGCAGCGCCGAGGCGCTGGAGCAGCTGCGCGCCGGTGGCGAGACCACCGCCGCCGATCGCGAGGCGCTGGAGAAGCGGATCAACCTGCGCAAGCAGCCGGCCGGCGACGTGGCGGCGCTGCAGCGGGCGGTGGGCCTCCTCATCGACGCCACCTACCGGCAGCGGCTCAAGGAGCTGCCGCGGCTCTCCGGCAAGCTCACCATCCGGGTCACCACCGACGCCTCGGGGCGCGCCGCGCTCGTCGAGGTGCTCGAGGACACCCTCCACGACGAAGACGTCAGGGCCTGCGCCTACTGGAACCTCAAGGATGCCGCGTACCCCGCCCAGAAGCCGGGCCGCTCCTCGTTCAGCTTCACGCTCCGCCCGGGCCGCTGAGGGCGGCGTGCGGGTCGGGCTGGAGGTCCTGCTGCGCGCCCGCGGCGGGCCGCTGCGGGGCCGGCGGGTCGGCCTGGTCTGCAACCCGACCAGCGTCGACGGCCGGCTGCGCCACGCCGCCGACCTGCTCCACGCGCTGCCCGGCGTGACCCTGGCGGCGCTCTTCGGCCCGGAGCACGGGGTGCGCGGCGACGCCCAGTACATGGTGGCGGTGGGCGGTGAGACCGACGCCGCCACCGGCCTGCCGGTCCACTCGCTCTACGGCGCCACCCGGGCCTCGCTGCAGCCGACCGGGGCGCAGCTCGACGGCCTCGACCTGCTCTGCTTCGACATCCAGGACGTCGGCGCCCGCTACTACACCTACCAGGCCACCATGCTGCTCTGCATGGAGGCGGCGGCGCGGGCCGGGATCGGCTTCGTGGTGCTCGACCGCCCCAACCCGCTCGGCGGCCTGGCGGTGGAGGGGCCGGCGCTCCACCCCGGGTTCGAGAGCTTCTGCGGCCTGCACGACCTGGCCCCGCGCCACGGCCTCACGGTCGGTGAGCTGGCCCGGCTCTTCGTGGCCGAGCGCGGCCTCGACCTCGACCTCACCGTGGTGCCCTGCGAGGGCTGGCGCCGTGGCCAGGGCTTCCGCGCTACCGGGCTCCCCTGGGTCTTCCCCTCGCCCAACATGCCGACGCCCGAGGCGGCGCTGGTCTACCCGGGGCTCTGCCTGCTGGAGGGGACCAACCTCTCCGAGGGGCGAGGCACCACGCGCCCCTTCCAGCTCTTCGGCGCCCCGTGGCTCGATCCGGCCCGGCTGGCGGCGGCGCTCACCGCGGCGCGGCTGCCGGGCGTCCGCTTCCGCCCGGCCAGCTTCACCCCGACCTGGGACAAGCACGCCGGGGTGCGCTGCCATGGCGTCGAGCTGCACGTCCACGACGTCGAGGCCTTCCGCCCCTTCCGCACTGGGCTGGCCTCCGTGAGGGAGGCGCGGGTCCAGGCGCCGGCCGACTTCCGCTGGCGCACCGAGACCTACGAGTTCGTCGAGGGGGTGCCGGCCTTCGACCTGCTCTGCGGCTCGGCGCGGGAGCGGCTGGCCATCGAGGCCGGGGCCCCGCTCGGCGCGCTGGTGAAGGGCTACGCCGCGGAGGAGCGGGCCTTCGCGCGGCGGCGGCGGAGGTTCCTCGCCTATCATGGCTGACGTGGACGACCGCCCCGAGATCGCCCTGCTGGGCGGCTCCTTCAACCCGCCCCACGCCGCCCACGTGATGGCGGCCTGGTGGGCGCTCGCCACGCAGGGCGTCCGCGAGGCCTGGCTGCTCCCCACCTGGCGTCACGCCTTCGGCAAGGAGCTGGCGCCCTGGGAGGACCGGGTGCGGATGTGCGAGCTGGCGGTGGCCGCGCTGCGGGGCGCCCACGTCTGCACCGCCGAGGAGGCGCTGCGCGACGACCCGCTCTGCGGCCGGACCGCCCGCACCCTCGAGTACCTGGTGGAGCGCCACCCCGACCGGCGCTTCGCCCTGCTGGTCGGCGCCGACATCCTCCCAGAGACGCCGCGCTGGTACCGCTGGGACCGGGTCCAGCAGCTGGCCCGGGTGGTGGTGGTGGGGCGGCAAGGGTACGAGGGGGGCGAGGGGCCGGCGCTGCCGGCCATCTCCTCGTCCGACATCCGCGAGCGGCTGGGGCGCGGCGAGCCGGTCGACGGGCTGGTGCCGCGGCGGGTGCTGGAGCACCTCCGGGAGCGCGGGCTCTACGGCCCGGCGCACGGCCTCCGCTGAGTTTCCCTTGTCTCGCCGCCCGGAATGCGGCGTGATGGGGCGCATGGAACAGCAACAGCCCGAGCGCACCCCCGCCGCCCGCCTCGCCGCCAGGATCGGCATGTACGTCTCGGCCCTCGGTGTCTTCACCTGCGGCTACCTGGCGATGAGGTCGGAGGACTGGCGGGTCATCGTCGGCCTGACGGTGATGGCCGGCCTGGCCGGGGTGGCGGCCCAGGGGTTCGCCAAGCGGCGCTGAAGCTAGGCGGCGTGGCTGAAGCGCAGCGCGCCGCCGTCGACGTCGACCGTGACCTCGTCGCCCGGCTCGAACTCCCCGGCCAGGATCTTCTCGGCCAGCGGCGCCTCGACCAGCCGCTGCACCGCAGAGCGCATGGGGCGGGCCCCGAGCGTCGGGTCGAAGCCGCCGTGGTCGAGCAGGAAGCCGGCCACCTCGGGCGCCGCCAGGTAGCGGATGCGCCGCTCGCCGTGGAGCCGCGCCGCCGACTCGGCCAGCAGCAGCACCGCCACGCGGGCCACCTGCTCGCGGGTCAGCGCCGGGAAGACCAGCCGCTCGTCGAGCCGGTTCCAGAGCTCGGGGGGGACCGCGCCCCGGGCCGCCTCGAGCACGCGGCTCTCGCGCGGCGCGGCCTGCTCGGCGGCGCCGAAGCCCATGGAGGGCTGGCCCACGCGGGTCGCCTCGCCGGCCCCGAGGTTGGTGGTGAGCACGATGACGGCGTTGGAGAAGTCGATCTGCCGGCCGCGCCCGTCGGTGAGCCGCCCCTCCTCGAGCACCTGCAGGAGCAGCATCTGCACGTCGCGGTGGGCCTTCTCGATCTCGTCGAGCACCACCACGCAGGCCGGCCGGCGGCGCACCGCGTCGGTGAGTTGCCCGCCCTCGCCGTAGCCGACGTAGCCGGGGGCGGCCCCGACCAGCCGGGCCACGCCGGTCGGCTCGGCGCACTCGCTCATGTCGAGCTGCACCAGCGCGTCGCGCGAGCCGTAGAGCGCGTCGGCCAGCGCCTTGGCCAGCTCGGTCTTGCCGACACCGGTCGGGCCGAGGAAGAGGAAGGAGCCCATGGGGCGGCGCGAGGCGAAGCCGGCGAAGTTGCGCTTCAGCACGCCGGCCACCCGGGCGATGGCCGCCTCGTGGCCGATGACCCGCGCGGAGAGGGCCCGCTCGATGCCGAGGATCCGCTCGCGGTCGGAGGCGAGCAGCCGCGACTCGGGGAGGCCGGCCATCTTGGCCACCACCCGGGCGATGTCGTCGGCGTCGACGGCGCGGTGGTGCTGGCGGCGGGCCCGGCTGCCGGCCAGGTCGAGCACCGCCACCGCCTTGTCGGGCAGGAAGCGATCGGTGATGTAGCGGGCCGAGAGCGCGGCGGCGGCCTGCAGGGCCTCGGCGGAGAAGCGGACCGCGTGGTGCTTCTCGTAGCGCGGCGCCAGGCCGGCCAGGATGGTGACGGTGTCGGCCACCGAGGGCTCGCGCACCAGCACCGGTGAGAAGCGGCGCTCCAGCGCCGGGTCCTTCTGGATGTGCTGGCGGTACTCGTCGTGGGTGGTGGCGCCGATGCAGGGGAACTCGCCGCGGGCCAGCGCCGCCTTGAGCTCGTTGGCGGCGTCCTGCGGCCCCTCGCCGGTCGAGCCGGCGCCCATGATGGTGTGGACCTCGTCGATGAAGACGACGATGCGCCCCTCCGACCGCTTCACCTCGTCCTTCAGGCCGAGCAGCTTCTCGGAGAAGGAGCCGCGCAGCTGGGTGCCGGCCAGCACGCTGGCCATGTCGATCTCGATCACGGTCCGCTCGGCGCCGGCGCCGCCGCCGCTGAGCAGCCGCTGGGCGATCCCCTCGACGATGGCGGTCTTGCCGACGCCCGGCTCGCCGACCAGCAGCGGGTTGTTGGTGCGCCGCTTGCCGAGGACGTCGATCGCCTCCTCGACCTCGCGCTCGCGCCCGACCAGCGGGTCGAGCTTCCCGTCGGCCGCCAGCTCGGTCAGGTTGCGGCCGAGCTGCGACAGCCAGGGGTAGCTGCGCGGGTCGAGGGCGTGGCGGGAGCGCGGGGCGTGGGCGTGCGCGTGCGCCTGGGCGTAGGCCGGCGCCGGGGCATGGGCAGGGGAGGGCGCGTGGAGCGGCGCGGCGGTGAGGTCCTCGGCCAGCGCGGCGGCGGCCGACTCGAGGTCGCTGGCCAGCGCCGTGTCGTCTTCCACGGGCGAGGACGGGCGGTGCGGCTCGGCGCGCCGGGCGGCCGGGCGGGACTGGGCCGGGACGGCGCGGACCTGCTGGTACTTGCGCGGCAGGCCGTTGGCGAAGAGCGAGATGGTCTCGGTGCGGAGCCGGCGCGGGTCGACGCCGCAGGCGGCCAGCAGCTGGTGGGCGCAGCCGGTCCGCTCGCGGGTCATGGCGGCCAGCAGGTGGAGGCAGTCGATCTCGGCGGCGCCGGAGCCCTCGGCGAGCGAGCGGGCCCCGTCGCGGATGGCGCGGGAGGTCGCCTCCGGCTCGCGCGGCTTGCCGGCCATCACCGCGAGGATCTTGTCCTCGTCGATCCGCTTCTCGCGGAGCAGGATCTCGGCCCGGTTGGGGACCGTGAAGAAGGCGAGGAGCTGGTGGGCGCTGGTGAGCGGCTGATTCACGCTCTGTGCGATGTCTTCGGCCTCGCTGAGGACCTGGAGCAGCTCCATCGACTCGATGACCGTGGGCATGTCCCCGGAGGTTCCGATATCGGTCGCAACCGGTCAATTTTTCGGCTGATCTTGGAGCGACGGCGCGCGATCGCGCCGGCTTCTATTCGCGACGGCGCCGGCTTCTGGTGGCGCCGCCGCAAGATTCGAGGAACGTCTCAGTTCCCAGGCCGACCCCGTCGCTGGCCAGTGCACCCGCTCGGACGGGCGTCACCGATCCGCGGGCGGAAGGCGCAGCGAAGGGTCTGAGGGTTCGAGCGGCTCCGTCGGGGCGGGCGCGGCCTCGGGCCTCGGTGCGGGCCTCGGGGGGCCTGCCCCGCGGTGCCGGATATTCAGGTGCGCTGGGTACGTGCTGCCGGCGGGGCCCGGGGACGCGGTGGGCTCGGTGCCGGACATGGAGCCCGACATGGAGCCCTGGTGCCCTGGTGCCGGACGTGGAACCGTGGAGCCGGCGAGCCGGGAGCCGGGGAGCCGGTGCCGGACATGGAGCCAGGGAACACTGGAACCCAAGCGACGGTGAGCATCTCCGTCTGGTCCGAGCACGTACTCCAAGTACGGTTCTGGCGCCCGAACTGCTTTTGACCCACCCCGGGTGGGATCCCTCCTTGGCGATTCCCGACGTCGGGAATCGCTTTTGGGGGAGGGAACAGACTCCTTCGGGTCAGCTGCGGTAGTTCTCGAGGCTACAGCCGAACCTCGCGCTGCGTCGCACCTGGCCCGCCCAGGCGAATGATGACGCGTGCATTCTTGCAGGGCGGGTAGGCCCGCAAGATGGTCTCCACGCCAGTGAAGGGTCGCTCGGCATCGGGGCCGTACATGTAGAGGGTCGTCTCGTTGGGGCCGACTTCGTTGACGTCAAACTCGCCCAGCCTGCCGGCTTCAATGGCCGCGACCAGGAGGTTCTCAAGGGTGGCGAGGTCGTGCTGGTCGTAGACCTCGGCGGGCAGTCCAGCCCCGTCGAGATGGACCAGGAGACACTGGTCGGAGGTGGAGGAGACCTTCGGGTTCTCGGGACCCGTCCGGAAGATCCGACTGAAGAAGCTCAGTCCAACCCGCGCTCCCAGAGCTCATCCTCGTCGAGGCCGAGGAAGTGGCCGACCTCGTGGACCAGCGTGGTGGCGATCTCCTCCTCCAACTCCTCGCGATCCTCCGAGGCCCGCTCCAGGTTGCGCTGGTAGAGGACGATCGAGGAGGGGAGGTGGCTCCAGGGGTCGGCCGAGAGCTTCTGGCCGTACGGGGCGCCGCGGAAGATCCCGAGGATGGTCGGCGGCAGCGGCGGATCGGAGTCGAGCAGGTCGTCGTCGCTCGGCAGCTCCTCCACGGTGATGGGCACGTTGGAGAGGTAGCGGCGCACCTGCTCGGGGATCTCGGCCAGGGCCCGCTCCACCGCGGCGTCGAACTCCTTCTTCGAGAGGACCGGGTGCTTCGGGTAGGCCTCCGGGTCGAGCTTGCGGGCCCGCGCGAAGGCCCGCTCCGCCTCCTTCGCGTCGCCGCGCCGCTCCGCCAGCAGGCCGAGCAGCTGCTGGGCCCGGGCCTCGCGCGGCGCCCCGTCGGCGATCGCCTGCGCCGAGGCGAGCGCGGCGTCGAAGCGGCAGAGCTGGAAGAGGGCGTCGGCCCGCTCCAGCAGGGCGTCGAGGTGGCCGGGGGCGAGCCGGAGCGCCTCGTCGAGCGCCGCCAGCGCCGCCACGCCGTCCTCCATCTCCAGCAGCGCCGCCCCCTCCAGCCAGCGCAGGTCGGCCGCCAGCAGGTCATCCCCCTCGCGGCGCGCCTCCTTGGCCCCCTGGCGGGCCAGCGCGTAGGCCCGCTCGGCGTCGCCGTCCTGCAGGGCGGCGGAGGCGGCTTCGAAGCGGGGGTCGGGGGCGTCGGAGTCGTGGGCCACGGGGTACCTGGTGCCTACCGGTCGCGCGCCGGCGGCAGGTCATGGGAGGCGATGTAGACCACGTTCCGCGTGGTGCGCTTGCCGCGGTACATGGCCCGGTCGGCGAGATCGATGATCTCGGCCTTGGTGCTGGCGTGCTCGGGGAAGCTGGCCAGGCCGATCGAGACGGTGACCTGCACCGGCGTCGCCTCGCGGGAGAGGAAGCGGTGGCCCTCCATGGCCCGGCGGATCCGCTCGGCCACCTTGAGCCCGCCGCCCGAGTCGATGCCGGTCAGCACCGAGACGTACTCGTCGCCGCCGTAGCGGACCAGGATGTCCTCGTCGCGCACGCAGGAGCGCAGCACCCGGGCCACCTCGACCAGCAGCCGCGAGCCGGAGAGGTGGCCGTGCTGGTCGTTGACCCCCTTGAAGTGGTCGAGGTCGAGGAAGAGCAGCGAGAAGGGCCGGCCGTTCCCGAGCTCGCGGTCGAGCACCATGTCGAGGTAGCGGGTGTTGTAGAGGTGGGTCAGGTCGTCGAGGTAGGCGAGGTGCTCGACCTGCTTGAGCCTGCCGAGGTTGCGCAGCGCCAGCGCCAGGTGTCGCGCCAGGAAGGCGGCGCTCTCGCGCGTCTCCGGGTCGGGCGGGGCGGCCGGGAAGGCGAGCGCCACGCCCACCGTGCCGGCCTCGTCGACGAGCGGCAGGCAGAAGGCCTGGCGCGGCGGCTGGTCGCCGACGAAGAGCTCGAAGCAGGACGGCTGCCCGTCGGAGGCGGCCGGGAGCCGGTCCCGCGCCGCGCCCAGCAGGTCGGCCGCCGCCTGGTACTCGAGCCCGTGTGCCCCGGAGAGCATCCAGCTCGCGTCGGGCGCCAGCTCGGCCAGCAGCGCCGCCGGGGCCCCGCTGGTGGTCGCCACCGCCGCCAGCCCCATGGGGACCAGTCGGTCCCGGTCGAGCGTGGCCGAGAGCCGCTGGCAGGTCTCGAAGAGCTTGAGGTGGGCCCGCAGCACCTTGTTCTCGGCCAGCAGGCCGCGCGTGGCCATGCTGCGGTGGACGGCATGCTGCAGCGCCTCGGGGGTGATCGGCTTGATCAGGTAGTCGGAGGCCCCCGACTTCATGGCCCGGACCGCCGGGTCGACCTTGTCGAGGCCGGTGATCATCACCACCTCGAGGTTCGGGTCGAGCTCCTTGGCGGCGCTGAGCAGGTCGAGCCCCGACGACCCGGGGAGGATGACGTCGGCCACCAGCACGTCGAAGTGGCGGGCCTTGAGGATGGCCAGCGCCGCCTCGGCGTCGGCCGCGACCTCGACGTCGAAGCCGGCCGCCCGGAGGTAGTCGGAGTAGACGGTCCGAGCGAAGCGCTCGTCGTCGACCAGCAGGACGGCGTGGCTCATCGACGACAGGGTATCATGGCGGCGTGAGCTCACTCCCCTCGGAGCGGAAAGCGCTGATCTTCTCGGCCGGCGGCGTGCGGCTGGCGCTGCGGCTGGCGCAGCTGCGCGAGATCCGCGAGCTGCAGCCGGGGGAGGGCGAGGTGATGACGAGGGGCGAGCCGGTCTCGACCGCCTGGGTCTCGACGGTGCTCGGGCTGCCGAGCGGGGCGGCGCGCTTCGCCCTGCTCACCGAGGACACGCCGCAGACGGCGCTGCGGGTCGAGGCCTTGCACGGGATCATCGACCTCGCCGACGCCGAGGTCTTCCAGCTGCCGGCCCACACCCTGGTGCCGTCACCGTCCCCCTACGCCGGCGCGCTGGTGATCAAGGGGGAGGTGGCGCTGGAGCTGGCGGTCTCCTCGCTCGGCTTCGCGCCGCTGGCGCCGGCCGAGGATCCGGCCGAGCCCCCGCCCTCGCTCGGTCCCTGGCCGGAGCGCGAGCTGCGCTTCACGCGCGGGCCGCTCACCTTCGGCGTGCCGGTCTCGCTGGTGGTGGCGGTGAGCGACGCGCCGTCGCTGGCGATGGTGCCGCTGGCGCCCCCCTCGCACCGCGGGCTGCTCTACCACGGGCGGGCCCTCCACCCGGTCATCGACGTTGGGGTCTTCTACGGGCTGGCCCCCTCGCTCATCCCGCCCGAGGTGCTGCTGCTCGACGCCGGCGGCGCCGACATCGGCGTGGTGGCCGACAAGGTGCTCGGGCTCGACCGGGGTCACGAGGACGACGGCGTGGAGCGGCCGCCCTGGGACACGCTCTTCGGCGGCGGGTAGCCGGGCCGGACCGGCCGCGAAGTCGCCGCCTAGGCACCCGTAAAGCCCCGGGAATCTTGACACTCGGGAGAGCGCGGCGGTACTCCAATGGGAGCGCCTCCACTTCTCCCGGGACCCCCCATGCCCAAGAACCTCCTCCTCGCGGACGACTCGGTCACCATTCAGAAGGTGGTCGGCATCACGTTCGCCAACGAGGACTACGCCGTCAGCGTCGTCGGCAACGGCGAGGACGCGCTGACCCGGGCCAGGGCCGCGAGGCCGGACGTGATCCTGCTCGACGCCCTGATGCCGAAGAAGAACGGTTACGAGGCCTGCGAGGCGATCAAGGCCGACCCGTCGCTGGCCGGGGTTCCGGTCATCCTGCTGGCCGGCACCTTCGAGCCCTTCGACGAGGCGCGCGCCCAGGCCGTTCGCGCCGACGCCTTCATCCAGAAGCCCTTCGAGAGCCAGGCGCTCATCAACAAGGTGCGCGAGCTGGTCGAAGGGAAGGCGCCGGTGACCGCGCTCGGGGCGACGCCGCTCGCCTTCGGCGCCCAGGCG
>JANMRY010000160.1:0-11105 GCA_031388695.1 Anaeromyxobacter sp. | reverse complement strand
GGCGGCGCGGGCGGCGGCGAGCCGGGCGCAGGGGCGGCGGGTGGTGGCGCGGCGGGCGGCGGCGGCGTGGCGCCACCGCTCGGATCGGCCAGCATCAGCTCGGAGCCGCAGTGGGGGCAGGTCTGGAGGCCGAACCGGTCGGTGGTGAAGTTGCCCTGGCAGCGGGCGCAGCGAGCGAGCATGGCCGGACTCTACAACGTTCCCGCTCAACCCTCTTCGCGCAGCTCGCGCACGTCGTCCATGTTGACGGTGCCGCGGGTGCGGTAGATGGCGATGACGATGGCCAGGCCGACCGCCGCCTCGGCCGCCGCCACGGCGATGACGAAGAAGGCGATGGCGTGGCCGCCGACGTTCCCCTGCTGGCGCGCGAAGGCCAGGAAGGTCAGGTTGGCGGCGTTGAGCATCAGCTCGATGCACATCATGACGATCAGGGCGTTGCGCTTGATGAGCACGCCGACCAGGCCGACGCCGAAGAGCACCGCCGCCAGCAGCAGGAACCACTGAACGGGGACCATGGTTAGTGACCCTCCCCGGCCCAGCTGCCTACTGCGAGCGCCGATCCTCTCGCTGCGGCGAACGGCCTCGTCGGTGCGCTGCTCGGAGTAGCGCTGCTACGCCTGCGCTGCTCCCTCCTCGGGCGCTCGCCACGCTTCGGTCTCGGCGCTCTCGTCACGTCAGCTGGGCTGGGGAGGGTCACTAGATCTTCTCCTTGGCCACCACCACCGCGCCGACGATGGCGACGGTGAGCAGGAGGCTGGTGGCCTCGAAGGGGAGCAGGTACTGGGTGAAGAGGGCCCGGCCGACCGCCTTGACGGTGCCGAAGTCGGGGCCGATCGCCTCCATCCCGGCGCCGGCCTGCTCGCGGGTGATCCAGGCCAGCAGCGCCATCAGGCCGCCGCCGCCGAGCACGAAGCCGAGCCACTGCGCCTTCTTGAGCTGCTCCACCTGGTGGTGCTCCTCGTTGAGGCTGAGCAGCATGATGACGAAGAGGAAGAGCACCATGACGGCGCCGGCGTAGACCAGGATCTGCATGGCGGCGATCAGGTGGGCGGTGAGCAGCACGTAGATGCCGGCCAGGCAGAAGAAGGCCGCCACCAGGCTCATGGCCGCGTACATGGGGCTGCGAGCGATCACCACGCCGAGGGCTGCCAGCACCAGCGGGACCGCGAAGACGAAGAAGACGACCTGCTCGGCGGTGACGCTCATCGCGCGTACCTCACTGGCCCGGCCACCGCGTCGCGCGGCGCCTGGGTGATGCCCCAGCCGGTGTCGCCGCAGGGGCAGCGGCGCTGCTCGGCGTGCTGCAGGAACTCCGGCTTGAACTTCTTGATGAAGGACTGGACCGGCATGGCGGCGGCGTCGCCGAGCGCGCAGATGGTGTTGCCGGCGATCGAGTTGGCCACCTGCTCCAGCTTGGCGACGTCCTCGGCGGAGCCGTGGCCGCCCTCCAGCTTGTGGAGGATGCCCTCCATCCAGTTGGTCCCCTCGCGGCAGGGGGTGCACTGGCCGCAGGACTCCTCGGCGTAGAAGCGGGCCAGCCGGGCCAGCGCCCGGACCATGCAGGCCGACTCGTCGAAGACGATGACGCCGCCCGAGCCGGACATCGAGCCGGCCGCCTTGACGGCGTCGAACTCGAGGGAGATGTCGATCTCGTGGGCCGCCAGCACCGGCGACGAGGAGCCGCCGGGGATGACCGCCTTGAGCTTGCGGCCGCCGACGATGCCGCCGGCGTCCTCCATGATCAGCTTCTTCAGGTTGTAGTCGCAGTTCTTCTCGTAGACGCCGGGCCGGTTGACGTGGCCGGAGACGCCGAAGAGGCGGGTGCCGCCCGACTTGCCGGCGCCGAGCGCCATGAAGGCGTCGCCGCCGTGCTGGACGATCCAGGGGACGTTGGCGATGGTCTCGACGTTGTTGATGATGGTCGGCTTGCCCCAGAGCCCCACCACCGCCGGGAAGGGCGGCTTGAGGCGCGGGTAGCCCTTCTTGCCCTCGAGCGACTCGAGCAGGGCCGACTCCTCGCCGCAGATGTAGGCGCCGGCGCCGCGGTGGACGTGGATGTCGAGGTCGAAGTCCTTCTTGCCGAGCAGCTTCGGCCCGATGACGCCGGCCTGGCGCGCCTCCTCGATGGCCGCCTCGAGGATGCGGGCCTGCTTGGCGAACTCGCCGCGGATGTAGACGTAGGCGAGGTGGATGTCGAGCGCGTAGCAGGTGAGGGCGATCCCCTCGATGAGCTGGTGCGGGTCGAGCTCGATGATGTAGCGGTCCTTGAAGGTGCCGGGCTCCGACTCGTCGGCGTTGACGGTCAGGTAGCGGGGCCGGATCTCCTTGGGGAGGAAGGTCCACTTCAGGCCGGTGGCGAAGCCGGCGCCGCCGCGGCCGCGCAGGTTCGACTTCTTCACCTCGTCGACGATGACCGAGGGGTCCATGCCGAGCGCCTTGTCGAGCGCGCCGTAGCCGCCGTCGGCCCGGTAGGTGGCGAGGGCGGCCGAGTTGGGCTTGGCCCAGCGGGCGGAGAGGATCAGCGTGTCGCTCACTTGAGACCCCCGAGGATGGCGTCGACCTTCTGCGGGGTGAGCTGCTCGTACATCTCCTCGTCGACCAGCATGGCCGGCGCGGTGCCGCAGGAGCCGAGGCACTCGACCTCGCGCAGCGAGTAGCGGCCGTCGGCGCTGGTGCCGGCCTTGGCGAGCGCCAGCTTCTTCTTCAGGTAGGTCCAGAGCTGGTCGCCGCCGGTGAGCGAGCAGGAGACGTTGGTGCAGACCTCGACCAGGTGCTTGCCGGTCGGGTGGGTCTCGAGCATCACGTAGAAGGTGGCCACCTCCTCGGCGCGCGAGGGCGAGGTGCCGAGCCGGTCGGCGGCCAGGAGCTGCACGGCCGGGGAGATGTGCCCGAAGAGGGTCTGCCCGAGGCGCAGCGCCGGGATCATGGCGGAGGCCTTCCGGTCGGGCGGGTACCGCTTGAGGATGGGGGCGAGCGCCCGGTCGAACTGCTCGACCTTCTCTCGCGGCAGCCCCTCGACACCACCTGCATGGTTCGTCATGGGAGTCCGAAAATGGGGGAACGGGAGCGGGTGGAACGGGCGGCGACGCTAAAAGGGCGGGTCGAGATTGTCAAGGAGATACGCAGCGATGCGATCACTCGCCCCACCTCCAGGGCGGCCCTCCGGGCGAGCCTGCCACCAATGAAAAACGCCCGCCGCGCAGGAGCGCGACGGGCGTCTGAACTTCGGACGGCCTGAAGGCTACTTCTTCGCCTTCTTGTTGAAGGCGTCCTTGAGACCCTTGGCCGGCGCGATCTTGACCACGGTCTTGGCCGCGATCTTGATCTGCTCGCCGGTGGCCGGATTGCGGCCGATGCGGGCCTTGCGGTCGACCAGCTTGACCGCGCCGAGGCCGCCGAGCGGGATCTTCCCCTCGGCCTTGAGCCGCTTCATCACGACTTCCTCGACGGCCGCGAAGACCGCCTTGGCCTGCACCTTGGAAACATTGGCCGTCTCGGCCACCGCCTGGAAGAACTGGGCCTGCGTCATGTGGAGAACCCTCCTGCCGCCTCTGGTCGATTGGAGTAACAGGGCGGCGATGGCCCAAGCTGATATCGCTTCCGGATCGGTGAGTCAACTTCGGATCATCACGATCAGCCCGAAAAATGGGCCTTCCGTGATGATCGACCCGGACCGGTCCGCACGCCCCTTCCGTGTACAAGGACTGAGAGTGTACGAGACGACGCGTCAATGGGGCTCCCGTCCACCCCTCCCGGCCGGCCCGCCGGGCCTCTCGCGGCCCCCGCCGACCGGTCCGGCGACGTTCGCCGCCGGCACCCGCCAGCCTCCCCCGAACGACCCTGCGCAGTCGCGCACAGGGTCCTGGTCATCCTCCCCCTGAGGGGGCTCAAAACATCATTTAGCGCCTGATCGCATTAGGAATTTTCCTGTCACCCAGATTTGTGTCACACGCGCGCGGCACATTGGACTACATGAAAGAGGCAGGTGGGGGAACGAACCGTGAACACTGAATTGGTCAATCCGAGGCGCGCTCTGCGCGTCTCCCACCGCTGCAGGGTCGAGGTGCGAGACCGCTTCTCCGCCTGGACCGCCTCCACCGAGGATCTCGGCCCGCTCGGCTGCCAGCTGGTCACCCCGCGCCTCGCCTCCCCCGGGCGCGAGCTGAAGCTCCGGATCCACTGCGACGCCATCGGCCAGACCATCGAGACCAACGGCAAGGTGGTCTGGTCCCGCTCCGAGAGCCCCTCCCGCCTCGGCGTCGAGTTCCCCGCCCAGCGCGGCATGCCGGCCTGGTTCGAGGTGCTGGTGCGCGCCGATCCGCAGGCGGCCGCCATGGCCCGCCGCAGCCCCCCGCGCCTCTCCCCGGAGACCATGCTCCGGCTCGGCGAGCCGCCGACCTTCATCGCCGACTTCTCCGCGGAGGAGGTGGCGGTGCTGCGCCGGGTCGGCGCCGGCGTCACCGTGGCCTCGCTGGGCCAGCAGCTCGGCTCGGCCTTCGACCGGGTCAGGGGTGCGGTCTTCGCCCTGCTGGCGCGCCGGCTGCTGGTGCTCCACGCCTCCGAGGCCGGCGACCCGACCCGCTGGAACGGCCCCATCGCGCAGGCCGAGCGGGCGCTGGCCGCCGCCGGCGTGAAGCTGCCGGCCTCCACCGAGGGTCCGGGCGGCGCCAAGGGGCGCAGCGCCGCGGCCCAGGCGCTCTTCGACGAGGGGATCGCCCACCTGACCGCCGGCCGGGTCGAGGTGGCGGTGGCCCGGCTGCGCGAGGCGCGGCGGCTGGCCCCGACCGACCCGCTCATCTCCGGCGCGCTGCAGCGGCTCGCCCCGTGGGCCTCCGAGGACGGCAGGCCGACCGGCCCGCAGGCGGTCACGGCCTCGGCCCGGGCCGGCTCCTCCACCGTCCCGCACGTCTTCGCCAGCCGCAGCAGCGGCGGCAAGCGCTAGCGACCCTCAGCCCGCGCCGGCCCCCCTCGGGCCGCGTCAGGTCCCGACCACGCGCCGGCCCCTCGGCACGGCCGGTCGGGTCGGGAAGTCGATCAGGTACTCCCCGGAGAAGCAGGCGTCGCAGTAGGTCTCGCGCTTCTCGCCGATCGCCTGGTACATCCCCGGCAGCGACAGGTAGCCGAGCGAGTCGGCGGTGACGTAGGTGGCGATCTGCAGTTCGTCGTGCGTCGAGGCGATCAGCTCCTGGCGCGTCGGCGTGTCGATGCCGTAGTAGCAGGGCCAGGCGGTGGGCGGCGAGGAGATGCGCAGGTGCACCTCGCTGGCCCCGGCGGCGCGGATCATCTTGACGATCTTGCGGCTGGTGGTGCCGCGCACGATCGAGTCGTCGACCACCACCACCCGCTTGCCCTTGAGCACGTTCTTGAGCGCGTTGAGCTTGAGCTTGACGCCGAAGTGGCGGATCTGCTGCGAGGGCTCGATGAAGGTGCGCCCCACGTAGTGGCTGCGCACCAGCCCCATGTTGAAGGGGATGCCGCTCTGCTCGGCGTAGCCGATGGCGGCCGGCACGCCCGAGTCGGGGACCGGGATGACGAAGTCGGCCGGGACCGGGTGCTCGATGGCGAGCCGCTTGCCGTAGGCGTGGCGGGTCTCGTAGACCGAGCGGCCGAAGAGGATCGAGTCGGGGCGGGCGAAGTAGATCGACTCGAAGATGCAGCGCCCCAGCCGCTTCGGCGCGGGGCGATCGGGGAAGAGCTGCTCGCTGCGCAGCCCGTCGCGGTCGATCACCACCAGCTCGCCCGGCTCGACCTCGCGGATGTACTCGGCCTCGATGAGATCGAGCGCGGTGGTCTCGCTGGCCAGCACCCACTGCCCCTTCAGCTGCCCGAGCACCAGCGGGCGGAAGCCCATGGGGTCGCGGACCCCGACCAGCGCGGTGGGGGTGAGGAAGACCAGCGAGTAGGCGCCGGCGACGCGGCCGAGCGCCTCGCGCACCGAGTCGACCAGCTGGGCCGGTGAGCCGGGCGCGCTGCTCACCCTGGAGCGGGCGATGAGGTGGACGATCACCTCGGTGTCGCTGGAGGAGGTGAAGATCGAGCCGGCCGCCTCGAGCTCGGCGCGCAGCACGTCGGCGTTGACGAGGTTGCCGTTGTGGCCGACCGCCACCGCCCCGCCGGCGTACTCCACCGCGAAGGGCTGGGCGTTCTTGACGTGGCTGGCGCCGGTGGTCGAGTAGCGGACGTGGCCGATGGCGGCGCCGCCCTTCAGGCGGGCGATCACCTCGGCGGTGAAGATGTCGGCGACGTGCCCCATGTCGCGGTGGACGTGGAGCGTCTCACCGTCGGTGGAGACGATGCCGGCCGCCTCCTGCCCGCGGTGCTGGAGCGCGTGCAGCCCGAGGTAGGCGAAGTTGGCCGCCTCCTCCTGCTGCCCGAGCCCCCAGATCCCGAAGACCCCGCACTCGTCCTTCAGCTTGTCTTCAGCTTCGTCGTACCCCATGAGGCGGCGGAGTATAACCGTCGTGCCTTGAAATGGAACCCCGCCGGACGGGCGCTCGACGCCCTGGCCATCACCCTGGTGGCGAGCGCCCTCCTGCTGGCCACGCTCAGCCTGCCCTGGCGCGACGCGCCGCCCGACGGGCCGCCGGTGCTGGTCGGCGCGGCGAGCGGGAAAGGGCTGCTGCTGGCCGGTTTCGGCCTGCGCCGGCTCGAGCTGGGACCCGACCCGGTCATCGGCGGCTTCCCCCGCTGGACCTACACCGCCGACGGGGTGCGCGACCCGGTGACGGCGCGGGCGCTGCTGCTCGCCGAGCCGGGGGTGCGGGTGGCGCTGGTCTCGGTGGAGATCCTGGTGATCCCCGAGGCGCTGGAGGCGGCGGTGCGGGCCCGGGTGGCCGACCTGAAGCTCGACGCCCTGGTGCTGACCGCCACCCACACCCACGCCGGCCCGGGCGGCTACTGGGACTCCTGGCCGGCCAGCCGGTTCGCCACCGGGCCGTACGACCAGTCGACCTTCGACCGGCTGGTCGACGACGTGGTGGCCGCGGTGCGCGCCGCCCAGGCGGCGCTCGGGCCGGCCAGCCTCTCGGTGCAGCGGGCCGAGCTGGCCGGGCTGGTGCAGAACCGGAACGGCGGGCGGGTGGGCGGCCGGCTGCTGGTGGCCCGGCTGGCGCGCCCCAGCGGCGAGCCGGTGGCCGAGCTGGTCCGGTTCACGGCCCACCCGACCATCCTCGGGCAGGCCAACCGGATGATCAGCGGCGACTGGCCGGGGAGGCTGCTCTCGCTCGGCGTGCGCGGGCCGCGCCTCTACTGGCAGGGGTCGATCGGCGACCAGACCGTCAGGATCCCGCCCGGCTCGGTCCACGCCGGCGAGCCGCAGCATGCCGCCTACGCGCGGCTGCTCGACGACACCATCAACGCGCTCGCCACCGGGCCGGTCGAGGCCTCGCCGCGCCTGGCGGCGGCCCGGGTCACCACCAGCCTGCCCCGGCTCTCGCCCGGGGCGGTGCCGCGCCTGCTCTGGCCGGCCACGCGGACGGTGCTGGGCGGGACGCTGCCGACCAGCGCCACCGTCACCGCGGTCCGGCTCGGGCCGCTGCTGCTGGTGTCGACGCCGGCCGAGCCGTCGGAGACGGTCGGGGTCCACTGGCGGCTGGTGGCCGGCATGGACTCGGTCACGCTCTCGCTGGCCAACGGCTACGTCGGCTACGTGGTGACCGAGGAGGACTTCGCGACCGGCGTCAGCGAGACCAGGCGCAGCTACTACGGGCCGGAGCTGGACGAGCGGCTGGCGCGGGCCATCGCCACCGCGGCGCGGGCGGTCGACGGGGCCAAGGGGCCGGGGCCGGGGCTGCCGCACTGAGGATCAGCGTTGGCCGGCCGGCGGGAGGGTCTCGAACGGCCCGCCGCGCGGCGCCTTCTCGAAGGCCTCGCGCAGGGCGTCGGGGGGCGGGGCGAGCCGACGCAGCTTCATGTCGATCCAGCCGCCCAGCACCACCAGGCGGGCCGCCTGCTTGCCGTTCTGCTTGAAGATGTCGTGGGCCACCTTGAAGCGGGCGCCGTCGGGGGAGAGCCCGAGGCTGGTGAAGCCGACGGTCAGCACCTCGCCCATGTGGCACTCGCGCATGTAGTCGATCTCCTCGCGGAGCAGCACCGGGCCTATGGACTGGGCGCGCATCTCGGCGAGGCCGAACTCGTGCTCGGCCAGGTAGGCCATGCGGACCTCGATGGCGTACTCGCTGTAGCCGGTGTTGCGCAGGTGGCCGTTGGCGTCGCAGTCGGACCAGCGGACGGTGAAGGTCTTGGCGTAGGTGTCCATCGAGGGCGGTTCTAGCGCAGGGCCGGGGTCATGGCGAGAGCCACCAGGTGAGGCCGGCCCCGGCGGCGCTGGCCACCGCGGCGCCGCCGGAGATCCAGGCGTTGCGGCTGGCGCCATCGCCGCGGGCCACCAGGGCGTCGTGCGCGGCCGGATCGGCGCCCGGCACCAGGATGCCGCCCGGGCCGACCAGTGCCCTGGCGTCGGCGTAGGCGCCGCCCGCCGCGCGCCCCTGCTGGATGGCCAGGCCGGCCAGGCCGACCGCCAGCACCCCGGCGCCGATCACCACCGGCTTGACCCAGGCCGGGCGTGGCGCGGCCGGCAGCGGCTCGATGGCGCGCGGGGTCACCGCCGCCGCGATCGGATCGGCGGGCGGGGGGCGGGGCGAGAGGTCCGGCGCGGGCGGCGCGGGCGGCGTTGCCGGGGCGGCCGCGGCGATGACCGGGGCCCGGGGTGGTGCGGAAGGTGGCGGCGCGGCGGGTGGCGGCGCCGCGACCGGGACGGAGACCGGTGCGGCGGCGACGGGCGCGGGGGGTGGCGCGGCTGGCCTCGCGGGAGGAGGCGGCGGCGATGGGCGCGCCACGGCCTGGCGGACCCTGTCGTTCACTTCGCGTGAAGGCTGGCCATGGAGCAGGAAGGCGGAGAGCGCGCCGAGGCTGGCGGCGGAGACGGTCCCGCCCGTGGCCCGGACGCTCCCCTCGCGCAGCAGCGCCCCGCGCCGCACGTCGTAGACGGCGCCGACCAGGAAGGGGGCGTCCCCCTCGACCACCCGGGTGGTGACCAGCAGCCGGTCGACGCCGAGCCAGGCGCCGGCCTTGATGAGCTGGCCGCCCCGGTCTCCGGAGGGGAGCGCCAGCGCCGGCCCGTTGCCGATGCGGACCGCCTCGGCCAGCGCGAAGTCGAGCGTCACCGCCCGGTCCTCCACCGAGAGGTCGACGCCGACCGAGGGCGGGCGCAGCTCTCCGGCGGCGCCGGCCACCCGGTAGCTGCCGGCCGGCATCACCAGCGTCACCGGTGGCGGGCCGACGTCGCGACCGCTGACGTAGACGGTCCCGGCCCGTCCGCGCGCCGTGACCATGAGCCGGCGCTTCGGCATGGCGCGGACCCGGGCGCGCAGCTCCTCGAAGTGGGCGCGGTAGCCGGGGGCGTAGAGCATGGGGTCGAGCTGGTGGGAGGCGTCGACCTTGAGCAGCGCCAGCTGGGTCGCCTCCGAGTCCTCCTTCTGGCCGAGCGTGAACTGCACGTGGGAGAGCCGCATCATGGCGCGGGTCCACTGGTGCCAGACCCCCTCGCTCTCCGGCAGCTCCTCCAGGTCGGCGACGATCGCCTTGAGGGTGCGCTCGGCGCTCTCGTACTCCCCGTTCTGGTAGACGGCCAGCGCGCCGTTGAAGGCCCGGTCGAGTTCGGCGGCGGTGGCGTTGCCGGTCCGGCCCTGCAGCCGGGCCCGCATCTCGCCGGCCTGCAGCACGCCCGGCGTCCGCTCGCCGCAGGCGGTGCGGAGCTGGTGGGTCAGCTCGATCAGGTCGAGGTCGAGCGCCGCCGGCTCGTGGACCGCCAGCACGGCGATCCGCTCCGCGGGGCGGGGGGGCGCCAGCAGGGCGAGCGCGGCGATGGCGGCGAGCGCGTTCACGGGGCGGGCTGGGCGGTGGCGGCGTTGCCGGTGTTGCGCGGATCGTGGAAGGCCTTGGGCCAGGGGGCGGCGCCGTCGAGCCGGCCGTCGAGGATGACGGCGTAGAGCCTGCCGTTGGCGGCCGGGAAGTAGCCGAGCGAGTGCTCCCCGCCCGGGAGCGCCACCAGGTTGGGCGGGCGCAGCGGGATGGCGGCCGGGGCGAGCTGCGTGGTCCAGCGCAGCTGGCCGGCGGCGTCGAGGGCGGTCAGGTTGCCGCGGGCGTCGGCCACCAGCAGCTGGTCGGCGCCGCCGGCCAGCACCAGCGGCGTCAGCGGCACGCCGGGGAGCGCGGCGCTGCGCCAGCGGAAGGCGCCGGTGGCGCTCCAGGCCGAGAGGGTCTTCCCCTTCTCGGGGACCACGATGTCATCGCCGGCGAGGACCACCGGGCCGTCGGAGGGAACGTCGGTGGTGGCGAGTGGAGTCGGCGTGCCGGAGGGTGAGATGGAGAGGAGGGAGCCGGTGGTGCCGAGGTTGGTGAGGGCGATCAGGTCGCCTGAGGAGCGGATGGCGAGGGGACTCTCGACGCCACCTGCAACGACGGCCGGCGGCGACCATTGCTCGGCGACAAAGCCCCCGGTTGCGATTGTCATCGCGTGGAGCTGACTTCCCTCTGCTCCCAGAAACACGTTGCCACTCGCCACGCCAGGCAGGCCGACACTTCCCGTGAACACGGTGGTCGACCTGCAGCCCGGCGCGACCGCGGCCATGAACAGACCTAGCGATGACGAGGCCATTGGAGTTCCGTCTGCCAGGAGCGCCACCCCCCTCACCGCCGCCCCGGTGTCACACACCATCTCCACCCCCGCCGCCACGTCGCTCGGCACCCGGTAGACCTTCCCGTCGTCGCTCGGCACCCAGACGCCGGTGGCGCCGACCACGACCGGGGCCGACAGGATGCCGTTCCCGACCGCTACCGGCGCTCGCGTCGCCACTCCGTTCGGCCCGATGAAGTAGACCTTCCCGTTGGTGCCTCCGAAGATGGCGGTGCCCTGGACGTCCACCGCCACCGCGCCCGGGGCCATGACCTCGCCTCCCGCGACGTCCACCTCCCACCGCAACCTGCTCACCACCCCCGCCGACCTGGCGGCCGAGACGCCGTTGCCCGCCCCGTCCAGCGCCTCGACCGTCACCTCGACCGCCCGCTCGAAGGCGGCGAAGGGCCACGAGCCGAGCGCCAGGCTG
>JANMRY010000158.1:0-9508 GCA_031388695.1 Anaeromyxobacter sp. | reverse complement strand
GAGCCTGGGGTCGGCGAGCAGCGCGAGGGCGAGCGCGAGCCGCCTGCGGCGCGTCCAGCGCGGCCGCTGGGCCGGGTTGAGCTGGCCGACCTGCGACGACCGGAGCGTGAGGCGACGGGCGTGGAAGGCGCCACCGAGCAGCACCGGGACCTCGCGATCGCCGAACCAGCTCAGCTCCACCACCGTGGCCTCGGGCCCGGCGAGCGAAAGCGCCGTGCGCAGCCCTTCGGCCGAGCCGCTGGCGTGGACCACGCAGTCGGCCTCCGGCGCGGCCGCCCCCGGCAACGCGAACCTCACGCCGAGCGCCGCGGCGGTCGCCGCCCGGGCCTGCGAGAGGTCGATGAGCTCGACCTGGCAGCCCGGTACGCGAGCGGCCAGCCAGGCGACCAGGCAGCCGACGGTGCCGCCGCCGACCACGGCGAGGTGATCGCCGAGCTTGAGCTCGGCGTCCCAGAGCGCGTTCAGCGCGGTCTCCAGGTTGGCTGCGAGCACGGCCCGCGCCGGTGGCACCCCAGGCGGGACCAGCTCCAGCGCGGTGGCGGGCACCACGTAGCGGGTCTGGTGGGGGTAGAGGCAGAAGACGGTCCGTCCCGCCAGGCCGGCCGGGCCCGCCTCGACCATGCCCACGCTCGAGTAGCCGAACTTGACCGGACCCGGGAACTGGCCCTCCTGGAACGGGGCGCGCATCCGAAGGTACTCGGTGGGGGGGACGTGGCCGCCGAAGACCAGCGACTCGGTGCCGCGGCTGATCCCGCTATAGAGAGTACGAACCACCGCGTCGCCCTCGCCGGCGGCGGGGAGGTGCTCTGCGCGGATCTCGCCGCGGCCGGGTGCCGCCACCCAGAAGGCTCGAGCCCTGTTCATGGTCTCCTACCGTATAACCTCGGAGCTGCCCCGGTGACCGGGGCCGCGGAGACGCCCCGCACGGAGGGTGTCCGCCTGCGGGTCAGCGCCTGGCGCGCCCTCTGGCTGGCTGTGCTGGCGGTGGCGGCGAGCGCCTGGCTGCTGCAGCGCGCGCTCGGGCTCGGGGCCTGGTACCAGGCGACGGCGGTCGGCCTGGCGCTCCTGGGCGCCGCGGCCGTCATGGCCTGCCTGCCCGGCCTGCACCCACACCCGCGGTTCGGCGCCGCCAACGCCGTCACCCTGGGGCGAGGCGTGGTCGCGGCGCTCCTCGGGGCGCTGGTCGTGGCGCCGACGGGTGACGGGGTGGCGGCGTTCGCCACCGCCGCGGGCACGCTGGCCGCGGTGCTGGACGGGGTCGATGGCCGGCTGGCGCGCCGGAGGGGGATCACGAGCGAGTTCGGGGCCCGCTTCGACATGGAGACCGATGCCCTGCTGGTGCTCGTCCTCTCGGTGCTGGCGTGGCGCTGGGACCGCGCCGGGGCGTGGGTCCTGCTGTCCGGCCTGCTGCGCTATGGCTTCGTCGCGGCCGGAGCGCTGGTCCCGTGGGTGCGCCGCCCGCTCCCCCCCAGCCGGTGGCGCAAGACCGCCTGCGTGGTGCAGGTCGCCGTGCTGCTGGCCGTGATCTTGCCGCTGCTGCCGCCGGAAGCGAGCTCCCCGCTCGCCCTCGCCGGCCTCCTGGTGCTGGCCGCCTCCTTCGCGGTCGATCTCTCCTGGCTCGCGGGGCGGCGTGGGGTGCCGAGGGGGTGAGCCGCTGCTGCTCAGCCCCCACCCGCGCGTGGAGGCGCTGCGCCACCTGGCCAGCTACCGGAGGCCCTGCAGGGCCACCGCCGGCGTCGCGGACAGCCAGCCTCCTCCGAAGCCGCTGCGGTAGTTCTCCACCATCAGCAGGATCGGGCCCTGGTCGATCCCCAGGTACTGATCGTCGAACCAGCCCGCCTGGCCCCCGGAGGACTTCGTGTAGGAGAGGTTGAAGGCGTCCTTGAAGCCATACCTGCCGTAGAGCCGGTCACCGAACCGGTCGCGCAGGTGAACCAGGGTCGGGATGGTGAGCTCCGGGGCGAACGGCACGGAGCCTCCGACCGCGGTGGGCGCCAGGGTTCCGTCGTCGGTCGAGCCGTCGGGAGCGGCCCCGCGCGCCCAGTAGGCGCGGAACGGCGCCTCATCGGCCGGGCCGTCGGAGGCCGTCAGGCCCCAGACCAGCTCGCCGTAGCCGGCCCACCGACCCGCGTTGGCGATGCAGTAGGCCCTGTTGGCCCAGGTGGCCCGGGTGGAGTTCTCGAAGTAGTCGCTCCCCCGCGACCGCATGTACGGATCCTGGATCCCGCGAGGGGCTCCGGCACGAGCGGGCCGGCCGTGAACAGGTCGCGGCGGTAGACCAGGTGCTTCGCCTGCCCGCCCTCGACGGTGGCGATCTCGACCGGCGTGGTGAAGAGGTAGCCGAGCGGCAGGAGCTGCATCCGGAAAGGGAGCCCCTGGTTCAGCCAGAAGGTGGCCGCGGCGCGAAACCTGATGTCGCCTTCGCTGGAGCCGCGCCGCTGGCGAGGCCACCTGCGTCCGCGAGGAGTCACGGGATGGGCCATGCGAACGTTCGCGAGCGCCCATCGGAGTGGATCGCTTCGAAAGTCCCGCGGTCAGCGCGGCTCGTTCACTTCGCACCTGCGGGACATAGAGGGGCGGCGTTTCCGGGTCGGCGCGCGGTGGCCTGCCCTGCCGAGACCCCGGCATGGACGGTGCAGCAGCCGAACTCATGACCACGGCGAGGCGGCCGCTGCTCTGCTTCTCGCACCTGCGCTGGAACCTGGTCTACCAGCGCCCCCAGCACCTGCTCACCCGCTGCGCCCGGCACCAGAGGGTCTACTACTTCGAGGAGCCCAACTTCACCGGGACCCAGCCGCGGATCGAAGCGATGCCCACCGCCTCCGGCGTCACCGTGGTGGTGCCGCACCTCCCGCCGGGCCTGAAGCAGATGGCCATCGACAGCGCGCGACGTGAGCTCCTCGAAGGCTTCCTTCGCTCGGAGGAGATCGAGGCGCCGGTCCTCTGGTACTACACGCCGATGGCGCTCCCCTACACGGAGCACATCAGGTGCAGCGCCAGGGTCTACGACTGCATGGACGAGCTCTCGCTCTTCATGGACGCGCCCCCGGCACTCCAGGAGCTCGAGCGCCGCCTCCTGAACATGGCGGACGTCGTCTTCACCGGGGGCCAGACCCTCTACCAGTACAAGAAGGCGACGTCCCAGCACCAGAACATCCACGCCTTCCCCTCCAGCGTCGACGTGCCCCACTTTGCCCAGGCGCGCGCCCTCGACATCGACCCGGTGGACCAGGCCGGCATCCCGCACCCGCGGGTCGGCTACTTCGGGGTGATCGACGAGCGGATGGATCTCGCCCTGATCGGCGGCCTCGCGGAACTGCGCCCAGACCTGCAGTTCGTGATGATCGGGCCGGTGGTCAAGATCGACAAGGAGTCACTGCCCCTTCGCGACAACATCCACTGGCTCGGCAGCAAGACCTACGACGAGCTCCCGGCCTACCTGAGCGGATGGGACGTGGCCTTGCTGCCGTTCGCGCTCAACGAGTCGACCCGCTTCATCTCGCCGACCAAGACCCCGGAGTACCTGGCGGCAGGCCGGCCGGTCGTCTCCACCTCGATCACCGACGTGGTCACCCCTTACGGTGACGAGGGGCTGGTCTGGATCGCCGACTCCCCGGACGCCATGTCATCGGCGATCGACGAGGCGCTCGCCTCGGACCGGCCCGCCAGGCAACGGCACGTGGACGCCTTCCTCTCCAGGACCTCCTGGGACCGGACCTGGTACGAGATGTGGCGGCACGTGGAGACCGTGGTCCGGCGAGCCACCCGGCTCACGTCCGTCACGTCGGTGCCCACCACCGACCGGCGGAAGGCCGAACCGCCGCCCGACCGACGGTGGGCCGAGCCGCCGCCCGACCGACGGAGGGCCGAGCTCGGCGCCCACCGACCCTAGGGCACCTGGCGCGGCAGCAGGGCGTGGAAGGTGCTCCCCGCGCCGTCGACGCTCTCGGCCCATATCCGCCCGCCGTGGGCCTCGATGAGGCACTTCGAGATGTGCAGCCCCAGCCCCAGCCCGAGGCGGGTCCGGCTGAGCTGGCGGAAGCGGTCGAAGATCTTCCCGAGCTTGTCCGCCGGGATGCCGACGCCGCTGTCCTGGACCGTGAGGAGGAGTTCGTCGCCTGACTCCGCCGCGGTGACCCGCACCTGGCCACCCTCCGGCGTGAACTTGATGGCGTTGCTGACCAGGTTGGCCAGCACCTGGAGGAGGCGGTCTCCGTCGATCGTCGCCTCGCCGAGATCACCCCGGACATCTGCCTGGAGGGTGATCCGCTTGGCCTCGGCCACCGGGGCGAACGATGCGACGGTCTCCTCCACGAGCCCAGCCACCGCCACCCGGTCCCTGACCAGCCGCAGCTTCCCGGCCTCGATGCTGGCCACGTCGAGCAGGTCGTTGAGCAGCCGGTCCATCCGGGCGACGTACCGCCCCGTGACCCCGGCGATCTTGCGGATCTGGGCGCCGGCCTCACCCTCGGGGGCGACCTTGTCGAGCTGGCCCGCGGTCAGCGAAAGCCCACCCAGCATCGACCGCAGGTCATGGCTGACGTTGGCCAGGAACTCGTCGCGAGTGACCACCAGGGTGTCGGACAGGCCGCGCTCCTCGACCAGGTCCTCGTCGGTCCGGCCCCGCTCGGCGGCCATGAAGGCCTCCATGAAGCGCTTGCGCTCGCCGCGCTCGAGCCTGGTCGCGGCGTCGGCCGCATCCCGCGTGAGCTCGACCTCGACGTCCTCCCGCGCGCGCGAAGCCTCGACGGCGCCCTGCTCCTTCGGCGTGCGGGAGTCGCCCTGATCGACCTCGATGCGCGCCGCCATGGTGGCCGAGTCGGTGGCCACCCGGGACTCCTCGGTGGCCTGGTCGGTCCTGGCCTCGACGCGCTCCAGGCGGGAGTCGACGGCCGCGTCGGCCTGCTCCCGCTCCTGGCGCAGGCTGGCGTCGGTGGTCTCTCTCCCCTCGGTGGCCTTGGTCATCGCGTCCCCGCGGCGCGGCCCCCGGGAGCAACCACCCGGCCCGGTGGGCCAGGTGGTCGCACCTCCCGGGCAGGTTCCTCCTACTGCCGCACGTCGATGCAGCCGTCGAACGGGGCCTGGCCGACGTGGCCGGACCCGATGTAGCTCGCCGACACGATCTGCCCGGTGACCAGGCCACCGTCGAACCAGATCCCGGCCAGCGGCGCCAGGATGGAGCCGGCGATGCTGGTCCCCTGGAGGTCGACCTGCGTGGCGCTGGGGAAGTTGATCAGCAGGCGGCCGTCGGCAAGGCCGTTCAGGTTCCAGACCTGGTTGGTCAGGAAGGCCGTCCCGCCACCGGTCACGTTGACGAGGACGTGCGCGCCGGCGGGGACCTTGATGTCGACGCCGGTGGCCCCCGACAGCATGGCGCTCGGGACCGTGAAGACGTCGAGCGTGGAGCTGGTGCCCGAGAGGAAGATGGTGCTCCCCTGCAGGGTGGTCGTCCCGTTGGCCGGGAGGGCGGCCAGGCCGGCGGAGTAGTCGAGCAGGTAGGTGCCGGCCGCGGCGCAGTCGAGGAAGGTCCCCTTCGTCACCAGCCCGGCCACGGCCACGTCGCAGAGCCAGCAGAGCTCGCCGCCGTAGATGATGTCCCCGTTGACGGAGCCTTGGCGATACCGGAGATCGTTGCCGATGACCAACGCCAGCGACCCGGGCGGGAGCGCGCTCCCGATGTCGAAGCGCTCGGCCGTGAAGTCGCGGCAGGCGGCGACGGCCCCCTCGACGGCGCTGTCATGGCCCACGAAGGCGCCCAGGGTGAAGACGTTGAAGGAGGCGGCCACCCCGAGGTCGCGGCAGACCGGCGGGGTCGGGCCGGTGCAGGCCCCGGCGTCGCAGGTCGAGCCGGCCGCGCAGGCGTTGCCGCAGGCGCCGCAGTTGGCGGCGTCGGTGGCGGTGGCGACGCAGGCGCCGCCGCACATGGTGCCGGTGCAGGTGGAGCAGGTGCCGGCGCTGCAGGTCGAGCCGGCGGCGCAGGCGTTGCCGCAGGCGCCACAGTTGGCTTCGTCGGTGGCGGTCTCGACGCAGGCGCCGCCGCAGGTGGTGCCGGCGCAGGCGCTGCAGGCGCCGAGCGCGACGTGGTTGGTGTCGAGGGTCACGGCGCCATTGCGCGCCAGCAGGCGCCCGGCGACCGTGGCGCCGGTGGCCACGTCGATGCTGGTGAGCGCCAGGATGGTCCCAACGAAGGTGGAGCCGCTGCCGAGCGTGGCCGAGCTGCCGACCTGCCAGAACACGTTGCAGCCCTGGCCGCCATTGATGATCCGCACCGACGAGCCGGAGGCGGCGGTCAGCTTGCTGCCGACCTGGAAGATGAAGACGGCGTCGGGGGAGCCGAGCGCGTCGAGCACCAGGTCGCCGCTGAGCAGCGCCTCGGAGGAGAAGCAGTAGGTCCCTGGCACGAGGGTCCGTCCGGCCAGGTCGATCCCGGTCGAGTTGGAGTCACAGGGCCGGCCGGCCAGGTCGAGGTAGCTCACCGTCAGCTCGGCCTGGGCCTCGAGCGCCACCGCGTCGGCGGCGTGGATGACGCCGCCGTTGACCAGGCCCGGCGGGAAGCCGGTGACCGCGGTCCCCGGCGAGACTCCGAGGTCACCGACGATGGTGGTCGGGCCGGTGTTGGTGACGGTGGTGCCGGCCAGGATCGAGAAGGACTGGAACGCCCCGATCACCGGCGCGACGGCCGCGCTCCGGCCGGTCTCGGGTCCGGCCGGTCCGGTTCGGCCCGGGCTGTCGCAGGCGACCAGGGAGGCGGCCAGCAGGCAGGCCAGGGGGAGCAGTCGGAGGCGGCTGGAGAGCCGGCTGGGCTGGTGTACGACAGGGATCGGCGTCGGGCGGCGAGAGATGGTCGTCATGCTGCACCGATGTGCAACATCCAGGCCGCCCCCCCGCCCACGGGGGAATGCTCGCAGGCCGAACGATTCGAGGGGGCGAGCCGTTCAGTCTCGCGAAACGGAGCCGTCTCGTGCTGTTCGTCCGGACGTTCGCGGTCAGCTGCCGGTGGCTTCGCGCCGAACGCCTATCGCTCCTTGTCCATGATGACGCTGAAGCCGCTGACCGAACCGGGGAGCAGGTCGGTCACCAGGGTGGTGCCGGCAGCGGTGCCGTCACTCCTCCAGAGCTCGAAGCCGTTGACGCCGTCCGAGGCCTGCAGGTAGAGGACGTCGCCGATCAGCGTGAGGTCGTCGACGCCGTAGCCCGGGCCGGGGTTGACGTCCTTGACCATGGCGGTGCCGACCGCCGTGCCGTCACTTCGCCAGAGCTCGTAGTTGTCTGCTCCGTCGCTGGCCACGAAGTAGAGCACCCCTCCGCTGACCGTGAACTGGTAGGGGTCGGCGTTCCCGGGGCCGGGGTTGAGGTCCTTGACCAGGGTGGTGCCGGCCGGCGTGCCGTCGGTCCGCCAGAGCTCCTGGCCGTGCACCGCGTCGGTGGCCTGGAAGTAGACGAACCCACCCATGGCCGTGAATCCCCATGGGTCGCCCTCCGCGGCGCCGGGGTTGAGGTCCATCAGCAGGCCGGTCGCCCCCGTGGTGCCGTCGCTCCACCAGAGCTCGCGACCATGGACGCCATCGTCGGCGGTGAAGTAGAGCGCGTTCCCCACCACCTTGAGGTCTCCGGGGCGGCTGCTGGCGCGGCCGGCCGCGGCGGTGTTGATGTCCTTGACCAGCACGGTCCCTGCCGCGGTGCCGTCGCTCTTCCAGAGTTCGTAGCCGTGGACCTCGTCGTTGGCCGAGAAGTAGAGCGCGCCGCCCAGGACGACGAGGTTGCTCGGGTTGCCACCGGCCAGGCCGCTCGGGGAGATCTCCTTCACCAGGAGAGTGCCGGCCGCGGTGCCGTCGGTCTTCCAGAGCTCCGAGTTGCCGATGCCGCTGTCGTCGGCGGTGAAGAAGAGCATGCCGCCCAAGACGGTGAACCTGTCCGGTGAGCTGTTGTACAGGCCCGGGGCGAGGTCCTTCAGGAGCACCGTGCCGGCTTCGGTGCCGTCGCTCTTCCAGAGTTCGATGCCGTGAACGCCGTCGTCGGCGTTGAAGTAGACCGAGCCGCCCATGGCAAACAACGCTCCGAGCGAGCTGCCGTCCGGACCGGGCCGGATGTCCTTCACCAGCACCGTGCCGGCCTCGGTGCCGTCGCTCCGCCAGAGCTCCTGGCCATGCAGGCCGTCATCGGCCGAGAAGTAGCGGGTGGCGCCCAGCTTCACGGCGTAGCTCAGCTGTGAGCCGCCGCTGACCCGGCAGATGTCGGCCACCAGCGTGGTGCCGGTCACCGAGCCGTCGCTGGTCCAGAGCTCCGCGCCCTTGCCGTCGTCGGCCGAGAAGCGGAGCCTGGTGCCGCCGACCACGGTGAGGTAGGCGGGTGCGGCGCCCACGGCGCCCGCCCGGAGGTCGGTCACCATCGTCGTGCCGGCCTCGGTGCCGTCGCTCCTCCAGAGCTCGACGCCATGGACGCCGTCGTCGGCGCTGAAGTAGAGCGTGCTGCCCATGGCGGTCAGGCCCTCCGGCATGCCGCCGCCCGTGCCCGGAAGGAGGTCCTTCACCAGCACGGTGCCCGCCTCGGTGCCGTCGCTCTTCCAGAGCTCCGTGCCATGCATGTTGTCGAAGGCCCTGAAGTAGAGCGTGCTCCCGACGGCGGTGAGGTTGGAGGGGAAGGTGCCGGGCGCCCCGGGGGTGAGGTCCTTCACCAGCGCGGTACCCGCCTCGGTGCCGTCGCTATTCCAGAGCTCGACGCCGAAGGTGGCGTCGCCAGCGCTGAAGTAGAGCCTGTCGCCGACGGCGGTGAAGCGGTCCAGGAAGGTGCTCGCGGCGCCGGGGCTGATCTCCTTCACCAGCACGGTGCCGATGTCCGATCCATCGCTCTTCCAGAGCTCGAAGCCGTGCGTGCCTTCGAAGGCGGCGAAGTAGAGCGTTCCCCCGATCCCCACGAAGCCGTATGGCTGGCTCGACGCCGCGCCGGGGTTGATGTCGCGTACCAGCGCTCCGCCGCCGTAGTGGTCGAACCTCCAGGGCTCGTGGCCGTGGGTGCCGTTGTCGGCGGCGAAGAAGAGCGTGCTGCCGATGGCAGTGAGGCCAGACGGGAAGGAGCTGGCGCCGGCGCCGGCGGTGTTGAGGTCCATCACCAGCACGGTGCCGCCGGCCGTGCCGTCGCTGCGCCAGAGCTCGACGCCGTGGACCCCGTCCTGGGCCGGGAAGTAGACGGAGCCTTCGAGCGCGAAGAGCGTGTCGTTGGTCGGATCGATCGCGCCGCTGCCGGGGCTGGGGTCGATGTCGTGGACCATCATCGTCCCGGCCGTGGTGCCGTCGCTCTTCCAGAGCTCGACGCCGTGGACGCCGTCGTCGGCGATGAAGAAGAGCGTGCTCCCGGCGACGGTGAGGTCGGAGAGGTCGCTCGAGGCGGCCCCGGGCTTGATGTCCTTGACCAGCACCGTCCCCGCCACCGTGCCGTCGCTCTTCCAGAGCTCCTGGCCGCTGCGGCCGTCGGTGGCGGAGAAGTAGGTCACCTCTCCGATCACGGCCAG
>JANMRY010000112.1:0-3234 GCA_031388695.1 Anaeromyxobacter sp. | reverse complement strand
GTTGAGCCGATGACCGAGCGGGGCCCCTCTCCGGAGCGGGCCCCGTTCCATTTCGCGCGACCCACGAGACTGCTGCCGCGCCGTGCCGCCGCGGTAGACTCCCGGTCCATGGACCAGCTCCCGCGCCCCCGCCTCGGCATCTCGGCCTGCCTGCTCGGCGAGTCGGTCCGCTACGACGGCGGCCACAAGCGCGATCTCTTCTGCGTCGACCTGCTCGGCCCGCTGGTCGAGTGGGTCCCGCTCTGCCCCGAGGTCGAGGTGGGGATGCCCATCCCGCGCCCCTCGGTCCGGCTCACCGGCCGCGCCGAGGCCCCCTCGCTGATCGCCGAGCGGAGCGGCGAGGACTGGACGGCGCGGATGGCGGCCTACGCCGAGCAGAAGGTGGAGCAGCTGCGCCGCCTCGGCCTCGACGGCCACATCACCAAGAAGGGCTCGCCCTCCTGCGGCCTGGAGCGGGTGCGGGTCTGGGGGAGCAAGGGCGCGCCCCAGCGGGACGGGGTCGGGGCCTTCGTGGCGGTGCTGCGCCGGCGGCTGCCGCTCCTGCCGGTCGAGGAGGAGGGGCGGCTCCACGACCCGCTGCTGCGCGAGAGCTTCGTGGAGCGGGTCTTCGCCCACGCCCGCTGGCAGCGGCTGGTGAAGGAGGGGCTGACCCGCGGCGGGCTGGTCGCCTTCCACACCGCGCAGAAGCTGGCGGTGCTGGCCCACAGCCCGGAGGGCTACCGGAAGCTCGGCAAGCTGGTGGCGGGGCTCAAGGGGAAGCCGCTGCCGGAGCTGGGCGAGACCTACGCCGGACTGCTGATGGCCTCCCTGGCGGTGCCGGCCACGCGCGGCCGCCACGTCAACGTGCTCCAGCACGCCGCCGGCTACTTCAAGGAGGCGCCGGCGGGGGACCGGCGCGAGCTGGAGGAGGCGATCTCCGACTTCGGGCAAGGCCACGTGCCGCTGGTGGTCCCCATCACGCTGCTCCGCTCGGCGGCGCGCCGCCACGCCGCCGACTACCTGCTCGGGCAGGCCTACCTCGACCCCGATCCGCGCGAGCTGCTGCTGCGCAACCACGCCTGAGGCCGCGCCATGCCCGTCGCTGCCGAGCGGATCCGCCTGGTCGTCGACGCCCCGCCCCGCGCGCAGGGGGGCTTCGTGCTCCACTGGATGCGGGCGGCGCGTCGGGTCTGCTGGAACCAGGCGCTGGAGCGGTCCGTCGAGCTGGCCCGCTCGCTCAAGCTGCCGCTGCGGGTGGTCGAGACCATCGCCGTGAACGAGCCCTGGGCCTCCGACCGGCACCACGCCTTCGTGCTGGCCGGGATGGCCGAGAACCGGCGTCGCCTCGAGGGGCGGCCGGTCGCCTACCACGCCCTGGTCGAGGCCCGGCCGGGGCAGCTCGGGGAGGCGCTCTCCGCGCTGGCGTCGCTGGCCGCCGCGGTGGTGACCGACGACCTGCCGGCGCTGCCGGAGGCGGCCGGGGTCCCCTGGCGCGACCAGGGGCTGCGGGTCGAGGCGGTCGACGCCGCCACCGTCTTCCCGTTCCGGCTCTCGGGGCGCGAGTTCCTCACCGCCTACCTCTTCCGGCGCCAGCTGCAGCGCCACCTCGCCCCCTGGCTGGCCCGGCGCCCCGCCGCCGACCCGCTCCACGGCCTGCGGCTCCCGGCCGCGGCGCCGCTGCCACGCGAGCTGCAGCGGGGCTGGCCCGAGGTGGGCGCCGCCGAGCTGGCGTCGCCGGCGCGGCTGCTGGCGAAGCTCCCCATCGACCACGCGGTCGGGCCGACCGGGCAGGGCGGCTCGGCGGCGGCCGAGGCGCGGCTGAAGCACTTCCTCTCCGGGCCGCTGGACCGCTACCGGGAGGAGCGCGACGAGCCGGACCTCGACGGCACCAGCGCCCTCTCACCCTGGCTCCACCACGGTCACCTCGCCTCCGAGCAGGTGGTGGGCGCGGTGCTCGACCGGGCCGGGTGGACGCCGCGGCTGCTGGCCGAGAAGGTGAGCGGCGCGCGCGAGGGCTGGTGGGGGCTGCCGCCGGCCGGCGAGGCCTGGCTCGACCAGCTCGTCACCTGGCGCGAGCTCGGCTTCGGCTGGGCCGCCTTCCGGGCCGACCACCAGCAGCTCTCCTCGCTCCCGGCCTGGGCCCAGGCCACGCTGCGCCGCCACGCCGCCGATCCGCGCCCGCACCGCTACAGGCTGGCACAGCTGGAGGCGGCGGCGACCCACGATCCGCTCTGGAACGCGGCGCAGCGCCAGCTGCTCCAGGACGGCACCATCCACAACCGGCTGCGCATGCTCTGGGGGAAGAAGATCCTCGAGTGGAGCGGCGACGCCGGGGAGGCGCGGGAGACCCTCTTCGCGCTCAACGACCGCTGGGCGCTCGACGGGCGCGACCCCAACTCGGCGAGCGGACTGCTCTGGTGCCTGGGGCGCCACGACCGGGCCTGGGGGCCGGAGCGGCCCATCTTCGGCACCGTCCGCTACATGACCAGCGACAGCGCCGCTCGCAAGCACCAGCTCAAGCGCTACCTGGAGCGGTTTGGGCCCAAGCAGTCGGGCCGGTTGCTGTAGCGCCGCTCGAAGGGGACGTAGACCATGCAGCTGCGCCCCGGCCCCTCGCCGACGCAGACCTCCTCGCAGGTCCGGTAGGTGGAGCGGTGCTGGCGCAGCCGGGTGGTGCCGGTGCGGGTGTCGCAGAGCCGGTCGTAGGGGGCCTTCCCCTTCAGGCTCTTCTCGCCCGCCGAGTGGAGGCTGGTGATGATCTCGGGCGGGACGCCGCCGGCCCAGAGGCCGCGCCGAGCCGCCTGGGCCTCCCGCTGCGCGACCAGCAGCGCCGGGTCCGGGGTGCCGTCGACGGCGTAGACCATGGCGTGGCCGGCCCGCACCAGCGCCGCGGCGGCGTCGGGGCAGGTGACCAGCGCCCGTCCGTAGCCGTCGCGCCTTCCCTCGGTCCGGCAGCGCCAGGTGGTGGCCGCCAGCAGCGCCGCCGACCCCCTGGCGATCTGCTCCAGCGTGGCCGGGCCGAGGCCGGCGATCCGGTGGACCGGGCCGAAGGTCTCGAGCGTGTTGTAGCCGGAGAGCCGGGCGCCGAACCCCTTGAGCGGGCCCGAGTCGACCTTGAAGGAGTCGCCGTCGGTCCAGCGCACAGCGGTCGGCTCGCCGTCGAGCAGGACTCGCGCTGGCGCGCCGTTGCGGCGTGGCGCCCCGCTGGCCGCGGGCGCGGCGGTGAGGATGACCAGCAGTGTGGCGGCGGCGAGG
>JANMRY010000084.1:0-3465 GCA_031388695.1 Anaeromyxobacter sp. | reverse complement strand
CAGCGAGAGCGCCTTGATGTCGACCCCGTGGCGGGCCAGGGCGTCGATCACCTCGACCAGCCCGCCCGAGCGGTTCTCCAGGAACACCGAGACCTGTGCGACTTCCATGCGCCCTCCTGCCGGTCGACGCCGGGTTGGTGCCCCGCCCCGGTCGTCCTAGATGGTCCGCTTGTCGATGACCCGCTTGGCCTTGCCCTCGCTCCGCGCCAGCGAGCGGGGCTCCACCAGGGTCACCTTGGCCCGGATGCCGAGCACCTGCTCGAGCGCCTGGCCGAGGTTGCGGTGGAGCGTCTCCAGGGCCCGCATCTTGTCCGAAAAGACCGCGCTGGTCACCTCGACCTGCACCTCGATGTCGTCGAGCCCCTTGTCGCGGGTCAGCACGATGGCGTAGTGCGGCAGGGTCCCCTCGACGCGCAGGAGCGCGGTCTCCACCTGCGAGGGGAAGACGTTGACGCCGCGGATGATGAACATGTCGTCGGAGCGCCGCTCGATCCGCTTGATGCGCCGCAGGGTCCGCCCGCAGGCGCAGGGCTCGGCCAGCAGCGTGGTCACGTCGCGGGTCCGGTAGCGGATCATGGGCATGGCCTGCTTGGAGAGCGTGGTCAGGACCAGCTCGCCCTCGGCACCGTCGGGCAGCACCTGGCCGGTGGCCGGGTCGATGATCTCGGGGAAGAAGTGGTCCTCGAAGAGGTGCAGCCCGGCCTGGTGGACGCACTCGGCGCCCACGCCCGGGCCGATGATCTCGGAGAGGCCGTAGATGTCGTAGCCGCGGATGCCGGTGTCCTCCTGGATGCGCTGGCGCATCGCCTCGCTCCAGGGCTCGGCGCCGAAGACGCCGACCCGCATCTTCGAGAAGTCGATCTTCTCCTGCTGGGCCCGCTCCACCAGGTGGAGGAAGTAGGAGGGGGTGCAGCAGATGACGGTGGCGCCAAAGTCCTGCATCACCATCACCTGGCGCTCGGTGTTGCCGCCGCTGATGGGGATGACGGTGGCCCCCATGGCCTCGCCGCCGTAGTGGACGCCCAGCCCGCCGGTGAAGAGGCCGTAGCCGTAGGCGTTCTGGATGACGTCGCCGCGGTGGACGCCGAAGCTGGCGAAGGAGCGGACCATCACCTCCTTCCAGACCTCGATGTCGGCCTGGGTGTAGGCGACGACGATGGGCCGGCCGGTGGTCCCCGAGGAGGCGTGGACCCGCACCACCTCCTCCATGGGGCAGGCGAAGAGGCCGAAGGGGTAGGTGTCGCGCAGGTCGGCCTTGACCGTGAAGGGGAGCCGGGCCAGGTCGCGGGTGGTCTCGATGTCGGCCGGGGTGAGCCCGAGCGCCTCCATGCGGCGCCGGAAGTGCTCCACCCGGGTGTAGGCCAGCGTCACCGTGGAGCGGAGCCGCTGCAGCTGCAGCTCCTCGAGCCGGGCCCGCGGCAGGTAGTCGGCGGCGCTGAGCGGGTGGAAGCCGCTGGCCGGATCGTTCCAGGTGCTCACCGTCGCCTCCCGGGGCCATGGGCCCCCTGCCGCGTGTCCATGCTCAGCCGACCTTCGCCGCCGCCGCCGCCGCCGCCGCGGCCCTGGCGCCGCGCTCGCGCCCGAGCCGGAAGGCCTGCTCGTTGACGGCGTGGAGCCGCTCCGCCAGCCCCGCCTTGACCGCCTCCATGAAGACCGCCTCGGGGATCTCGAGGAAGACCGAGAGGGCGCCGAGCAGCGCCACGTTGAGGCTGCGCTTGTTGGCCAGCTCGGCCTCGGGGACGAAGTCGGGGGCGAGCAGCCGGCCGCCGGCGCGCAGCAGCGGCCTCGTCACCTCGACCTCGGAGGGGGCCAGCACCACCAGGAAGTCGGCCTCGCCGCGCGGGATCATGGGCGAGAGCACCTTCGGGCCGAAGCGGACGTCGGAGGTGACCGAGCCGCCGCGCTGGCTCATGCCGTGGACCTCGGCCTTCTTGACGTCGAAGCCGGCCCGCACCGCGGCGTCGGCGAGGATGTCGGAGGCCTTGATCACCCCCTGGCCGCCGAGCCCGGCGAGGATGACGTTGGTGACCCTGGCGCTCATGCGTCCCCCGCGACGCGGGCGCAGGGGAGCGCGGACCGGGTCGCCTCGGCCGCCTTCTCCCAGCCGCGGATGTCGGCGGCGGCCAGCACGCAGGGGCGGCGGGCCACGATCAGGGACAGCCCCGGGGCGGCCAGCTTCTCCGCGAGCAGCCTCTCGAAGCCGGCCGGGTCGGTGAAGGGGTCGATGATGGTGGTCTCGATCCCCATGGCCCGGGCCGTCCCCTCGATGGAGATCTTGCCGGTGGCGGCGTGGTCGAGGGTGCGGCCGGTGCCGGGGTGCTCCTGCTGGCCGGTCATGGCGGTGATGCCGTTGTCGAGCACGATGACCACGTGGCCCGAGGCCGGCGGGTTGTAGACCATCTCCATGATCCCGGAGACGCCGGAGTGGATGAAGGTCGAGTCGCCGATGATCGAGACCACCCGCCGGGCCTGCTCGGGGGGCAGCACGTGGCGCAGCCCGAGGCCGACGCCGATCGAGGCCCCCATGGCCACGCAGGTGTCCATGGCCCGGTAGGGCTCCATGACACCGAGCGTGTAGCAGCCGATGTCGCCGGCCACGATGCAGTCGAGCTTGCGCAGCGAGGCGTAGACCGGGTGGTAGGGGCAGGCGGCGCAGAGCTCGGGCGGCTTCCCCTTGGGGAGCGGCGGCTCGACCGAGAGGTCGTTGGCGAGGATGCGGCGCACCCGGCCGACGTCGAGCTCGCCGAAGCGGAACATCTCCGGCTTCGACTCGACGGCGACGCCGGCGGCGCGCAGGGCGTCGGCGATGACCGGGTCGCCCTCCTCGATCACCACGCAGCGCTCCACCGAGGCGGCGAAGGCCCGCAGCCGCTCGATGGGGAGCGGGTGGACCAGGCCGATCTTGAAGGCGCTGGCGCCGGGGGCGGCCTCGGCGGCGTGCAGGGCGCAGACGCCGTCGGTGATGATGCCGAGCCCGCTGTCACCCGGGGTAACGGTGTTGAGGTCACTGGTCTCGCCGAAGGCGGCCAGCTCGGCCAGCTTGGTCCGCAGCCGGCGGTGGGCCGGGCGGGCGTAGGCCGGGACCATGACCCGGCCCGGGATGTCGCGCTTGAAGCTCGGCGCGGCCCCGACCTGCGGGGTGTCGCGGCCGGCCACCAGTGACTTCGAGTGGCAGACCCGGGTGGTCATACGGAAGAGGACCGGGATCGACCAGCGCTCGGAGAGCTCGACGGCGCGCAGGAAGTAGTCGTAGGCCTCCTGCGGATCGGCCGGCGAGAGCATGGGGAGGCCGGCGGCGATGGCGTAGCGCCGGTTGTCCTGCTCGTTCTGCGAGGAGGCCATGCCGGGGTCGTCGGCGGTCACCACCACCAGCGCCCCGCTGACGCCGGTGTAGGCGGCGGTGAAGAGCGGGTCGGCGGCCACGTTGAGGCCGACGTGCTTCATGGTGACCAGGGCGCGGGCCCC
>JANMRY010000035.1:0-27002 GCA_031388695.1 Anaeromyxobacter sp. | reverse complement strand
AGTTGGAGACGCACGGCTCGTCGTACCCTTACGGGGGGGCGGCCCGCAAGCCCGCGGCCGCCCGGCCATCAGCGCCCAGGCCTGGCCGGGCGCTCGGCCAGCGCCGCTCACGCCACCCTGGGCGGCCCCCCCCCGCCCGGCGCCCACGCCGGCCCCCGCCGCCCCCCCCCCCCCGCCCCCCCCCGCGCGCGGCGCCCGCCCCCGCCCCCGCCCCGACCCCGGCCCCGACCCCGGCCCCGACCCCGGCCCCGACCCCGGCCCCGACCCCGGCCCCGACCCCGGCCAGGCCGAGCAGCAGCGGCGCCACACCGGTCAGGTCGGTCACCGCCTCGACCAGCGGCGCGGCCCGGCCGAAGCCGAGCACCGGGACCCTGGCCAGGGTGTGGTTGCGGGTGGTCAGGTCCTCGAGGTTGCCGTGGTCGCTCGTCACCACCAGCGCGTCGTCGGGGCCGAGCCCCGCCACCAGGGCCCGCAGGAAGCGGTCGAGCCGGTGGAGCGCATCGAGCCCCTTCTCCATGGAGCGGGCGTGGCCGGCCTCGTCGGTCTCGAAGAACTCGAAGGCGGCCAGGTCGGCGCCGGCCGCCAGCTCGAGGAAGATGGCCGCAGCCTCCTCGGGGGTGCGCCGCGGCAGCCGCAGCCCCAGCTCCTCGGCCCGCCGCGCCGTCAGGTCGTGGGTGAGCCCGCGCCCGGCCCGGGCGTCCTCGAAGGTGCGGAAGGCCCCGCCTCCGGCGGCGAAGGCGACGGTGGTGGCCGAGGCCCGCACCCTCCGGCGCAGCGCGAACTCCGGCTCGCCCTCGGCCTGAAAGCCGAGCGCGCGCAGGTAGACGACCGGGTAGGCGTTGGCGAAGACGGCCCGGCGCCCCGCCTCGGCCAGCCGACGGTAGATGGAGCGCCGCTCGAGCAGCTGGCGCAGCCGCGGGTTGGGGAAGCCGAGCAGGTGCTTGCCGAGCAGCGCGGGGGCGTTCTCGCCGGTCAGGATGGTCGACTGGCCGGTGGCCGACTGGGGGCGCCCCTCCACGCCGAGCCGGGCGTCGGCAAGCCCGGCCCGCCCACCCGAGGGCAGCGGCGCGCCGCTCCCGTCCTCGAAGCGGGAGAGCAGGAACGGCTCGCGGGCCAGCGGGTTGAGGTCCGGATCGGGCCGCCCGACGCCCACGCCATCGACGAAGACGAAGAGGACGGTCACCGGGACATCCTAACCGCCCCCGCTTTCCGTCGCCGCCGGCCCGGTCCGGGGCTATCCTCCCGCCGCGCGCCGGCCGCGCCGGCTCCGCCCGAGACCAGCCCGAGACCTGCCCGAGACCAATCCGAGACCAGCCCGATGCCACGCCTCCCCGACCCTCGCTTCCGCCCCGACTGCACCATCGTCGTCGACGGCCGAACCGTGCCGGCCCGCGCCGGGGAGCCGATCGCCACCGCCATGCTGGCGGCCGGGCGCCCCCTGCTCTCCCGGAGCGCCAAGTACCACCGCCCGCGCGGCCCCTTCTGCCTGGCCGGCAGCTGCCAGTCCTGCCTGGTGCGGGTCGACGGGCTTCCCAACGTGCGCGCCTGCCGGACCCCGTGCGCCGACGGGCTGGTCGTCGAGACCCAGCACGCCCTGCCGACCGCGGCCCACGACCTGCTCGGCCTCATCGACGTCGCCACCCCGGACGGACTCGACCACCACCACCTCGGCACCTCGAGCCTGCTGCTCAACCGGGCGGTGGTCTCCTTCTCCCGCCGGCTGGCCGGGCTGGGGCGCCTGCCCGACGCCGCGACGCCGACGCTGGCCACGCCGCTGGAGGAGCGGTTCGACGCGCTGGTGATCGGCGCCGGGCCGGCCGGGCTCTCCGCGGCCGAGACGCTGGCCGAAGGCGGCCGCGGCCTGCTGCTGGCCGACTCCGAGCCCCGCGCCGGGGGGCGGCTGCGCTGCCGCTACCAGCTGCCGGGTGAGCCGCCGCTCGAGTGGGCCGGCCCGGTCGAGGCGCGGGTGCGCGCCGCCGGGGGCGAGCTGGCGCTCGACACGGCCGTGCTCGGCCTCTGGCTCGACGGCGGCTCGGTGGTGGCGCTGCTCCACCAGCGCGGTGGCGCGGAGCGGCTCAGGCTGGTCCGGCCCGCCCGCGTGCTGCTCTGCGCCGGCGGCACCGCGGTGCCGGCCGGGATCGAGGATGGCGACCGGCCCGGGATCCTCTGGGGGCGCGGCCTGGCGATGGCGCTGGCCGAGCACGGCACCGTGCCGGGGCGGCGCCTGGCGGTGCTGGGGCACGGCGCCGAGGCCGAGGCGCTGGCGGCGCGCCTCTCCTCGGCCGGGCTCTCGGTGACCCGGCTGGAGCGGGCGGCTCGCGCCCTGGGGCGGGCCCGGGTCCGCGCCCTCGCCGACGGCCGCGGCGGAGAGGTGCCGTGCGACACCGTGGCGGTGGTCGAGCCACCGGCGCCGGCCACCGATCTCGCCCGGCTGCTCGGCGCCCCGGTGGCCTGGGACGAGGCGGCCCGGGCCTTCGCCGTCACCGTCGACGCCGCCGGCCGGACCGCCGTGCCAGGCCTGTTCGCCGCCGGCGAGGTGACCGGGGCCATGGACGCCGCCCGCGCCGCCGAAGCCGGGCGCCGCGCCGGGGAGGCTGCCCGTGGGTAAGACGCTGCTCTGCGCCTGCGAGGACGTCTCGCTCGAGGAGGTGCGGCGCGCCTTCGCCGCCGGTCACCGCGACCTGGAGTCGGTGAAGCGCTACACCGGCTTCGGCACCGGCCCCTGCCAGGGCAAGAGCTGCCTGACGCTGGTGGCGCGCGAGCTGCTCCGGCTCGGTGCCACCCCGGGCGAGATCGCCCCCTTCACGGCCCGCCCGCCGCGCGAGCCGACCACGCTCTCGGCGCTGGCGGGGCTCGATCCGGAGGCGCTCCCCGTCGGTCACCAGGGGGTTCCTCCCGAGGCCCCGCCCCGCCCGCCCGGCCCGGACGCGCTGCAGCCGCTCCCGGCCCGCGCCGAGGTGGTGATCATCGGCGGCGGCATCCTCGGCCTCTCGCTCGCCTACGAGCTGGCGAAGCGCGGGCGGCGCGACGTGCTGGTGCTCGACCAGTCCTACCTGAACGCCGGCGCCTCGGGGCGCAACGGCGGCGGGGTGCGGGCCCAGTGGTCGACGCCCGACATGATCGAGCTGGCGCTCCGCTCGCTGGCGCTCTGCCGCCGCTTCGCCGTCGACCTCGGCATCAACGTCTGGTTCCGCCCCGGCGGCTACCTCTTCCTCGCCCCCGACCAGGCCCAGGTGGCCCGGCTGGAGCGGAACGCCGCGCTCCACCGCCAGCACGGCATGCGCACCCGGCTGCTGGCGCCGGCAGAGGCCCGGGAGGTGGTGCCGCACCTCGACCCCACCACCTTCGTGGCCGCCTCCTGGAACCCGGACGACGGCGTGGTCTTCCCCTGGCCCTTCCTCTGGGGCTACGCCACCCAGGCCGAGGCGCTGGGGGTGAAGGTCCGCACCTTCGCCCGGGTCACCGGGCTGCGCGCCGCCGGCCCCCGCCTCACCCACGTGGAGACCGACCGGGGCGCGGTCGCCTGCGAGCTGGTGATCAACGCCGCCGGCGCCTGGTCGAAGCAGGTGGCGGCGCTGGCCGGCGTGGTCACCCCCAACCGGCCCACCCGCCACGAGATCCTGGTGGGCGAGCCGCTCGAGCCCTTCCTCGACCCGCTGGTCTCGCTGCTCGGCACCGGCCTCTACTTCTCCCAGTCGCAGCGCGGCGAGCTGGTGGGCGGCATGGGCGATCCGGCCGAGCCGGAGGGGCTCTCCATGGGCTCCTCGCTCCGCTTCCTGGCCCGCTTCGCCCGGGCCTCGACGCGGATCATGCCGCGGCTGGGCGGCGTCAAGGTGGTGCGGCAGTGGGCCGGCTGCTACGACGTCACGCCCGACAACAACCCCATCCTCGGGCCGGCCGGCTTCGCCAACTTCCACCAGCTGCACGGGTTCGTCGGCCACGGCTTCATGATGGCCCCGGCCATGGCCGAGCGCTACGCCGACTGGCTGACCGGGCGCGGCAAGCACGAGCTCTTCGACCGCTTCTCGCTGGGCCGCTTCGCCCGCGAGGGCGGCGCCGTGCGCGAGGACTTCATCATCGGCTAGAGTGTCGGGATGTCCCTCGGAAAGACCATCGCCTTCCTCGGCGCCGGCAACATGGCAGAGGCCCTCATCAAGGGGCTGCTGCGCGCCCACGTCGCCCTCCCCAGCGAGATCATCGCCACCGACCGCCGCACCGAGCGTGGCCCTGAGCTGACCCACAAGTACGGCATCCGCTTCGAGAAGGAGAACCTCGCCGCGGTGCGCGCCGCCTCGATCGTGGTGCTCGCGGTCAAGCCGCAGGCCATGAACAAGCTGCTCGAGGAGATCAAGCCCGGGCTCGACGAGTCGAAGCTGGTCATCTCGATCGCCGCCGGCGTCCCCATCGAGGCGATCGAGCGCAAGGTCGGGCACGGGGTGCGCATCATCCGCACCATGCCCAACACCCCGGCGCTGGTCGGCGCCGGGGCCACCGCGCTCTCGGCCGGCGAGCACGCCACCGAGGCCGACCTGGCCCAGGCCAAGGCGCTCTTCGAGGCGGTCGGGCTGGCGGTGGTGGTCGACGAGCCGCTGCTCGACGCCGTGACCGGCCTCTCCGGCTCGGGGCCGGCCTACATCTTCCTGATCATCGAGGCGCTGTCGGACGGCGGCGTCAAGGCCGGGCTGGCGCGCGACCAGGCCATGGAGCTGGCGGCGCAGACCGTGCTCGGCTCGGCCAAGCTGCTCATCGAGACCGGCGAGCACCCGGGCCGGCTCAAGGACCAGGTCACCAGCCCGGGCGGCACCGCCATCGCCGGCCTCCACACCCTCGAGGCCGGCGGCCTGCGCACCACGCTCATGGACGCCGTCGAGGCGGCCACCAACCGGTCGCGCGAGCTCGGCAAGAAGTTCCTCGAGAAGGAGGGGTGATGGCCCGCCGCCTCGTCGCCCTGGCCACCCTCGCCCTGGCGGTGGCCGGCTGCGCCCCGCTCACCGTGGTGCCCGACGCCGAGCGGGCCCGCACCCACGCCGCCCTCGAGGGGCAGCCACGCTGGCTGCGGGTCTCGCTGGCGGTCTCGCCGCTCTTCGGCGACCGGGGCCGGCTGCTGCTGCTCGACGCCCCGCCGGCCGAGGTCGACCTGCTGCGCGGCGCCGACGACGCCGTCATCCCGCCACCCGCGGCCGAGCGGATCCTGCCGCCCGGCACCGCGGTCCGCGTCGAGAAGGTCGAGTTCCCCACCGGGCTGGTCATCGCCAGGCGCGCCGTCATGTCGCCGCGCTACCACCCCTGGGTCTACCTGCGCCTCCCCGGCGAGGAGCGGCCCGGCATCCTGGTGCTCTCCCACGCCGCGACCAGCGCCGACGCCCTCGTCGAGGAGGTCGACCGGGTGCTGACCCGCGACGATCCCTCCAGGCTGCTGGCCGCCCTGCCCCCGGAGCAGCGCGAGGCGGTGGGCCGTCGCGAGCTGCTCGAGGGGATGAGCCCGCGGGCCGTGGAGATGGCCTGGGGCGTCCCCGAGGAGGTCAAGATCGACCGGCCGGCGCTCACCGAGGAGTGGGCCTGGCCGACCGGGAAGCGCCGGGCCTGGTTCCAGGACGAGAAGCTGCAGCGCTGGTCGCGCTGAGCTTCACGCCGAGCGCCGCGGCCCAGCAGGTGCCGGCCCGCAGCTGGCGTACCAGCCCGGCCTCGTCGGTGACCGGCTCGCGCAGCAGCGTGGCGGCCGTCCCCAGCTCGTCGAGCGAGGTGAGCGCGCCCGAGCCGCCCACGCAGGGCAGGCCGAGGTGGTCGGCCGCCTCGACGGCGAGGTCGTTGACCTCGTGGCGGGAGCGGCCGTGCAGCCCCTCCAGCGCCGCCAGCCCATCGAGGGTGAAGACGGCGTCGGCGCAGGCAGGCGCCAGGAGCTTGTCGTAGGGGTGGGCCGCCACCACCGCGGCTCCCAGCGTGACGGCCCGCGCCAGCGACGAGACCGCAGGCCGCGGCGCCGCGCCGAAGAGCTCGACCAGATCGGCGAGCCGCTCCGGGGCGTCGAAGAAGCAGAGGAAACGCCCCTGCGCCGTCGAGAGGGCCAGGCCGACCAGGGCCACCAGCCCGGTCTCGGCGCCGGCGGCGCGCACCTCGGGCAGGGCCGCCAGGGTGTCGAGGTCGGTGAAGGCGACGCCGTCGAGGCCGAGGGCGCGGGCCCGGACCAGCACGTCGAGCGGGCGCAGGGTGCCGCCCGGCGTCCGCATGGTCTGCACGTGCAGGTCGATGAGCATGGCCGCGGATTTTGACACACCCGCCACCGGCGAGGATACTCGCGCCGTGACCTTCACCGGCGTCAAGGTCTTCTCGGCCACCAAGGCCAGGGAGCGCGAGGAGATGGGCGAGACCATCACCCGGTGGCTCCGCGCCAACGCGGACCTCGAGGTGGTCGACAAGGTGGTATCCCAGTCTTCCGACGACGAGTTCCACTGCCTCTCGATCGTCTTCTTCTACCGTCAGAGAGCCTGAGCCCGAGCGCGACGCGCCCGGGCCCGCGCCCGGAGTGACCCCATGCGGCTCAAGCAGCGCCCCGAAGACTTCGTCGTCACCGAGTCCTGGCGGTTCGACGACGATCCGCAGGGGCCGTGGCGCGTCTACCTGATGGACAAGCAGAAGCTCACCACCTTCGAGGCGGTCGAGCGGATCTGCTCGCGGTTCAAGGTGCCGCGCGCCGAGGTGAGCTACTGCGGCCTGAAGGACAAGCAGGGGCGCACCACCCAGCTGGTGGCGGTCAAGGGGCGCGAGGTCGACCTGCAGGAGACCGACCTGCGGCTCAAGCTGATGGGGCGCTCGCGCCACCCGCTCTCGGCCAAGAACACCACCTCCAACCGCTTCGCGGTCACCGTGCGCGATCTCTCCGGCGACGACGTGGCCAGGCTGCCGGCCGCGGTGGCCGAGGTGCACCGGCTCGGGGTCGTCAACTACTTCGACTCGCAGCGCTTCGGGCCGCTCAAGCACGGCCAGGGCTTCATCGTGAAGGAGCTGATGCGCGGCGACTTCGAGACCGCGCTCAAGAACGTCATCGCCCACCCGAGCGAGCTCGACGCCAGCGGCGACGCCAGGGTGAAGCAGTTCTGGAAGGACCACTGGGGCGACTGGGCCACCCGCAACCCGCACCCTGGCGCCGAGAGGTACGAGGCGGTCATCAAGTGGCTCAAGAAGAGCCCCGGCGACTTCCGCGGCGCCATGCTGCGGACCGAGCCGCGCTGGCGGGCCCTGCAGGTCTTCACCTACCAGTCCTGGCTCTGGAACGAGGGGGTTCGCCAGTTCCTCCGCGACGTGGTCGGCATCCAGCGGCTCGCCTCGATCCGCTACCAGGCCGGCTCGCTGGTCTTCCCACGGGAGCTCGACGGCGAGACCGCCCGTCGCCTCGACCACATGAGCTTCCCGCTGCTCGGCCCCGACTCGACCTTCACCGACCCGCAAGTGGAGAAGGCGGCCATGGCGCCGCTGCTGCGCGAGCAGATGACCCTGGCCTCGCTGGCGGTGCCCGGCACCCCGGAGATCCACTTCGACCACGAGGAGCGGCCGCTGCTCTCCCACCCCGGCCGGCTCACCGTGGGCGACACCCGCCCCGACGACCTCAACGAGGGGCGCTTCAAGGTCAACGTCGCCTTCACGCTGCCGCCCGGCGCCTACGCCACGCTGGTGGTGAAGCGGCTCTTCTGGTGGACGCTCGAGCCGGGGGCGCGCAAGAAGGAGGAGGCGGCCGAGCGGGCCCTGGCCGCCATCCCGCGCCCGAGGAAGACGCAGGAGCAGATGCACACCGAGCGGCGCGAGACCGGCTTCCTGGCGCGCAAGAAGGCGGCCAAGGCGGCCAAGCAGGCGGCGCGTGAGACGGCGGCGGCGGCGGTGCGCGCCCGGCCGAGGCCCGGCCCGAAGCCGGGCTCGAAGGCCAGGCCGAAGACACGCTGACCACCGCCCCCCCCCCGCTTGGTCGGGGTGGCGGGCGGCATGGTAACTTCGTCCGGCCGGTCCAATCTCCGTTCCGGCGCGTCGAGGAGAGCGACCATGTGGCAGCGGCTGGGCAACCTGCTGAAGGCGTTTGCGAACCTGTTCGTCACCGACCTGGAGAAGCGCAACCCCGAGGCGCTGCTCCAGCTCGAGGCGGAGAACCTGCGCAAGCAGGTGGCCTCCTTCAACCAGGGGCTCGCCACCCACGCCGGCCTCTGCGAGCGGATCATGGGCCAGGTGCGCAAGCAGGAGTCGGAGCAGCGCGACCTGAAGGCCAAGACGACCGCCCACCTGCGCGCCGGGAACCGCAACGCGGCCGGGCAGTACGCGGTGCGGCTGCAGGCGGTGGAGGCCGAGCTGGCGGAGAACCGCCGACAGCTCGCCCAGGCCGAGGAGACCTACAAGAACCTGGTCAAGGCCCGTGACGTGGCGGTGGCCTCGGCCCGCGCCAAGATCGAGGGGCTGAAGGGCGCCATCACCGACATGCGCATGAAGCAGGCCATGGCCGAGATGCACGAGATGGCCTCTGGCATGGTCAGCGAGATCGGCGGCTCCGGCGACACCATCAACCGGCTCCACGAGATGGTGGAGGAGGAGCGGACCAAGGCGGCCGGGCGGGCCCGGGTGGCCAGGGACGCGCTCGACATGAGCGAGGTGAACGTCAAGGAGGCCGAGCTGGAGGCGCTGGCCGACCAGGCGCTGGCCGACTTCGCCGCCAAGGAGGGCATCACGCTGGAGCCGAACGTGGCGGCGGCGCCTGCCGAGCGGGCCATGGGCGCGCCCAAGGCGACCGCATCCGAGGGCGGCAAGGAGGGCTGAGTCAAGATGGCCCTGCCGCAACGCGCGCCCGGGTGGGCCGCCGACCTGGTGCTGGCCTACGAGAGCGGCGCTCACGGCCAGTTCATCCTCCACGGCAACGTCTCCGATCGGCTGCCGGTCGAGGGGCGGCTGGTCACGCTCCACCGCTGGCTGGAGGAGGAGCTGCTCTCCGGCTTCGACGTGGTCTTCGTCTACGACCTCGGCAACGGGCTGCGCGTGGCGCGGGGCGCCGAGGCGGTCGAGGCCTGGCGCGGCGGCGAGAAGGCCGGCCCGCTGCCGCGCGATCCGCACCAGGCGGTCGAGCTGGTGGGCCGCTGGGTGCGCTACCTCGCCAACCTGCGCGCCCTGGGGCGGCCCGAGCAGCGCTCGGTGGCCTGCATCCTGCGCGGGGCCGACCGCATCCTGCCGGCCGGGAACGACGGCGGCCACGAGCAGGGCAGCCTGGTCTCGCTGGTGCGCGACTGGGCGGGAGAGGCGCCGTTCTCGGACGTCGCGTTCGCCTCCTTCCTGCTGGCCGACGGCCTCACCGACCTGCACCCGCTCCTCTCCGGCAACCCGCGGGTCTCCCGGGTGCGGGTGCCGCTTCCCGAGCCGGCGCCGCTGCTGGAGGCGCTCACCCTGCTGCAGCGGCTCCACCCGGCCGCCTTCGACGCCGAGAGCGGGGAGCTGGCCGGCTCGGCCGCCGCCTTCGTCGGGGTCTCGATCTCGGCGCTGGAGAGCCTGGTCAAGACCCGCTCGCACCAGCGGCGCCCGCTGCGGCCCGCCGACCAGGCCCGGGTCAAGAAGGAGCTGGTGGAGCGCGACTCGGGCGGCCTGGTGGAGTTCATCGAGCCGCGCCGCAGCTTCGCCGACTACCACGGCCAGGAGGCGCTCAAGGCCTGGCTCAGGCAGGACGTGGCGCTCTGGCGCGCCGCCGACCTGCGCGCGCTCCCCATGGGCTACCTGGTCTGCGGACCGGTCGGCACTGGCAAGACCTTCCTGGTGGAGTGCCTGGCCGGCGAGGCCGGCGTGCCGGTCGTGAAGCTCAAGAACTTCCGCGACCGGTGGGTCGGCTCCTCGGAGGGGAACCTCGAGAAGATCTTTCGGCTGGTGCGGGCGCTGGGGCGCTGCATCGTCTTCGTCGACGAGGCCGACCAGGCCCTGGGCCGGCGCGAGTCGGGCAGCGGCGACAGCGGGCTGGGCGGCCGGCTCTACTCGATGGTGGCGCAGGAGATGAGCGACTCGACCAACCGCGGCAGGGTCATGTGGGTGCTGGCCTCGTCGCGCCCCGACCTGATCGAGGTCGACCTGAAGCGCCCCGGCCGCGTCGACGTCAAGGTGCCCATCCTCCCCACCGCCACGGCCGAGGAGAGCGCGACGCTGCTCTCGGCGCTGCTCGGCCGGCTCGACCTGGCGGTGCCGGCGGCCGCGCTGCTCCCGCTCTCGCCGCCGCTGCTGCTGACGCCCGGCGCGGCCGAGGCGCTCTCGGTCAAGGCCTACCGCCTGGTCCGGACCGCCGGCCTGGCGCCGCTGGAGGCGGTGCGCCGCTGCCTGGAGGGCTACCAGGGGCCGGTCCCGCCCGACGTGATGGAGTTCCAGATGCGGCTGGCGATCCGCGAGGCCACCGACCTCGCCTTCGTGGCGCCCGCCTTCCGCCACCTGGCCGGGCCATGAGCGCCCGCCACCTCTGGGCCGCGTTCTGGGCCCGCCCGCTCGGCATGCCGGTGCCGCCCAACCTGTTCGGCGTGGCCACCTTTGCCCTGCTCGGCGCCCTGCTCAACCCGGGCTTCTGGCTCATCGGCGCCGGGCTCGAGCTGGTCTACCTGCTCGCCCTCTCGCGCAGCGCCCGCTTCCAGGCGGCCGTCGACGCGGCCGGGAGCGGCGGCCGCGCGGCCGGCCAGCGCGAGGCGCGCCACCAGGCGCTCTGGTCGAGCCTCCCCCGGGCCGACCAGGAGGCGCAGGCCGCGCTGGAGGCGCGCTGCGACGAGGTGCTGGAGACGCTGGGCGCCGAGAAGGGCTCGACCCACGCCGACGGCCTGGCCCGGCTCGCCTGGATGCACCTCAAGCTGCTGGCGGCGCGCCAGGCGCTGGAGCGGGTCATGGCCAGCGGCAGCGCCGAGGCGGCCGCGCTCGAGGCGCAGGAGCAGGCGCTGGCGAGAAGGCTCGGCGGGCCCGACCTCTCCGACGAGCTTCGGCGAACGCTCGACCAGCAGGCCGAGGTGATCCGGGCCCGGCGCAGCGGTCACCTCGAGGCGGCCCGGCGGCGCGAGCGGGTTCAGGCCGAGCTGGAGCGGATCCGCCAGCAGGTGGCGCTGGTCCGCGAGCAGGTGCTGCTCTCCACCGGCGAGGCCGGCGTGACCAGCTCGGTCGACTCGCTCTCCGCCTCGCTCGACGAGGCGAGCCGGTGGCTCAACGACCAGCAGGAGCTGCTCGGCAGCCTCGACGACCTGACCGCCCCGCCGCCTCGCACCTTGCTCGGCCGCTCGCGAACCAACCGCACCTCCACGGGAGAATCGGCATGACCTCCACCACCCTCCGGACAGAGCGCGGCGCCGCCGCCGGCACCCTGATCACCATCCTGCTGGCGCTGTCGCTGCTCGGCCTCGGGGCCTGGCTCCTCATGCGCCGCGCCGCCGAGCCCACCCAGGCCGGCGCGGCCGCCACGGCGCCGGGCGGGCAGGCCGCCCCCGCGGGCGTCAAGGTCCCGGAGGGGAAGCTCCCGGTGCCGGTCGAGCCGGTCACCGGGCCGCCGCCGCTCGCCGCCGCCGCCCCCAACCACGTCAAGGACGGCGTCGTCGAGGTCGACATCTCGGAGTACGCCGGCTACGGCGGCCTGATCGTGGCCAACGGCGGCCTCGAGCCCAACCCCGACTCCTTCTTCACCCGCACCTACGGCTTCAAGGTGAAGCTCACGGTCGGCGAGGGCGAGACCTGGAGCCAGCTCAACAACGGCCGCTTCGCCGCCTCGGCCACCACCACCGACGTGCTGGCGGTGCAGGGGCGCGGCTTCCAGGTGGTGGTCCCGGCGCAGATCGGCTGGTCGCGCGGGGCCGACATGCTGGTGGTCGACGCCGGGATCGCCACCGTGAACGAGCTGGCCGGCAAGGTGCTGGCCGCCTCGCAGTTCAACGAGGCCGAGTTCTTCCTGCGCTACCTGGCCCGAGAGGCCGGGGTGAAGGTGCGCGTGCTGCGCGATCTCGACGGCCGGCCCGAGCCGGCCGAGGTCGGGCTGGTCTTCTACGAGGACGCCAACGCCGGCTGCCGGGCCTACCAGGCCGAACTGGCGAGCGGGCGCCGCCGGCTCAACGGCTGTGTCGGCTGGGCGCCGGGCACCGACGAGGTGCTCGAGGCCTCGGGCGGCCGGGCCAAGGCGCTGGTCACCAACCGGAACCTGCTGGTGGTGGCCGACATCCTCACCGTCAACAGGGGGTTCGCTGAATCGAACCCGAAGCTGGTCAAGGGGCTGGTCCACGGCCTGCTGGAGGGGAACCGGCGGCTGCGCGACGACCAGAAGGCCAACCTGGCGGTGGTGGCCAGGGCCTTCAAGTGGAGCGAGGCCGAGGCGGCCGACCAGTTCGCCAAGGTCCACCTCGCCAACCTGCCGGAGAACCGCGCCTTCTTCGCGGGCACCATCGACTCGGCCGGCTCCTTCGGCGGGATCTTCCAGTCCTCGGTGCTCGCATACGGCGACGTCATCAAGAACCCGTCCGACTCGGCCCGCTTCCCAGACCTCTCCCACCTGGAGGCGCTGGCCAAGGAGGGGCTCTTCGCCGGGCAGGTGGTGGCCATCGCCCCCATCAAGACCAGCGCCGGCGCCGCCCTGGAGGGCGACCCGCTCCTCAAGAAGGACATCCGCTTCTTCTACGAGCCCAACTCGGCGAAGCTCGACCCGGCCGAGCCGAAGAACAACGAGTTCCTCGACGCCGTGAAGCAGTTCCTGCAGGTGAGCCCGGGCTCGGTGGTGGTGCTGCGCGGCCACGTCGACAACGCCCGGGTGCCCGAGTTCCGCAAGCAGGGGGGCGAGGAGCTGGTGCGGTCGATGGCGCTCAAGGCCATGGAGCTGTCGCGGCAGCGGGCAGTGGGGGTGCGCGAGGCGCTGCTGGCGCGCCACCCGAAGCTCGACGCGAAGCGGCTCGAGACGGTGGGGCGCGGCTGGGAGGAGCCGGTCGGCGCCGACGGCAACCTCAACCGCCGGGTCGAGGTGCAGTGGTTCACGCTGGAGTAGCCCCCGCCAGCGCCGTGGCCACCGCCTCGGCCAGCGCCTCCGCCGCGTGCACCGCGGGCACGACGCCGGCCGCGAACCCCGCCGCCCGCAGCGCCTCGGCGGTGGTCGGCCCGATGGCGCCGAGCAGCACGCCGGCCAGCCGGGGCGTGTCGGCCCCCAGCCCCTGCACCACCCCCCGCACCGCCGAGGGGGAGGCGAAGGTGACGGCGTCGATCCGCCCGGCCGCCAGCAGCGCGCCGAGCCCGGCCATCGACCCGGGCGCGGCCAGCACCGTCCGGTAGGCGACCGGCGCGGCCACTTCGGCCCCGGCGGCGCGCAGCCCGTCGACCAGCTCCGGCCTGCCCTCGGCCGCACGCGGCACCAGCACCGCTAGCCCGCGGACGTGCGGCGCCAGGGAGGCGGCCAGCGCAGCGCCGGTGGCGCTGGAGGGCATCAGGTCCGGAGCCCGCACCAGCGCCTCGAGCCGCGCCCCGGTGGCCGGCCCCACGCAGGCGAGCCGCCGGTCGGCCAGCAGGCCGCGCTTGATGCCGAGCGCGTCGAGCCGCGCCACCGCCTGCTCGACGGCGTTGGCGCTGGCGAAGGCGACCCAGTCGAAGCGGTCGAGCTCCCGCAGCGCCGCGTCGAGCGGTCGGAGGTCCGCGGCCGGCGCCAGGGCGATGGCCGGGAACTCCAGCACCTCGGCCCCGAGCGCGCGCAGCCGGTCGCCCAGGGCGTCGTCGCCGCCCGCCCCGCGGGTGACCACCACGGTCCGGCCGGTCAGCGCCCCCACGCCGCCTACTTCCTGACCGGCGCGCCGAGGCCGACGGTCTGACCCTCGGCCTCCTTCAGGATGGTGTCGGCGCCATGGCCGATCAGCTCCTCGGCCAGCGCCACGCCCAGCGCCCTGGCCTCGGCCACCGGGCCGCGCCGCTCGCCGCGGATGACCCGGGTGCCATCGAGCGAGGCGACCAGCGCCCGCAGGTGGACCTGCCCGCCGCTCACCGTGGCGTGGCCGGCGATGGGGACCTGGCAGCCCCCCTCGATGCGGGCCAGGAAGCCGCGCTCGGCCTCGACGCGGAAGCGGGTCTCCGGGTCGTCGAGCTTCGCCAGCCGGGCCAGCGTGACGGCGTCGTCGGCGCGGGCCTCCAGCGCCAGCGCCCCCTGCGCCACCGCCGGCAGCATCTGCTCGGGCGAGAGCACCTGGGTGGCGTGCTCGGCCAGGCCGAGCCGGCGCAGCCCGGCGTAGGCCAGCACCACGGCGTCGAGCCCCTCGGAGGCCTTGTTGAGCCGGGTCTGCACGTTGCCGCGCACCACCTCCATCTGCAGGTCGGGGCGGATCGCCTTGAGCTGGGCCGAGCGGCGCAGGGAGGAGGTGCCGATGCGGGCCCCGCGCGGCAGGTTCTCCAGCGTCTTCCACTTCGGCGAGCAGAGCGCGTCGCGCGGGTCCTCGCGCGCCGGGATGGCCGCCACCACCAGCCCCGGGGCCACGATGGCCGGCAGGTCCTTCATGGAGTGGACGGCGATCTGGGCGTCGCCGTTGAGCAGCGCGTCCTCGATCTCCTTGACGAAGAGCCCCTTGCCGCCCACCTGCGCCAGCGGCACCTCGAGGATCTTGTCGCCGCGGGTCATCAGCTCGTGCAGCTCGACCTGGAGCCCCGGCTCGAGGGCGCGCAGCAGGTCGGCGACGTGGTTGGCCTGCCACTTGGCCAGCGGGCTCTTGCGGGTGGCGATGCGGATGGTCACTCGTCGTCCTTCTTCGGTGAGGGGGTGGCCGGGCCGGTAGCTCCGTTCCGGTGGGGGGCGAGGCGGCCGGGCCGGGCCTCTTGGTCGAGGCCGAAGAGCTCGGCCACGGCCCCCGCGAGGGCGCTCTCGCCGCTGGCGGCCGAGGCCTTGAGCCTGACGGTGGGGTGGTGGAGCAGCTTGTTGACGATGGCGATGGCCATGGCCTCGACCGAGGCCCGGGTCCGCTCGTCGAGGGCGCCGCCGGCCTTCTGCAGGGTCCGCTCCGCCTCGGCCCGGGCGATCGCCTCGGCGCGCTGCCGCAGCGTCACCAGCACCGGCAGGGCCGCCCGGGTCTCGCGCTCCCGGGTGAAGGCCAGCACCTCGGCCTCGACGATCGCCTCGGCGCTCAGCGCCTCCCCCTGGCGGGCCTCGTGGTTGGCGCTCACCACCTTCTGCAGGTCGTCGACGTCGTAGCCGAAGACGTCCTCGAGCTCGGCGCAGGCCGGGTCGACGTTTCGGGGCACGGCGAGATCGATGAGGCAGAGGTTGCGGTGGCGCCGCTGCTTCTTGGCGGCCCGGACCATCTCGGCGGTGAGCACGTAGGTCGGCGCGCCGGTCGAGACGATCACCACGTCGGCCTCGACCATCAAGGCCGGGAGCTCCTCCCAGGCGCGGAAGGTCCCGCCCACCTGGGCGGCCAGCTGCTGGCCGCGCTCCGCCGAGCGGTTGGTGACCAGCACCCGGTCGGCGCCGAGCACCTGCAGCGCCCTGGCCGAGAGCGCGCCCATCTTGCCGGCGCCGGCCAGCAGGATGGTCCGCCCCTTCAGGTCGCCGAAGATCTTCTCCACCAGCTCGACCGCCACCTGGGACATCGAGGTGGCGCCGCGGCCGATGCCGGTCTCGGTGCGGACCCGCTTGGCGGTGGCGAAGGCGCGGTTGCAGAGGCGCGACATGTAGCTGCCGGCCGCCTGCACGCCGCTGGCCAGGCCGTAGGCCTCCTTCACCTGGCCGAGGATCTGCTGCTCGCCCACCACCATCGAGTCGAGGCTGGCGGCCACCCGGAAGAGGTGGCGGACCGCGTCGGCCCCCGTCTTGACGTAGAGGTGCTCCGCGGCCTGCTGGGCCCGGCTGGTGAAGAAGCCGCGCGCCGCCGCCTCGCCCTGGGCCTGCACGAAGACCTCGACCCGGTTGCAGGTGGAGACCACGAAGGCCTCCTCGACCCCCGGGCTGGCGCGCAGCTGCTGCAGCGCCGCCTTGAGATCGTCGCCGTTGAGCGCCACCCGCTCGCGCACCTCGATGGGCGCGCTCTTGTGCGAGAGGCCGACCAGGAAGAGCTCGCGCCCGATCACTTCACCGCCTCCGCGTTCGGCCCCTTGTACTCGCCGGCGTGCATGGTGAGGCCGGGCACGAGGCGCAGGGTGACGATGGAGCTGGCCAGGATGGCGAAGCCGAAGACGGTGAGCAGCGCGTAGCGCCGCCCGTGCCAGCCGAGGTGGCGGAGCTGCACCATGCCGCCGTAGAGCGCCCAGATGGCCAGCGTCGAGACCTGCTGCGGGTCCCAGCTCCAGGCCGACTTCCAGACCGAGCGGGCGATGACGGCGCCGGCGATGCTGGCCACCGTGAAGAAGAGGAAGCCGATGCGGACCAGCCGGTCGGTCAGCTTGTCGAGCGAGCCGAGCGGCGGCAGGCGCGAGAAGAGCGCCCCGAACCGCTTCCCCTTCACCTCGCGCTCCTGCAGCAGGTACATGAGCGCCACCCCGAAGGCGAGCCCGAAGAGGGCCACGCCGAGCGAGGCGGTCATGATGTGGCCGGTGATGGCCGGGTGGCGCAGCGCCTCCGGGGCCACCCCCGGGGCGCCCCCCTCGCCGAAGAGCGTGGGGAGCAGGATGATCAGCGTCAGCGGGGTGACGAAGGCCCCCACCGAGGGCAGGTGGTAGAAGCGCTGCACCAGCAGGTAGGCGCCGGCCAGCAGCACCGCCGTCAGCACCATGCCGCCGCGCAGCGTGAACCACTCCAGCCCGCCGAACTCCTTGCAGGCCAGCCCGATGGCGGCCAGGTGGACCACCACGCCGCCGGAGAGGAACCAGGCGCCGATGCGCGCCGCCAGCGTGTACCGGGGTCGGGCGAAGTAGAGCAGGTAGCCGGTGGCGGCCACGACGTAGAGACCGGCGGCGAAGCGAAGGAGTTCGAGGCTCATGGGGTTGGTGTCCGCGGTGCCGCCCACCTGCTCGGAGGGAGGAGGCCGCTTCCTATCACGAGAATCAGGAGAGCTTGTCGAGGAGGAAGCGGGCCAGGTCCTCGGCCTCCTTGCGCCTGGCCTCCAGGTTGGCCGGCAAGGGGCTGGAGGTGGGCCGGGTGCTCCCGGGGACGGACGGCGGCGGGGCCGGCGGGGCCGGTGGGGCGACCCGCGGCGCCACCGGGATGCCCGGCTTGAGCGCCGAGGCGGGCGGGGCGGCGGCGGGAGCGGACCGGGCCTGCGAGGCAGGGGCGGCGGAAGCGGACCTGGCTTGCGAGGCAGGGGCGGCTGGGGCAGCGGGCCGGGCCTGGGCGGCGGTGGCGGCGGCGCGGGCCGGATCGACCTTGGCGGCGGCGGCGGCCTGCAGCGCGCTCATCTCGGCGAGGAAGCCCGGCTCCACCTCGTAGGCGACGTCGCCGAGCACCACCGAGCTGTCTATCGCCTCGGCCCCCAGCTCCTTGAGCTGGACCAGCGACTTGACCTTCTTGAGCAGCTGGTGCGGGTCCTGGTCGGCGCCGAGCAGCGCCAGGAAGCGGACCGCCGGCTCCAGCTCGTAGCTGCGCCCCCTCCCCTCCCCGGAGAGCATGGTCATGACGTTGCCGACGAAGTCGATCCGACCCTGGTCGGCCCAGGAGTCGATCATGGCCTGCGAGACGAAGAGCAGCCCTGCCATCCGCGATCCTTCCCATCACCCCGCGCAACTCCGCGTGGGACTGAGGAAATTACCATGCTCTCGCCGTCGCTTGCCAGCGCGGCGGGGGCCGCATAGAAAGGGCTCAGCGCTTCCGCTCTTTGAGGAGATCACCATGGCCTCGACCGACATCGTCACCCTGCAGGACGCCACCTTCGACGCCGAGGTGCTCAAGAGCGACCTGCCGGTCCTGGTCGACTTCTGGGCCGTCTGGTGCGGCCCCTGCAAGGCGATCGCCCCGTTCGTCGAGGATATCGCCAAGCGCTACAAGGGGAAGCTCAAGGTCGGCAAGATGGACGTCGACGAGCACCAGCAGGTCCCGCAGGGCTTCGGCATCCGCTCCATCCCGACGCTGCTCATCTTCAAGGGCGGCCAGGTGGTCGGCACCGTGGTCGGCGCCGACAAGGCCAAGATCGAGGAGGCGGTGAAGAAGTTCACGGCGTAGCTGCCGGGGAGCCCGTTGCTTTCTGGCGCATTTTTGAAGGGGCCATGGATCCAGTCCAGTCCAGCGACATGAGCGGCAACCCGAGCCCCGGACCGGGTGCGCCCGACGTCCTCGATCCGTCCGCCTTCCGCCGCCTGGCCGAGCTCTCGCCCGACTCGCGCCTCCAGGCCGAGGTCCGCTTCCGTGCCTTCTTCGAGGCCGCCACCGAGGCGATGGGCGTCTCGCTGCGCGGCCTCCATCTCCTCGCCAACCCGGCCTACGCCCGGCTGTTCGGCTTCGAGCGCCCCGAGGAGCTGGTCGGATCCCCCATCCTGGACCTGATCGCCCCCTCCGACCGCGATCGGGTGGCCGAGGCGGTGCGGCGCCGCTCCGCCGGAGCAGGGGCACCCGACCGGTATGACGTGCGCGCCCGGCGGAGGGACGGGAGCGAGTTCCTCATGGAGGTCCGGGCCTCGACCTACCTCTCCGAGTCCGAGGTCCACACCGTGGTTGTGCTCCGCGACGTGACCGAGGCGCGCGCCTACGCGACCCGCCTCGAGATGCGGGAGCGGCACTTCCGCGAGCTCTTCGACCAGGTGCCGGTCGGCGTCTGGGTGGAGGACCTCTCCGGCGCCAAGGCCATCATCGACGCCCTGCGCGCGCGCGGCGTCGCCGACCTGGGCGCCCACTTCCTCGAGCACCCGGAGGACGTGGCGGCCTGTGCCCAGGCCGTCAAGATCATCGAGGTCAACGCCACGGCCTGCCAGACGGTGGGGGCCAGGGACCAGGCCGAGTTGCTCGCCAACCTTCACCGGGTCTTCCTGCCCGAGACCCTGGTCGACTTCGCCAAGGAGCTCCTCCAGCTGGCCGAAGGGCGGACGCAGACCCTCGCCGAGGGGTGGAACGGGACGCTCCAGGGCGGACGGCGCTGGGTGGTGGCGCGTGGGGTCCTGGCGGCCGGCCACGAGGCTGACTGGAGCCGGGTGGTCCTCACCATTGTCGACGTGACCGAGCGGCGCCGGGCCCGCGAGGAGCGGGCGCGGCTGGAGGAGCGGCTCCGCCACGCCGAGAAGCTCGAGGCCCTGGGCCGGCTGGCCGGCGGCGTGGCCCATGACTTCAACAACATCCTGGTGCCCATCCTCGGCTTCGCCGAGCTCGCCTTGGAGGAATCCCAGGCCGGCTCGCCGCTTCACGAGAGCCAGCTCCAGATCCGCGAGGCCGCCCAGCGGGCCCGCGACCTGGTCAGCCAGATCCTGGCCTTCAGCCGCCGCGATCAGCCCGCGCCCCGGCCCATCGACGCCGCGGGGGTGGTGACCAAGGCGCTGGCGCTGGCCCGCAAAGGGATCCCGGCGCCCATCGAGTTCGTGACCCGGGTCGAAGCGGGCACCGGCTCGGTGCTCTCCGATGCGACGCAGCTCCACCAGATCGTCCTCAACCTCTGCTCCAACGCGCGCGACGCGGTCGGCTCCATGGGCCGCGTCGAGGTCACCCTGGCCCCGGTGGAGGTCGACGACGGGCTCCCGGGCGTCCCGGCCGGCCGCTACGTCCTGCTCCGGGTCAGCGACGACGGCGTCGGGATGGACGAGGCGACCCAGGCTCGACTCTTCGAGCCGTACATGACCACCAAGGGCGGGGCGGGCGGCCACGGACTCGGCCTGGCCGTGGTGCACGGCATCGTCACCGGCGCGGGCGGGGCCATCCGGGTTGAGAGCGCCCCGAGGCGAGGCTCGACCTTCGAGGTCTACCTGCCGCGGCTCCAGACCCAGGGCGAGGCCGCAGTGGCCGCGGCCGCCTCGGGCAGCTCCGTGAAGCGCGGCACCGAGAGGATCCTGATCGTCGACGACGAGCCGCTGGTCCGCTCCACCCATCGGCGCGTGCTCCAGTCACTCGGCTACACGGTGACCGAGGCCCCCGATGCCCTGAGCGCGCTCGAGCTGCTGCGGCGCGAGCCGGGTGGCTTCGACCTGGTCCTCACCGACCAGTCGATGCCGATCCTCTCCGGGGCCGACTTCGCCCGCCAGCTCCTCGCCGAGCAGCCGGGGGCCCGCGTCATCCTCTGCAGCGGCTACGGCGACGCCATCGACGAACCACGGGCCCTGGCCCTCGGCATCCGGGCGCTCCTCGTCAAACCGGTCGACCGGAACGGACTGGCGGCGGCGCTGCGGCGGGCGTTCGCCGCACCCGCCCAGCCCCCGCCCGGCGCAGAAGCCAGGGCTGGCGCTCCTAGTTGATGAAGCGGCGCATCGCCACGTTGAGCAGCAGGCCGAGCCCGAGGAAGACCGAGAGCACCGAGGAGCCGCCGTAGCTCATCAGCGGCAGGGTCACGCCGACCACCGGCAACAACCCGGTGACCATGCCGATGTTGACGGTCGTCTGCCAGAAGAGCATGGCGGTCACCCCGACCGCCAGGAAGTGGCCGAAGCGATCGCGGGCGTTCCCCGCGATGTCGACGCCCGAGGCGATCAGCCAGAAGTAGAGCAGCAGCAGCACCAGGCTTCCGACGAAGCCGTGCTCCTCGGCCCAGACCGAGAAGATGAAGTCGGTGTGCTGCTCCGGCAGGAAGGAGAGCATGGTCTGGGTCCCCTGCCCCCAGCCCTTGCCGAGGGCCTGGCCAGAGCCGACCGCGATCTTCGACTGCATGGCGTGGTAACCGGCGCCGAGGGCGTCCCCCTCCGGGTTGAGGAAGGTCTCGATCCGCTTGCGCTGGTACGGCTTGAGGTGCGGGTAGGCGAAGGTGGCGCCGATGGCCGCCACCGCCACCAGCACCCCGACGGTGCGCCAGCGGATGCGCGAGAAGAGCAGCATGGTCCCGCCGATCGCCACCACCACCAGCGCGGTGCCGAGGTCGGGCTGGCGCAGGATCAGCACCGCCGGCAGCAGCGTCAGGCCGAGCGGGATCAGCATGCCCGCGAACCCCCGGGGAGTCTTGCGCCGGTCCTCGTCGAAGTGGAACCAGCTCGCCAGCGCCATGATGACCGCGATCTTGGCCAGCTCGGAGGGCTGCAGGTTGAGCGCGCCGAAGCCGATCCAGCGGCGCGCCCCCATCACCGTACGACCCTTGAAGTAGACCAGCACCAGCAGGACCAGCACCGCCGCGTAGAAGACCCAGGCCAGCCGCTGGTAGTTGCGGTGGTCGAAGAGGGTGACCGCCAGCGCCAGCAGCGCCCCGGCCCCCATGATCCAGGCCTGGGCGATCCAGACCGGGGCGTGGGCGCTCCTGGAGGCCGAGGCCAGGTTCCAGACCCCGAGGAGGCAGATGAGCGTCACCGCCGTCGCCACGTGCCAGGGGAAGAGCTCGAGGCGGCGCCGCTCGGTGGCGGCGGTGAGCGAGACGTCAGCCATGGTCCCCTCCTGCCGGCGCCGGCGTGGCCCCGAGCTTGGGCCGGTCGACGGCGCCGGGTGAGGCCGGCGGCGAGGGCACGGGCCGCGGCCCCGGCGGCGGCTCGGGCACCGGCCCGCCCCGCTCGGCGGCGTCCTGGGCCTTGAACTTGAAGTAGCTGCGCACCAGCTCGATCGCGGTCGGCGCCGCGTTGGTGGAGCCGAAGCCGGAGTGCTCGTTGAGCACCACCACCACGATCTCCGGATCCTCGGCCGGCGCGAAGACGGCGAACCAGGCGTGGTCGCGCTCGAAGTAGTCGACCTGCTCGGCCTTGAGCCGGCGGGCCCCGAGCTTGACCACCTGGGCGGTGCCGGTCTTGCCGGCCAGCTTCACGTCGGGGAGCCGCTGCCAGTAGGCGGTGCCGTACGGCTCGTTGACCGCCGCCAGCAACCCCTTCAGCACCGTCTCGCGGGTCGAGGGCTTCAGCTCCACGCGGCCGCGCTCCTGCGGCGCGAACTCCTGCAGGACCCGCCGGTCGGAGTCCTCGATGCGCAGCACCACCTGCGGCTTCCAGAGCACGCCGGTGGCCAGCGCCCCGTAGAGCACCAGCTGCTGCATGGGCGTGACGTTGACGTCCCCCTGGCCGATGGCGAGGTTGACCACCATCCCCTTCTGGTAGCCGCCCGGGACCCTGGCGTCGTGCCAGGCCACGTCGGGGATGACCCCGGGCACCTCGCCGGCGATGTCGAAGCCGGTCGGGGCCCCCAGCCCGAGCTTGCGCGCCCACTTGGCCAGCAGGTCGGCTCCCAGCTGGGCCCCGGCCTGGTAGTAGAAGACGTCGCAGCTCGCCCCCAGCGCGTGGGTGAAGTCGACGGCGCCGTGACCGGCCTCGTTGTCGCAGCGCCAGCGCGCCGACCCCATGTTGAAGTGCCCGGGGCAGTTGACGAGCGTGCCGGGGCGGAAGATCCCCTCCTCGAGCGCGGCGATCGAGGTCACCGCCTTGAAGGTCGAGCCCGGGTGGTAGTGCTGCTGGATGGCGCGGAAGAGCTCGGGCTGGAGCGGGTCGTCGTGGATGCGGGCCAGCTCGGCGCCGCTGATGCGCCCCGACATCTTGTTGGGGTCGGGGGCGGGCCGGTCGACCAGCGCCAGCAGGAAGCCGGTCTTGGCGTCCATGGCCAGCACCACCCCGGCGGTGGCCGGGAAGGTCCGCTCGGCCAGCTCCTGCAGCCGCCAGTCGAGCGAGAGCACCAGGTTGCGCCCCGGCGTGGCCGCCACCACCCGGTTCTCCTCGGCGATGAACTCGCCCGCCTTCTCGCGCCCCTTGGCGTCCACGGCGACGCGCCGCTTGCCGTCGACCCCGCGCAGCTCGCGCTCGAAGCGCCGCTCCAGCCCGCGCCGCCCGGTGTAGTCGCCCAGCAGGTAGGGGCCCTGAGGGCTCCCGGCGCGGCCCAGCTCCTCGTTGAGCCGGCGCAGCTCGTCGGCCCCCACCTCGTTCATGTAGCCGATCAGGTGGCCGCCCAGCGGGCCATAGCGGTAGCTGCGGTGGGGCATGGGTTGGACGTCGACGCCGGGCAGGTCCATGGCGTTGGCCTCCAGCACGTCGAGCTCCTCGCGCTTGACGTCGACCTTGACGGCGTAGGGGCGGAACCGCTCCAGCTTCCGGGCCGCCGCCAGCTGCCCCTGGGCCCGCTCCACCTCCTCGGGCGAGAGCGAGAGGATGGCGGCGAGGCGCCCGAGGATCTCGCCGCACTGCTTGCCGCAGTAGAACGGGGTGAGCGTGACGTTGAAGCTGGGGCGGGAGTCGACCAGCACCCGCTGGCTGCGATCGAGGATCTGGCCACGGTCGGCCGGGACCCGCAGCTCCTTGACGAAGTTCTCGTCGGCCTTCCCCTTGAGCTCGTCGCCGCGGACGATCTGCAGCAGGTAGAGCCGGCCCAGCAAGGTGAGGAAGGCCAGGCCGATCACCGCCGTGGCCCAGGCCAGGCGGGGCCTGAACTCGCGCTGCACGGCGCCGGACGGGGTGGTGGGGAGGATCGACATGACGACCGGTCCGGCCGCTAGGGCGCCAGCTCCGGCGCCCGCTCCTTGAAGAGGCCGTCGATGCGACGCAGCAGCAGGCCGAGCAGGGGCGCCACCAGCGCGGTAAGGAGCGCGCCCAGCAGGACCCGCGGCAGCAGGTCCCAGCCCGGGCGCAGCTCGGCCGGCGCCGCGGCCCGGACCAGGGCCAGGGCGCTGGTCGAGATGGCGAAGGCCGACAGCCCACAGAGCGCCGCGAAGCCGGCCCAGCCCCGCACCTCGACGCCGACGCGGACCACCCGGATGGCGAGGAAGGTGGCCACCGCGAGCGAGGTGAGCAGCCCCTTGGTCCCGCCGCCGCCGACGTCGAGCACGTACCCGATCGCGGCCGCCGCCACCGCGCCGTCGACCAGGTCGGTGGTGATGGCGAGGTGGACCAGCAGGATCACCGGGAGGAAGAGCGTGAAGGCGCCGCCGCCCACCTGGCGCAGCAGCGCCGCCTGCAGGCCGCTCAGCGCCACCGCCAGCAGCGCGTGGACCAGGGGCTTCACGGCCGCCTCCCCGCGCCCGGCACGGCCGCCGCGGCCGGCAGGTCGCGGTCGCGGGCCCCGGAGGTGATCACCAGCACCTCCTCGGCCCGGGTCGGGTCGACCACCGGGATGACCGAGCCCTCGAGGAAGAGGCCGTGGGCGGCGCGCTGCAGGCCGGTCACCCGCCCCACCGGCAATCCGGCCGGGAAGATGGCGTCGGTGCCGGAGGTGACCAGCAGGTCGCCCTCGATGACGTCCTCGCTGCGGACGGCGTAGTCGAGGCGGGCCAGCCCGGGGCGGCCGAGGCCGCGCACGTTGGCGCGCGCCCGGGTCCGCTCCACCCGCACCGCGATCGAGGAGTTGCGGTCGATGGCCAGCAGCACGTCGGCGGTGCTGCCGCCGGTCGAGTGGACGCGTCCCAGCACCCCCTGCCCGGTGACGACCGGCATGCCGCGCGAGAGCCCGTCGTCGCTCCCCTTGTCGAGCGTCACCAGCTGCAGCCCGGACGGCTCGGCCCGCACCCCGATGACGCGGGCGCCGGTGTAGCTGCGCGCCGGGGCCGCCTCGGCGATGGCCAGCAGCTTGCGGAGCCGGTCGTTCTCGGTCGCCTCGTGGCGCAGCAGCTGGAGCTGGAGCTGGAGCGCCTGGTTCTCGTGGCCGAGCACCCCGGCGCGCTGGTGGGCGCCGCGCAGCGCCACGTAGCCGTCCCAGGCCCGGAGCAGGCCGACCACCGCCGCGCCCACGCCCTTCTCGAGGGGCGCGGTGAGCGAGAGCACGGCGCGATCGACGCGCGAGTGCTGGCTCGGCTTCTTGGCGTTCGCGAAGAAGACGGCCAGCGGGAGGAGGAGCAGCACCGCGATCAGGATCAGCTCGCGGTACCGCCTGAGGAGGGATGGCACGGAGTCTCCGACTGGGGCAAAATCCCTTGCATTTTAGCGACTATTGACTAGGTTCTTCAACCTTCCGGCGCCTCCGCGCGCCGATTCTTCCACGCACCCGCACCAGGAGCCGTAAGCGCCCATGCTGGACAACCTCAGAGCGAACAAGGGCGGCATCATCACCTACGTCTTCCTGTTCGCCATCATCATCGTCTTCGTCGTCAGCTTCGGGCCGGGATCCTTCGACAAGGGCTGCTCGGGAGGCCAGGACCCAGCCTGGGCGGCCAGGGTCAACGGCGAGGTGGTCTCGGTCGCCGAGTACGAGCGGACCTACGGAAACCTGCTCCGGAACTTCCAGCAGCAGGCCGGCCAGGGCTTCTCGCGAGAGCTGGCCGAGCAGCTGGGGCTGTCGAAGATCGCCCTCGACCAGGTGGTCGACCGGGCCCTGGTGGTGGCCGAGGCCCGCAAGCAGGGACTGGCCATCTCCGACGCGGAGCTGGCCAGGACCATCCTCGAGATCCCCGGCTTCCAGGCCGACGGCAAGTTCGACCGCGAGGGCTACAAGCGGGCGGTGGCCAGCGCCTACGGCTCCGAGAGCCGCTTCGAGGCGGTGCTGCGCGAGGACCTGCTCTACCAGCGCATGATGGCCGGGCTGCGCGAGACCGTGAAGGTCTCGGACGCCGAGGTCAAGGCGGCCTGGTCGGCCGAGCACGACCGGGCCTCGCTCTCCTTCGTCCGCTTCCCGCTCGCCGGGGCCCGCCTCGAGGTCAAGAAGCCGAGCCCCGCCGAGGTGGCCGCCTTCGCCGCCAAGGAGGGGGCGCGCATCGAGAAGTTCTGGAAGGAGAACCCCTCCCGCTTCGACCAGCCCCGCAAGGTCAAGGCCCGCCACATCCTCGTCAAGGTGGCCGGCGGCGACGAGGGCGCGGCCCGGGCCCGGCTCGAGGCCATCGCCCAGCGGGTCGCCAAGGGGGAGGACTTCGCCAAGGTGGCCGCCCAGGCCTCCGACGACCAGAACACCAAGACCCGCGGCGGCGAGCTCGGCTTCGTCAGCGAGGGGCTGGTGGAGAAGCCGTTCGCCGACGCCGCCATGGCGCTCAAGGCCGGCGGTCTCTCCGGCCCGGTCAAGACCAACTCCGGCTTCCACCTCATCAAGGCCGACGAGGTGGTCGAGGCGGTGAAGGTGCCGCTCGAGGCGGCCCGTCCGCAGCTCGCCGCCGAGCTGCTGGTGGAGGACCGCGCCGCGGCGCTGGTGGCCGAGCGGAGCAAGGCGGCGCTGGCCGCGGTGCAGGCAGGCCAGTCGCTCACCGCCCTCTTCCCCGCCGAGGCCCCCGGCAAGCGGGTGGTCAAGCTGGGCGGAGTGACGGTGGCCGCAGATTCGACCGGCCTCTTCGGCAGCGAGGCCGCCTACCTGCCCAAGCTGGGCAGCGTGCCCGGGCTGACGGCAGCGGCGCTCTCCGGCGTGGCCGGCAAGCCGCTCCCGACCGTCTACGCCTCGGCGCAGGGGCCGATCGTGGCCGTAGTTGAAAAGCGCGAGCAGCCCGACGCCGCCCGGTTCGAGGCCCAGAAGGCCGACGTGTCCACCCGGCTGCGCAACCGGCGCGAGGGGCAGGTGCAGTCGGCCTGGCTCAAGCAGCTGCGCGAGGGCGGCAAGGTCGAGGTCAACCCGGCGCTGGCCACGGGCCCGGTCCGGCCCGGCGTCGAGTAGCCGGGGCGGCGCCGCCGCCATGGTCCTGACCCTCGCCTCGGGGAGCCCGCGCCGGCGCGAGCTGCTCGGTGGGCTCGGCTTCACCCTCGAGGTCCGCCCCGCCGACGCCGACGAGTCGGTCCACCCCGGCGAGGCGCCGGCCGCCTACGTGCGCCGCGTGGCGCTGGCCAAGGCCCGGGCCGTGGACGGTGACCTGGTGCTGGCTGCCGACACCACCGTGGCGGTCGACGGCCAGATCCTCGGCAAGCCGGCCGACGCCGCCGACGCGGCCCGCATGCTGCGGCTCCTCTCCGGGCGAAGCCACCAGGTCATCTCGGCGGTCTGCGTGCGCCGCCCCGCCGTCCGGCTCGAGCTCTGCGAGGTGGTGGCCACCGAGGTCGACGTGGCGCCGCTCGACGAGCGGATCATCGCCTGGTACGTGGCCACCGGGGAGCCGCTCGACAAGGCCGGCGCCTACGCCGTGCAAGGGCTCTTCGGCGCCTTCGTGCGCGGCGTGCGCGGCAGC